>DATGWF010000001.1:0-33327 GCA_035299585.1 Microbacteriaceae bacterium
ACGGTCCAAGGACGGCGACCACCGCGAGCATCAGCAAACAGACCGTCCAGGCAATACGGCGAGGCAGCGCGTTTCCCCAGCGTCCAAGGACGAGTACAAAACTCAGGGCAAAGAGGGCCAGCCCGAGCAGATTGGGCCCAACGACTCCCATTTGCACCATCGCGGTGATCGCCATGATGACTTGGACGGCGAAGAACGAACCGGCAATGACTCGGGCGGGCCAGTTCCAGGGGTGCCAGAGGTCGGCAACGCGAACAATGGCGCTAGACACGACTCGCCTCCCACCGCAGAAGAACCGTTGTGCCGGCACCGAGCGTGGATTCGATGGTTGCACTCCCACCCACCGTTCGCATGCGCTCGACAATGCTGTATCTCACACCGAGACGCTCGGCTGGCACGCGCTCCACGACGAAGCCACGTCCGTTATCTCGAATTGCGACGCTGATTCGCTCCTCGTCCACGTTGAGCTCAACGTCGACCTCTGCCGGACGTCCTGTGCGGTGGTCGCGTGCCGCGTGTCTCGCGGCATTCCGAATTGCCTCCAGCGTGGCCCCACGCAGTGCCTCGATGGCCATTGGTGGGACGACGAGTTCTCCCGTGACCGTCTCACGCCAACGCACTTCGGGGTTTTCGGCATGGACGTCAGCGCGAAGGTGGCCGACGAGCTCAGCGATACTTGGAACGGCGTCCTCTGGCTCGCCAAACTGGCCGAGCGTCACAGTGGCGTTTTGCGCAAGCGTCCGTGCATCCACGGAACCTTGAGCGGCAACGAGGAGGGTTGAGATCAGCGAATCGTGGACGAGCGCCTCGAATCGCTGTTGCTCGCGGCCTCGAGCTTCCGCGGCCAACGATTCTGCCTCAGCGTGCGCTTCGACGGCAATGCGTTCGTCGAGCCGCCGGGTCCAGACCAGAGCGACAAAAACGAGCCCGACGAATATCGCCGAGAACGTCGCGTCATAGAGCCCGACGATGATGCCATCGAGAAGTGGATTCTGCGAGGACGCACTTCGAACCGCAACGGCCATCGACAGAACGCCGAGCGCCGGGAGGTAGAGCCACGTCATGGGCCGCGGCACCGCCAACATGGCACTCGCCGCTGGGATAGAGGTGATGGAAATAATCCAGGCCTCGCCGTGCGGGTCCACGTGGGCCGGGCCGAACAAGGCCGAGCCGGCAAGCACGACGAGGTAGCCCAGTCCGTAGATGAGCGCGACGCGGCGCACGATGAATCCGGGTGCCGAGAGTGCCAGGACGCCCATGCCCAGTGGCGGCGCCACGAGCAATACAAAGAGCACCAGGGCGACCGGCATGTCCTCGAGAGCCGTCTCGGTCAGCAGATCGAGAAAACCGAGCGACCCGAAGATTCCGCCGGCAATGGCCGTGCAAATCGTCGTGACCCGGAATGCATACCCGGCGACACCCTCGTCTCGACGCAGGCCGAGGCGCCAGTCGGTGCTTTCCACTTAGCTCTCGCCCGGGGTGCCGAGCGGCGACTCCAACAATCCGTCTTCAACCGCTCGCTGATACAGATCAACCTTCGTTCGCGCCGGTCGGCCAGCCCGGACGTACTTGGACCGCACGCGCCGAATGTAATCAATGACGGTCGCAGACGAGACGCCCATCTGATCCGCAACCGCGGCCGTTTTCGCGCCGGCGGCATAGAGCGAGAGCGCCTCCCGCTCGCGCGCGCTCAGGCCCGCATCTGCGAGTTGTGGGTCGGCGTCGATGGCTGAAGCCCATTCGAAGGACGCGGTCGGCTCCCCTTCGAGGGCCCGCATCACCGCTTCCCTGAGCACCTCCACCGGTTCAGACTTTCGAACGACGCCCAAAACGCCTCCATGGGCCGCAGAACGCACGAGCGAGGCGTCCGAATCCCCGGTAAACGCGAGAACGTTTGCTCCGCGTGCGCGGAGCCGAGCGACATTATCTGCGGGGAGGCTGCGGTCGGCGAGCCGCAGGTCAAGAATGACGAGATCGACCTCGACGCCAAGGGCTTCGAGTGCATCGACAGATGCCACTGTCGCGACGACGGTGACGCCGTCCCATGTGGCGCACACCCGCGCAAAACCCTGCGCGACGATGTCGTGATCGTCGATGAGTGCTACACGGTGTTCGCGCTGCGAATGTCCCCCGGCCATGCCCCCCAAAATAGCGGCTTTTCTATCCAATGGCGCGTCGGGTAAATTGATTTCGACAACTTCGAAGGATTTCCTTCGGTTGGGGGGACGTGCCCCCGGGTCGGTGAAGCGTTCAGACTCCGCAATCGCCCCGGGGGTTTTTCAATTCGCGACGGAATCCGGCGCGAGAATTCCGCCACTTTCCTGCAGATAACACGGCCCGCAGAGCGATTCGTACGTCACGCTCCCCTGGTCGATGGCGACCTGTTCACCATCGAAAACGAAGCGTCCGCCAACTCGTCGGGCGTTGAAGACCGCTTTCCGTCCGCAACGACAGATGGTCTTGAGCTCCTCCAGGCTGTGTGCGAGCTCAAGCAGGCGGCGGCTCCCCGGAAATGCCACCGTCTGGAAATCGGTACGAATGCCGTACGCCAGGACGGGGATGTTCTCCAGGATGGCAACGCGCATGGCATCGTCGACCTGAGCGCTGCTGAGGAACTGTGCTTCATCGATGAGCACACAGGCGATGTCCCGACCGTCGCGATCCATCGATACTCGACGGGCAGCCACAACGGCTTCGTACACGGAATCGCTCGGCGCGATGACGACGTCGACCGGTCGAGCCACGCCAAGGCGGGAAACGATGGTGTTTTCGCCCTTGGTGTCGACCGCGGGCTTCATGAGCAGGACACGTTGATCACGCTCTTCGTAGTTGAAGGCGGCCTGCAATAGCGCCGTGCTCTTGCCGGAGTTCATCGCACCGTAGCGAAAATACAGCTTGGCCATGGTGTTTAGCGGTCGAGCTCGAGAACTGTCGCGGTGTGAGCAAGGGACGCGGCCGCCGATGTGGCGTCGCTCGAGAGGGTGGAACCGAGCGAGGGAATGAGCTGCCGCAACCGCACGCTCCACGCCGACCATCGCTCGGGGAAACAGCGCTCCATCACTTCGAGCATGATCGGCGCCGCGGTCGACGCGCCCGGCGATGCACCGAGAAGGCCCGCGATCGAACCGTCGGCTGTTGCGACAACCTCGGTACCGAACTGCAATACGCCACCCTTTTCCGGGTCGCGCTTCATCACCTGGACGCGCTGGCCGGCGATCATGAGTTCCCAATCGGCGGACTTCGCCGTCGGCATGAACTCTCGAAGCGCCGCCATCTTTTTGTCACGTGAGGCAAGAACCTCGGTCACGAGATACTTCACCAGGTCGATGTTTCGCAAACCGACCTGAATCATGGTCCACAGGTTGTGGAGTCGAATCGATCCGGGCAGGTCGAACCAACTGCCGGCCTTGAGGAACTTCTGCGTGAATCCGGCATACGGGCCGAACAGCAGCGAGGTTTCGCCATCAACGACACGCGTGTCGAGGTGCGGCACCGACATGGGAGGCGCACCGACGGAGGCTTTGCCGTACACCTTCGCCTGATGTGCGGCGACGAGCTTCGGATTGGTCGTGCGAAGCCACTGGCCCGAGATCGGGAATCCGCCGTAGCCGCGAATCTCAGGAATGCCCGCGTTTTGCAGGAGCGGAAGCGCACCGCCGCCCGCGCCGACAAAAACGAAACGAGCCGACACGGTTGATGGTGTTCCTCCGACGGTGTGGCGCACCTTCAGCAGCCAGCGCCCGTCGCGCTGACGGCGGATGGAGCGAACCTCGTGGTTCAGGAACACTTCCGCACCGCGCTGCTGCATCACCGAAACGAGCGATCGGGTGAGCGCGCCAAAATCGACATCGGTACCGGCGGTCGAGCGGGTCGCGGCGATTCGCTGTGAGCGGTCACGCCCCTTCATGACGAGCGGTGCCCAGCCAGCGATGGTGTCGAAGTCTTCGCTGTACTCCATCCCGGCGAACAGCGGCTCGTCCTTCAACGCGGCGTAGCGTTTGCGGAGGTATGCGACGTTGGCTTCGCCGTGCACGAAAGTCATGTGCGGGGTGGGGTTGATGAACGACTGCGGCTCCGGCAACAGTCCGTCAGCAACGAGTGACGCCCACAGTTGGCGAGAGACTTGAAACTGTTCGTTGATCTGGGTGGCTTTCGCGGCCGAAACGGATCCATCGGGCGCCTCGGGCATGTAGTTCAACTCGCAGAGCGCAGCATGCCCAGTACCCGCGTTGTTCCAGGCATTGGAACTTTCCTGCGCGACGTCGCCGAGTCTCTCTATGAGTCGAACGGACCATGTGGGCTCGAGCTCACTCAGGAGCGCGCCGAGCGTCGCACTCATAATGCCGCCACCAATAAGGACTACATCGACCTGTTCCGTCACAGTCGAAGTCTACCGACGGTGCTTTCGGGGAGGTAATCGAACGTAGGTGGGGCGCAATATGAAAAGAGTTGTGAGGAAATCCCCACTCGGCGCTGAATTGCGGCAAGCTAAAGGTGAAAGTGCGTCCTTGCGCGGCCGCCGATTCACTCAGCTGCCTCCCGCCGCCAGGTTCGCACAGGGAGGGAAGACTGTGGACGCTCACATTCGAAGTGCGGTCATCATCGAAGACGACCCGGACATTCGCGAACTCCTCGAGTCGGTTCTCGAGCAGGCGGGATTCCAAGCTATTGGTGCGGCCAACGGCGCAGACGGTATCGAAGCCGTCCGGGCGCACAACCCGGTCGTGACGACCCTCGACATCAGCATGCCGGGAATCGATGGCTTCGAGACGGCGAAGCGCATTCGCGAATTCAGTACGACCTACATCATTCTGTTGACCGCTCGAGCCGAAGAGATTGACGTCCTGCAGGGTCTCGAGTCTGGCGCGGATGACTACATCACGAAGCCGTTCCGTCCGCGTGAACTTCGTGCGCGCATCGATGCCATGCTGCGCCGCCCGCGAAACCCCGTCTCGGCCCCGGCCCCGAGCGCTGACCCTGTCACCGAGGCCGTTGCGGCCGTCGACTGGCACGAACACCACGGACTGCGTGTGAACCTCGGCGAACGACGGGTCACGGTCGATGGCGTCGAAGTGCTCTTGACCCGTAGTGAGTTTGACCTGCTCGCTGCACTCATTCGTTCAGGGGCGCGCGTCCGAACCAAGGCGGAACTCGCCGAAGAACTCCGCGGCGACGACTACACCGGCTACTTCATCGGCGAGCACGACAAGCGCGCCGTCGAGGTGCACCTCGCAAACCTTCGCAAGAAGCTCGGTGAGTCCTCTACGACGCCACGCTGGATCGAAACCGTTCGAGGCGTTGGATACCGACTCACCGCGAGCTAACTGCCCGCGACGCCGAGCTGCGCATCGTTCCCACCGTTCCACGTTGCACGATCCAGGGCGGCAAGAGCGGACTGCTCAAGCGCATGCAAATCCCAGCCCGCATTGCTCGCCAGGGCTATCCCAATGCTCATCGTTGGGTGAAATCCACTTGGGAACTGGTTCGTCGACTCGAGCAGTCCGGTGCGAAGCGCATCTGCCGCGGACATCGCCTCGGAATCCGCATCGACCGGCGAGATGAGGGCCATCCGAGTAGGGGCGAGCTCGGCGATCTGGGCATGCGGTGGCGCACAGTCTTGGACGGTTGCTCGCCAGTTGCGGACAATGCGTTGGTACTCGTCGAGAGTGAAGGCTCGAGAGATGGTCTTGCGATCGTCGAGGTCGAGCACCATGTACGCGAGTTGAGCCGACTGGTGTTGCGCTCGTCGGAGCCAGGTGCCTGCAACGAGCGAGAAGGCCTCGGCGTTCCACACTCCGGCCGACAGGCTCTCCCACGGGACGCCGCGGCCGTAGTCATGATTCGAAATGATGGTTTCCGCTCGGATGAGTGTTGCGTTCGTCACCGCAACGATGACGATACACATGATGACGAGTACATACGAACCCATCGAAAAGAACCCGGGCTCGCGGAGATCTGCGTCTGGCTGGGCGAGCCCGTACACGACGAGGCCACCCGTGTAGGCGGCGGTGCCGGCGTAAGCGACGGTGAACGGTCGGGCATAGCGCGCCCGGCGCAGCCGGCCCGTGCTCGCCTCCCGGGTGATGAGAATGCTCGCGATGCAAATGATTCCGGCGCACAGGAACGTGCCCGGTGTCGACACGAACGGTTGCGGGAAGAGCGCGGTCGCTCCGGCGATGAGCGCCGGAATCGCCGCGATCATGAACCGCGGTGTACGCCCATTGGTGACTCGGAGTCCGCTCCACATGAGCATCCACGAATAGACGAAGAGGAGGTCTTTGGCAACCACGAACCAGGTCAGACTCGTGATGCCCCAAAACACCTCGGCGACGACGCCACCCATGCCGGCCGCGAGCGCCATAGACCAGGCGCGACCCGCCGCTTCGTGGCGCCAGAGCATGGTGTTGATGATGAACGTGATGCTCGCGACGATGACCGCGAGTGCGGCACACGCCGAAATCGTGAGCGGATCCATGGCGCCTCCCTCCCGTGAGGGGAGCGTATTGCCAAGCGGTATGCAGCCGTGGCGCTCCTTCACAGGGGTGCCCGCGCACCTCCAGCAGGCTAGGTGGATGCCTCGCTCGCCACCGGCCCCGATGTGGGAAGCACGAGGCGAATCGTGGACCCCTCGCCCGGTGTGCTCTCGAGCTCGAGATCACCACCGTGTTGCCGAGCAATATCTCGGCTGATGCTGAGCCCGAGCCCGTGCCCGTGAATGGAGGAGTTCCGCACCCGCTCGGAACGGAAGTGCCGCTCAAACACGCGCGGCAGTTCCTCCGGTGTCACCCCGTAGCCGGTGTCAGACACTTGCACCATGACCTCATGCCCAACCGGTTCGACGTCGATACGTACGAGTCCAAACTCGCGGTTGTACTTGATGGCATTGGAGAGCATATTGTCAACGACCTGACGGATGCGGGACGGGTCGATCCGCGCCTGGCACGGCCGGAGCGAACTGATGTCGATGCGGATGCCACGTTCAGCGGCGCGCAACTCTTGGGACTCCACAGCCTGCCGAACGATGCTCGAGACATCCGCCCACTCGGGTTCGAGCGCGACCTCGGCGGTGTTGCCGCGCGAGGCTTCGAGAATCTGGGTGATGAGATCCAGCAACCGTTCCCCGTTGCGCTGTGCAATGCCCAGCTGTCGACGGGCGTTGCGATGCAGGTCGGGCTCGTCCAACACGAGTTCGATGTAGCCAATCATGCTTGTGAGCGGGGTTCGGAGCTCGTGCGACACCGAACTCAGCAAATCGTCTCGGGCGCGAATGGCGTTAATCTGCTCGGTGACGTCCCGGAACACGACGAGAACGTCGCCCCGCTCGCCAGAATCGGCCCGCAACTGGACAGCGGTGACGGAAAGTGCGACCCGTTCACGCTCGGCGCGACCATACCAAACGAGCCGTTCGGTGAAGACCTCTCCCGCCATGGCGAGGGCGAGTGGAGACTCCTCCGGTGGCAATCTGAGGGCGCCGTCTCCGTCGTAGATATCGTCGTCTTCCCCACGGATCCGCTCGAAGCGCTCCTGAGCGCGGTTCATGAGGGTAATCTCGCCCGACGCCGACACGCGCACAATGCCAAACGAGACCGCGTCGAGAATCTCAGCCATGAGAACCTCTTGGCTGCGAGCCCGAGCAAGGGCCTTGGCGAGCAATTGCGATTGCTTGAGCTGAAGTTGTCGCTGGGCGGCAACGCGGCGCGAACTCGAACTGCTCGCCACCGCAACGAGCATGAGCATGAGCGGCAAAACCACCCAGTCGGGAACGAGCACGCCACCGCTCTCACCCTCACGGAGCGCCCCAATAAAGATGAACCCGAAGCTCAATCCCATTCCGACGACGAGCGCGCGAAGCGGAAGATAGGCGCCGAGCCACATCACCGGGAAGACCCACAGCACACCCGTGGCAATCTGTGGCATGCCCAAGTGCATAAAGCCGATGCCGATGATGTCGACGAGCGGAATCATGGCGCTGCCACGACGATCTATCCGCTCCCACGGAATCATGATCGCGGCTGCGCCGGCAACGATGATGGCGAGCGAACCCCCGTAGAACAACCCCGGGTCCTTCGTGTGCGTGACGCTGAGCACTTCGAATCCAACGACCGCGAGGACGAACACGGAGAACAGCAGCTGGCTCGACACAATCGAGCGGTCAATTCCGCTCAGTGCATCCGCACCGGCCACACTGACCGGATTGGTCGGTGCCCGCCCCATTCGCGCCATGGGCTCATGCTAGGGCAGAGTCTCTTTCAACGGTATGCCCCTGTTCCCAGGCGCGGATGTTCAGCTGAGTCGCGCTGCGACGAGCTCGGCAATTTGGACGGCATTCAGCGCGGCGCCCTTGCGCAGGTTGTCGTTCGAAATGAACATCACGAGCCCGCGGCCGTCGTCGACGGATTGGTCTTGGCGGATGCGGCCCACCAGGCTCGGGTCCGCGCCAGCAGCGTCAAGCGGGGTGGGAATGTCAGCGAGCGCAACACCCGGTGCCGTCGCGAGCAGCTCACGGGCACGTTCGGGTGAGATGGGCCGCGCGAACTCGGCGTGAATGGAGAGCGAGTGACCGGTGAAGACGGGGACGCGCACGCAGGTGCCGGCAACCTTGAGATCGGGAAGCTCGAGAATCTTTCGGCTCTCGTTGCGGAGCTTCTTCTCCTCGTCCGTTTCGGATTCGCCGTCATCGACAATGCTGCCCGCGAGGGGAATCACGTTGAAGGCGATATTTCTGGGGAACTTGACCGGCTCAGGCAGGCTCACGGAGGCACCGTCATGAACGAGGCCAAGCAGGTTCTGTTCGGCAGCGGCACGCACTTGGTCTGCGAGTTCCTCGCCGCCCGCAAGGCCCGCACCCGAAACGGCCTGGTACGTCGAGACGATCAGCTTGACGAGGCCGGCTTCACGGTCGAGAACCTTCAGCACCGGCATCGCTGCCATCGTGGTGCAGTTCGGATTGGCGATGATGCCCTTCGCGGCCTCATCAATGGCGTGCGGATTCACCTCGCTCACGACGAGCGGGACCTCGGGGTCCATTCGCCAACCGCTCGAGTTGTCGACCACCGTGACTCCGGCTGCAGCAAAGCGAGGCGCTTGCGCCTTCGAGAGCGTCGCACCGGCAGAGAAGATGGCGATATCGAGTCCGCTCGGGTCCGCCGTGGCCGCGTCTTCGACGATGACCTCACGGCCCGCAAAGGGCAGCACGGTTCCAGCAGAACGGGCCGACGCAAAGAACCGAATGGTGCCGACCGGGAAGTTGCGCTGCTCGAGGAGTTCGCGCACGACCGCTCCGACTTGGCCGGTAGCGCCGACCACACCGATGTTGACTGCTCGTGCCATGATTAGCGCCCCGTTCCCGCGTACACAATCGCCTCTGCGTCGCCGTCCAGGCCAAATGCCGAGTGCAGTGCCCGCGCAGCCTCACCCAGCTGTGCGGCCCGGGTCACGACGGAGATGCGAATCTCGCTCGTCGAGATCATCTCGAGGTTGACGCCGGCAGCCGAGAGCGCTTCGAAGAAGACCGCCGAGACTCCCGAGTTGGAACGCATAGCGTTACCAACGAGCGAAAGTTTGCCAATCTCGTCGTCGTACTGGAGACTCTCGAATCCGAGGTGCTCTCGAGCGGCGTCGAGGGCCTCCTGCGCCCGACGGCCCTCCGTCTTTGGGAGCGTGAACGAGATGTCCGTTTTGCCCGTCGCGGCGGCAGACACGTTTTGCACGATCATGTCGACGTTGATGTTCGCGTCGGCGATGACCCGGAAGATACGGGCTGCGACACCGGGGACGTCGGGTACGCCGACGACCGTGATCTTGGCCTCGGACGTATCGGTGGCAACACCGGCGATGATGGCTTCTTCCACGAGGGCTTCCTCTCGAGTGGGGTCGTACACGATGGTGCCGTCAACCGGCGAGAACGATGAACGGACATGGAGCTTCACGCCGTGCCGGCGGGCAAACTCCACGGCGCGAATGTGGAGGACCTTGGCGCCTGCGGCCGCGAGCTCGAGCATCTCTTCGCTCGTGACGCGTTCGAGCTTCCGCGCCTTCGGCACAACGCGCGGGTCTGAGGTGAACACGCCATCGACGTCGGTGTAAATCTCGCAGACATCGGCACCGAGAGCCGCCGCGAGCGCGACCGCGGTGGTGTCGGATCCGCCACGACCGAGCGTGGTGATGTCGCGTGACTCGCGGCTAAACCCCTGGAAGCCAGCAACGATGACCACCTGGTCGTCGTCGAGCGCTTCCTGCAAGCGACCGGGCGTCACATCGACGATTCGCGCCGAGCCATGCTGGGAGTCGGTAATCATGCCGGCTTGCGAGCCGGTGAAGGACTGCGCCGATACCCCGAGTGCCTCGACCGCCATGGCGAGCACCGCCATGGAGATGCGTTCTCCCGCTGTCAAGAGCATGTCGAGCTCGCGAGGGTCCGGAGCGTCGCTGACCTCGTGGGCAAGATCGATGAGTTCGTCGGTGGTGTCTCCCATTGCGGAGACGGCAACGACAACCTGGTGCCCGGCCCGCTTGGTTTCGACAATCCGGCGAGCGACGCGCTTCATGCTGTTGGCATCTGCGACCGAGCTCCCGCCATACTTTTGCACGATGAGGCTCACGAGGACTCCTTCACAATCGGCGGGAATTCCATCCTAGAGCGGGGCAGATTGAGGAAATGCCATGAGCCGCTTAGATACGACGGCGGCCCTCAAAGGCGCGACCCAGGGTGACTTCGTCTGCATACTCGAGGTCGCCTCCGACGGGCAGGCCTGAAGCCAGACGGCTGACCGTGATTTCCATCGTGGTGAGCAGCCGCGACAGATAGGCCGCTGTCGCCTCACCCTCGAGGTTCGGGTCGGTCGCGATGATGACCTCGCTGACCCGACCGTCACCGAGCCGCTGGAGCAGCTGCGTGATTCGGAGGTCGTCGGGCCCGATGCCATCGATGGGACTGATCGCTCCGCCGAGGACGTGGTAGAGGCCCCGGAACTCGCGGGTGCGCTCGATCGCAACCACGTCTTTCGCCTCTTCGACCACACAGATCTGGCTCGGATCACGTCGCGGGTCCTTGCAAATGCCACACGTGTCCTCTTCGGATACGTTTCCGCACACTTGGCAAAACCGCACCTTGTCGCGCACGGTGGTGAGAATCTCGGCCAATCTCGAGACATCAAACTGCTGGGTTTGAACGATGTGGAACGCGATACGTTGGGCCGACTTTGGCCCGATTCCCGGAAGTCGCCCCAGTTCATCAATGAGGTCTTGAACAATTCCCTCGTACACTGTTAGGGCCGTTCTTCTTCGATGAATTCGGCGCCCAGCACCTCACGGAGCACAGCCTCGCCATAGCGAGTGCTGCCCGGTTGCCCCGAGCGTCCACGCCCCTTGCCCGACCCGGTGGGCGGTTGCGCGATTTCGGCGTCGGTGGGTGTACCCGGTGCCGACCCGCCACCGGTGTCCGCCGGGTGTACCTCACTGGCATCGGAATCGGAACCGCTCGGCGCTGGTGGCCCCTGCTCGGCGGGAGGAGCGTCGTCGTCTCCCGGAATCGGGATGACATCCCAGTCGTCCAGCCCGGCAGCGACCTCGGGTGCCGGTTCAAGCGCGGCAGCCGGAGCCTTCGCCGCGGGAACCTTCGGCTCCGTGGTGTTCGGCTCAGCGGTGGCCTCGGCGCTCTCGGCAGGGTTCGCCGCCATTGCGGCGGCGGCCGCCGCGGTGAAGTCTTGTGTTGTCGACTCGGCCGGCTCAGACTCAACCCGGGTGATGAACTTCACGCTCGAACCGAGCACACGAACAATCGCAGCGCGAAGAATTTCGCTGACGCCGCTCCCCGCAGCGGCCGGCTTTCGGAATGCCTCGACATCGCGCGCACTCGGGAACGAGAGGACCAAGATCGCCCCGTCGTCGTTCGGCCGGAGCTCAACCACGCGAGCGGTGAAGGCCACCATCCAGGCATTTCGGCTCGTCGCCTGAGTTGCCGCAAGAATCTCGGTCCACGCGTTCTTCACAAGCTCCGTCGTGAGTGGGGCAGACGACGTCGGCCGGGCTTCCTCGGCGGGCTTGGAATCGGGTGCGTCCGTGGTCGAAGGTTCATCCGCAACGATTGACCGGTCGGCCGGGGGGACAGCGGGACTCTCTGTCGAGGCTGGGGAACGATTAGCCGCTGCGGAATGCGTCTGTTCCGGAACAGACGGCGACCGCACCGAGGCGGCGGCCGCGGGAACCCCGGCCGCCACGGAATCAGCCCCGCGGACCGACCCGACGGCCGAATTGGAGCCACCCGTTGGCGAACCCTCGACGCCGACTCGTCGTTCCAGACGCTCGACACGCGCGAGCGCTCCTCGCTCACTTGCGTCGGCGCTCGGTACCAGTGCGCGCGCGACGAGCAACTCGAGGTGGAGACGCGGCGACGTTGCGCCGACCATGTCGTTGAGCGCGGTATTGACGATATCGGCGATACGGGACAGTTCCGCCGGGCCAAATGCCTGTGACTGTGCTCGCATCCGCTCGAGCTCATCCGCGGGGACGTCGCGCAACACGCCCGCAGCCACTTCGTTCGACGCGGACCGCACCACGATTAAGTCGCGAATGCGCTCCAGGAGATCCTCGACAAATCGACGCGGGTCTTGGCCGGTCTGGATGACACGGTCGACCGCGACAAATGCCGCCGCCGCGTCTCCTGCTGCGAGCGCGTCGACGACATCGCTCAAGACGGCACCCGGGGTGTATCCCAGTAGGGCCACGGCGCGGTTGTAGGCGACGGTGTCACCGTCAGATCCGGCGATGAGCTGGTCGAGGAGGGAGAGTGTGTCACGCGGCGATCCGCCACCGGCGCGAACGACGAGCGACAGGACGCCGGGTTCGACCGACACTCCCTCCTCGGCACACAACTGGCCGACATACTCGAGCATCGGCTCGGGCGGCACCAGCCGGAACGGGTAGTGGTGGGTCCGTGAACGAATCGTGCCGAGAACCTTTTCGGGTTCGGTCGTCGCAAAAATGAACTTGACGTGTTCCGGTGGCTCTTCGACGAGCTTCAGCAGAGCGTTGAACCCCTGCGAGGTGACCATATGCGCCTCGTCGAGGATGAAGATTTTGAAGCGGTCTCGAGCGGGAGCAAAGGCAGCTCGCTCTCGCAAATCTCGGGCATCATCGACACCGTTGTGGCTCGCCGCGTCGATTTCGACCACGTCGAGCGAACCACCCCCGCCGCGCGACAGTTCGACGCAGCTCGGGCACACTCCGCAGGGGGTGTCGGTGGGTCCTTCGGCACAGTTGAGGCAGCGCGCCAGGATGCGAGCCGAGGTGGTTTTGCCGCAGCCGCGGGGCCCGCTGAACAAGTAGGCGTGGTTCACCCGGTCGGTTCGAAGCGCGGTCATGAGTGGCTCAGTCACCTGCGACTGGCCAATCATTTCTGCGAAGGTTTCGGGGCGATAGCGCCGATACAGTGCGGTAACCATTACGCCAAGACTATCCGTCCGGTGCCGACAACGGGTGAGGGGCGGGGAGCAAATGCTCGCCGCCCCTCACTGCCTATGGAGCTTAGTCGTCAGACTTCGGCCGACGACGAGACCAGACGAGGAAACCGACGCCAGCGAGAATGACGATGGCACCAACCGCGAGGTAGGGGGTTACCTGAGCGCCCGCCGTTGCCAAACCAGCGGCCGGTGCGGCGGTCACCGGCTGTCCGACCTTGGCGATGCCCCAGGTTGCGACGTTCATCGAACGAGCTCCGCCGACGACCATGACGTACCGGCCGTCGAGATCGATTGGGGAGATGACGAAGCCGCCAACATCGATGCTTACGGCGTCGAGTGCGATCGTGCGGCTCGTGAGCAGTTGGCCGTTCACGTCAAGCAGGTTGCGGTAGTCGAGGTTGTACCCGTCCGCGCACGTGAATTCTGCGTAGACCGCCTGGGTTGGATAGGCGTCATAGCGATAGTCGCCGTCCGAGAGGGTGTCCAGGCTTCCGGTCTGACTTTGCAGATACCAGTTGTACTCGTTGGCGAGGTTGTTCCACATCGCACCGTCGTTGTCGTACATCACGGCATTCCGGGCTGCCGCCCACTCCGACTGCGTGAAGTTGGGGTAACCGGGTGAATCGATGATTGACCACTCGTGGAGATTGACCAGCTCAGGGCGCTCCGTGAGTGAAACGGTGTCGTCCACACACACCGGCGTGATCCAGTTGAAGCTGTAGGGATTGTCGTCGTTGTAGCCGAGCGATTCGTAATACTCCTGTTGGTCAGCTTCGCTCAGTTGCTCCCCGCGCGTTGGCTGCAGGTCGACGATTGAACCGTCGGAAGTTGCGAGGCGATATTCGTAGACGTCCAACACCGGGCCGTCTCCCTCATCGACGCCCCAGAAGTACTGGCCTTCGTTATCGAAGCCGGGGATTTCATGCTCCCAGGCGGTCGCGGTGAGCGACTGGTTCAGGGGCGCCAGGTTCGCGGTAAGCAGGTCGACGACGCTGTTCGGTGCATCCTCTGCGGGTGTCGCCGATGCGGTCGATGCGGTCGATGCGACAGCTGCAAGAACGATTCCGACGCCGAGCGCCAGTGCTGAATTCTTCATTGCTCCCCTTTGCTGAACGAAAAGACCGCTCGCGCACCCGCCAGAGCCCGGTTACCCTTGCTGCGTTTCCGCCCTGGGGGAGTTGGCCTGGATGACGCCACACGAGCGGCCGATTGCAGTCTACTGGGTCGGCTCGGACGCCGCACCCTCTGCTTTCCCGGGCCGCCCTCGCTTGGGAATCGGTGCCGCACTCGGCGGCATCCGATTGGCGTCGCGGAGCGCACGCCGCAGGATCATCTCGACGTGCGCATTTGTCGACCGCAGTTCGTCCTGCGCCCAGCGCGCCAGCGCATCCGCCACGCGCGGGTCGAGGCGGATGAGCAGGGGCTTGCGCTCTTCAGGCACGGTCTACGAATACAGCGTGCCGGTGTTGACGATAGGCGTCGCGCGACTGTCACCACAGAGAATGACCAGCAGGTTGGACACCATGGCCGCCTTGCGCTCGTCGTCGAGCGCGACAATGTCGTCGCGTTCGAGCCGTTGCAGTGCGGCCTGCACCATACCGACCGCGCCGTCAACGATACGTTCGCGCGCGGCCAGGATGGCACCGGCTTGCTGCCGTTGCAGCATCGCTTGAGCAATCTCCGGTGCGTACGCGAGCTTGGAGATGCGGGCTTCGAGGATGTGAACTCCCGCGAGCGCGACGCGGTCCTGCACCTGCTGAGCAATCTCCAGCGCAACCTGTTCGGTCGCGCCACGAAGACTCGTCGTGCCTTCGCTCGGGTGGTCGTACGGGTGCGACATTGCAACGTGTCGAAGCGCCGACTCTGATTGCACTCGGACGAAGTCGGCGTAATCCTCAACCGCGAACAGCGCTTTTGCGGTGTCCTGGACCTGCCAGACGATGATTGCCGCAATGTTCACCGGGTTGCCCTCGGCATCATTGACTTTGAGCTCGCTGGTTTCGAAGTTTGATACTCGAATGGAGATGAGCGAGCGCTGCGAGAACGGCACGGTCAAAATGAATCCGGTGGCGCGAACGGTTCCGACGTACCGGCCAAAGAACTGCACGACCTTGGTCGCACCGGGTTGGATGACGTCGAGGCCAGAGGCTACGGTCACGGCGAGCAGGATTGCCACCACCCCGACCACCAGGACACTCGTGGGCGGCTCGGTGTCGTTGGTAAAGAAGCTCACAAACCAGCCGATGGGCGCGATGAAGAGCGCGAGAACCACGAGGGCGGGGAGAAAGCCGTTGATCGCCCAAGCGCGCCGTTCGGCAATGGGGACGGCCGGTGCATCTGAAAGTGATTGAGTCATTGTGACCTCCAAAAGTGATATCACTTTTCTACTCCGCTATTCTCGACGGCGCAAGAGGCCGTCAACACCCGGTAGCATGGTCACGGTCCGCCGAGCAGTCGGCACCTGGAGGATTCGCCTAGTGGCCTATGGCGCACGCTTGGAAAGCGTGTTGAGTGAAAGCTCTCAGGGGTTCGAATCCCCTATCCTCCGCCACCATCCCTCAGCGAAACGGGGCCCGAAATGCGTGTTGGGTATGTTGTCCTCTATGTGACCGATTCGGCCGCGTGCCTGGCCTTCTGGACCGAGAAGGTCGGCATGGTCTCCAAGAGTCGCAAGCCGGCCGGCGAATTCGAGATTGTTCAGGTCGGTTTTGCCGATCAGCAGTTCGGTTTCGAGCTGGTACCGCTCGCGCTCATGGCGGACAACCCCGATGGTCTCGACCTCGCCACCCCGTCCATCGCGTTCCACGACGAGAACCTCGAGGGGACTCGCGAACGTCTGCTCGCTGCGGGCGTTCAGGCGAGCGAGATCGGTGAGCACTCTGGCGTGACTGCCTTCGCTTTCAGCGACAACGAGGGCCGCTGGTTCGCCGTCACCCGCAGCTGAGCACTCGCGATATCCGCCGGTGCGGATCGACGATTGCGTCCGCAAGTCGGGTCACCGCGCGGGGTAAGGACATCCCTACCCCGCGGGCGGTCCGCTACGGATGCGTCGCCGGAGAGCGAGTGGACGAGCCCGTCCCGTTGTCGAGCCACGGCGTGTATGGCTTTCCGAGGTCCGATTGCGGCGGCTGAGCCTGTTCAGATGCGGGTTTGTGTGTCAGCACCTTCGGGACGAGATACCAGTCCGGAATCTCCTGGGTCCAGGTAAACATCTCGTCGTACTCGGTCATCGTGGGATCGAGTTCGGTTCGAGACAAGAACGAGCACGGCATCTTGCCGCGAGCAACGAGCACGTCGTTCGTCTGCGCAATGATCTTGTCGGACTTCGCCTCTGAGGGCTTGGCCTTCCACAGCACGACCGCCTTCGAGTAGTCGTTGAATCGCTTGAAGTCGAGATCCGTGAGGTCGCACGTCTTCTTCGTCACATACTCGGCATCGTTTCCATAGAAGAGCCGGCGCTGCTGAACCTCAGACTCACCCCACGGAAGTCGAGTGTTGGTCAGCACGGAGCACGGACCGCGCTTCTTGGCCCACAGCAGCTCGTCAATCCTGTTCTGGGTGACGCGCAACGCAATCCCATGTGGAGTGGGTGGCGGCGGGCCTCCGGCCAGCGAGTAGAAGCGAAGCCGATCCTCGAAACTGGGCGTGCAAGAGATACGCGGCATGCCGTCGTTGACGAGGTACTGAATCTCCGGCCAGAAGTCGCTCGTCTCCAGTGTTCGGACGGTAGCGGCATACTTCCCGCTCTTGTCGGCCTTCATGTCCGCAACCATGTCCTTCAGGTCACCCTTCGAGGCGAGGCCGCGGGCCCAGAGCGCTTCGGCAGCGACCGCGACGTTACGCGGATTCTTGAACGAATCAGACTGATCATCAATCGTCCACCACGGTCGCTTCACGGACTTGCCCCCAATCTTGACCCATGCCGCTTCAGCCTTGGTCCAGGCGCCATGCGTCGGCCCCGTCTTGATGAAGCCGAGGGCGGCGTCGTAGAGGCGCTTTTCTTCTTTCTCGGCATAGCTCTGGTAGAACTCAAGTACACCGCGAATGGCTCTCGCCTCGTTTGAGTCGAGCCATCCCAAGAGGGCGTCGCTCGGCTTCGTGCGGGGATCCGACTTGTGCTCGTCGAGCCAAGACTTCAGCGCCGGGTCGAGCACGTTCTTCCAGGTGGGTTCGTAGATGAGGGAGGTCAGAATGTCGGACTGGCCCTCGAGGAAGAGTTTGTCGTACTTCGACATCATGACCGACTGCTGGAAGGTGAGGGCGCTTTGCATGACCGAGTCCACGGCATACCGGAACGCCATGCTCGCTCCACCCTCACGGCAACGCTGGAATGGACTCCCCTGAGAGTCGTTCGAGAAAAGCATCATTGTGAGACAGCCACCGAGGGTCTGGCCAAACACTCCTCCGCCGAACACGGTGGCGATCGCGTTGTGCATGAGCGCGGAACCGCACCCCTCGAGACCCTTTTGGGTGTCCCCGTTGTTGTCGAACAGCTCCATGAGTCCGTACTTTGCGCACGATCCCACGTTGGAGGCGAACCAGACGTTGCCCGTAATCACGGCCACGAAGACGCTGACGACAGCGCCAACAATTGACGTGATGAAGTCCCAAAAGTCTGGGTCGGCCGTCACCGGATATGCGACTCCTTCAACCGAGGTGTGGTCAACGACCTGTACAAGTTGGTCGCCCTCGACCTCGAAGTGCGTCGGAATCTCTTGCCCCTTTGCATCGCGAGCCCATGCGGCAGAAACGACCGCGAGAACGGTGCCATCGGCCGTCACTATTTGCGCGCCGTTGTTGATGAGTTCGATGCGAGCGCCAGACGGGAGGTCGATGCGGTAGGCGTATCTCGTGGGTGCGTTGGCGTCCGCGATAACGGTCAACATCTGGAATCCGTCGAGCGTCGAGATGGCTGCGTTCGCGCTCGAACCGGTCCCCGGATAGGCAATCGCGCCATTGTCGAGCCGGACGGCGTCGCTTGCCCCGTCCGATCCGGGCAAATGGATGCTGTATCCGAGGCCATCAGAGCGACTGACGCTCAATCCTTCGCTGGCGTCGCGAGGAATGTCGTATGTCGCGACCACTTCGGCCGGTACTGGCTGAGCAGACTCGGACGCTGTTGCATCGGTTTGCACTGTCGATTCCACCGTTGGGGAGGGCGACACGTCGGTGTCAACGCCGGGCGACGCTATCTCCTCGGTCTGTTGTTCGCGAGCCTGGTCAAGTAGCTGGCCCGCGAACTGCTCGAGATCGGCGGCTTCGGGAACGTCGGCCGTTGACACACCCGCCGCGTCGGTCGGAGCCGTCCGGGCCGCCATTTCACGTGCGAGATCAGCCCGCTGGGACGACGAGATGGTGGTTTGCGAGATTGCGGTTGCCGTTTCAACTCCAGGGAGGGCTTCGTCTATCAGCCCCGATTTGCGCAAGATTGCCCCGTCCAAGGCTGCCTGGATTTCGGAGTGTGAGAAGGATACTTCCGGGGAAGCCGACGGAGCGGGCGTCGCCTTGAACAGCTGAGCCACGGTTTCCGACCCACGCGCACCGATCGATGTATGACGAGGGAGCGCGTTCAGTGCGGTCGCGACCACGGCGATGGCGGAGACCGATGCGATGAGTGCCCATGTCCGACGGTCGCGGACCCGCCGCTGTCGAAGTTCGGTGCTGCGCCCAGCGTGAGCATTCGTGCTTCGAAACATGGCTCCCACCCTTCGTCGTCGAAAAAGAGGACCACTTGTCAGGGGACGCTTCCGCCCGGTCGCCGGGTGAACCCGGCCCGAATCTGGAGCGAAAACGGCATCTTTCGCACGAAAACCGGCAAGCGGGCGCACCATCGACTCAGTTCCCCTGCACATGCCGCTCGCGCACGCCTGAGCGAGCCCATATGGTGAATGCCGTGCGCATCGAAACGGAACGACTTGTCCTCCGACCACTCACGGTCGACGACACGGCGGACCTGCACGCCTACCAGTCCATTCCGGAGTGTGTGCGCTTCGTCCCATTTGGCGTGCGTACGCCCGCCGAAGTGCAAGCCGCAATCGAGAGGCACCCCTCACAACCGAAGCTGTCAGCGGTCGGAGACCTGTTCCTGCTCGGTATCGAACTGAGAGAAACGGGCCGCGTGGTCGGCCAGCTGAATATGTCGGTCGATGCGCTTGACCCCAAGACTGTCGAGTTCGGGTATCTCACCCACCGCGACTACTGGCGTCGGGGCATCACCCGGGAGGCCGTGACTGCGCTCCTCACCTACGGTTTCGAACACGAGGGCGTTGAGCGCATCGTGGCGCACATCCTCGTCGACAACGCCCCCTCGATTTCGTTTGTCGAGCAACTCGGCATGCGCCGAGAAGCCACCCACATCGAGTACGAACGTCAGAAGGGCGCGCTTATTTCAGCCCACATCTACGCGATGCTCGCCCGAGAATGGGCCGCCCGGCGCGCTATCGAAGCCCGACGAACGTGACGATCTGGGCGCGGGCTGACCGCGGCGTGTTGAAGCACACCGCTCCGGGCGCCTTCGCCCCACACAGGAATGTGCCCCCCACAATCGCGGGGGGCACAGTGCCTATCGGGTGACCATTCCTCCGGCGATCACCAAGAGGAACACGCCCGAGCTGAACAGCACGAACCCGATCCCGAGCCCGACTGGCGAACGCCAGCCATGCCAACGCTCCTGGTAATCGAAGCGTTTGCGCGTCCAGGAGTCGCGCAGTTCAACCCAGTCGCTCATTTCTTGAAACTTCTGGGCCTTCTTTTCCTCATTCATCTCTCTTCACCTCGTTCGCAATGGATTGGGAGTGAAGCAAATAATTATGAACATCATGAGGCTTCCGGCACAGTGTATCGCCACGTGGGGCGACGGTCGTAGGGTGATTCCATGATTCAGAAAATGTTCGTGAACGTCCCGGTCGAGAGCGCACGCCGAAGCGCTGCGTTTTTCGGAGAACTCGGCTTTCGCTTCGACGAGCATTACAGCAGCGACTCGGTGGCCACGATGGTTGTTTCTGACCACAACGTCGTCATGTTCATTGAACGCGAACAATTCGAGGGGTTCATCGACAAGCCGGCCGCACCTGCGAACGTCGCGGAGGCAATCCTCGGCCTGGAGTGTGACTCGGCCGCGACAATCGACCGCATCGTCTCGCGGGCGCTCGAACTCGGCGCGCGCCGCGTCAACGAGCCTGAAGACGAGGGCTTCATGTACAGCTGGGGCTTCGAAGACCTCGACGGACACCTCTGGAACCTGTTCTGGATGAACACCGCGGCATAGTCGGTGGAGCATCTCGCACGAACCCGATTGAGCCGACTCGGCCTGGACCGCCCACTCAACTCCGCTGAAGCGGCGGTCGCGCACCTCACCGCCGTACAGGCACAGGTGTGGTCGGCCGCGCAGCTCACCGTTCGAGCGCGCGCCCCGCAGTCCACCGCTCGGGAAATTGATGACCTCGTCGAATCCGGTCGTTTGGTGTGGGCATGGCTCAATCGTGAAACGTTGCACCTCGTGCGACGCGAGGACTTTTGGGACCTGCAGCGAGCCACATCGGCGGCACGACTGACGATTTTGCGAAGCCGATTTCGCAGCGATGGCATCGATGACGTCGAGGCGCACCGGATCGCTGACCGCCTCGCCCCGGCCCTAGGCGCCGAACCGCTGAGTAAGTCGGAGCTGCTTCCCCTCGTCGAACTCGAAAGATACGACGTCGCGCCGGCCCGACGATCCATTTTCGTGGCGAACGTTGTGGAGCTGCTCGGAGCGCGCGGTGAGCTCGTGCGGGCACCGAAGGCGGGAAACGAGCCGAAATACCTTTCCGCAACCGCCGCTCTCGGTCCGGAGCCCTCGACTTCCTCGGTTGAGGAGACCTGGGCGACACTCGCTCGTCGCTACGCGACGGCACACTGGCCCGCTCGTCCGGACGACTTTGCCGCCTGGCTCGGAATCGGCAAGACGACGGCTCGATCCGCCTGGCGTGATGCCGATCTCCATACGGATCCGTCACCAGCCCGCGTTTCAGACGCACGGTGGACCGGCCTCCTTGGCCCGTTCGACGCGGCGCTCCACGGCTGGCCCGACCGGCGCTGGCTGCTCGGCGACTATGTCGGCCGAATTCTCACCACCAATGGCGTGTTTCGCGCAAGCATCATCGTCGAGGACCGCTGCGTTGGCACATGGTCGACCAAGTCAGGGGCGGTCGAACTCGACGTGTTCGAGGCGGTCAGCTCAGCGAACCTCACCACCATCGCAGAGCAAGTCGGGCAGATTGAAACGTTTATGGAGTCTGCAACCAGAGCATGACTTGACCGCCGCCCTCGGTCGTGCGCGTCGACAGGGCCATGTCCGGGACAAAACGTGACAGCCGGTCGAGGAGCCAATCCGAGGCGGCATCCGCGTCAGATTGGCTCGGGCAACGGGCGATGACTTCGCGTCCGCCCTTGGTGGCCAGTCGGGTCACGGTCGCCACGATGGGCGACGGATCGACCACGAGGAGCTCGGGCGCCCAGGCGACGACGGGGGCATTCTTGCCCTTCATGGTGTTGCAGCTGCGGTGGGCAAGTCGCTCAACCGTGATCGGGCCGCGCTTGGTCTTACCGGACACAAAACTATCGACACTCGGACCGCGGTCGGCGTTCACCGACATGTCCGGGTCGACCGGGGTGTCGCACAACCAACACATCCAGTTGTCGCGTTCGCCAACCTCGTTCAGATCACTCATACCTGCAGGCTACGGCACCCGGACGCATAGGCTGATGCCATGAGTTACGTCCTCATCAACCACGGCTGGTCGAACACCCGTCAAGACGGGCACTGGCAGCGCCACCTGGCTCTCGCGTTGCGACTCGCTGGCCATGACGTCTCCTATGCACAGTACCCGCAGACCGAGACACCGTTCTTTGACGACTGGTCGGCTCTGCTCGTGCACGAACTGAAGCTGCTGCACGAACTCCGCGACGCCCGCGGCGACAACGGCGAAATGGTCGTCATCGGGCACTCGCTGGGTAGCCTCAACATCATGAAATCGGCGCTCGAGGGCCGGATTCCGGCAGAACTTCGTGCGAATCGCCTGCTGCTGGTTGCGCCGTCCGGCCAGGACATGCTCGAAGACATCACCGAGACGTTCGCGTTCGACCCGGTCGAGCTGGCCGCCTCGAATGCGCTCAACCGCGTCGCCGAGAAGGTTACAATTCTTGCGAGCGATGAGGACTTCTGGCTCCCGCAGGGGATTCGCGCAAGCTACACCGATGCCCTTGGAATCGAACCGGTCATCATGCCGGGCGCGAAACACTTCGCTCCGGGCGACGGCTACGGCCCATGGCAAGGCGTTTTGGACTGGGTGCTCGACCCGGCCGCCGACCTCGGCGCGAGATAGTTCACTCACCCACCGGGGTGATCACTCCGGCGGAACGATGCTCTGTCGTGCGAGCCGGAGGGGTATTCTGACGCCATGCCCCTCACTCCCGTTGATTTTGTGAACGTCTCGACCGCCGGGCTCGAGACGTCGCCCGTTGTCGACGCTCTGGCGGGGCTCCGCGCAAACGAGGCCCGGTACTTCAAGAACAAGTACGACGTAACCTTCGCCACCCAGCCGGCGATCGAGGTCCCGGAACTCATCGACTACGTCAACCGTGTCCTGCAGGAACGCGACCTCATCATCGCCTCCCCCGCACTCGAAGCCACCGAACTGCTCGTCGAGAACATCCGCTGGACCTACGTGTTCTACGAGAGTGGCCTGTCTATCAACGTGCTCTACACGCTCGACGACCCTAAGAAGCGCGCGGTCGGATTCAAGCTCTCGGACGGCATGGAGGTCCCCGCCGAACTCGCGGAGAAGTTCAAGTTCGCCCGACAGAAATCGAAGCTCGCCGGAACGATTCGCGGCTCATTCTTCGTCCTGAAGGGCGAGTACGACCACGACTAGTGCCGCGCGGGACCGTCGTTGTCGGTGAAGCGCTGCGCGAGGTAAATGGGCACCACTGACACCACGATGAGCACCGTCGCGACAACCGCGACAATCGGAGCCTGATTTGGCCGGAACATGTTGTTCAGAATCCAAATCGGCAAGGTGGTCACACCGGTGCCCGCGGTAAAGGTCGTCACGATGATCTCATCGAAACTCAGGGCGAAGGCGAGAAGCGCTCCAACCACGAGAGCTGAGCGCATCTGCGGAAGCGTCACCCGCCAGAAGGTGGTCCAGACGCCCGCGCCGAGGTCGGCGGATGCCTCCTCGAGCGACGATCCCATCCGACGCAACCGCGCTATGACGTTGTTGAACACGGTCACGATGGTGAATGTGCCGTGAGCAATGACGACCGTCCAGATGGACAATGAAACACCCATCATGGTGCGGAAGGCGTTGTTGAGTGCCACACCGGTGATGATGCCCGGCAGGGCAATCGGGAGTACCACGAGCAAGTTGACAGATTCGCGCCCAAAAAAGCTGTAGCGCTGCAACGCCAGTGAGACCATCGTGCCGAGCACAAGTGCGATACCGGTCGCAATCGTCGCGACCAAGATACTCGTCCCAAGTGCACCGAGCGCACCCTCAGACTGGAACGCTTTCACCCACCAGTCGAGAGTGAATCCGGGCGGTGGCCAACTGAGGCTTTGACTCGTGGAGAACGAGTTGATGAACACAACACCCAGCGGCAGGTAGACGACCACCAGCACGAGAGCGGTGGCCACGCCGAGGAGGCTTCGAGAGAGTCTGCTGAGTCGCATTGTGTCCTACAGATTCTGCAGGGCGCCGGTGCGCCGGACGAGGGCAAGGTAGCCGAAGATGATGACAATGGGGATGAGTGCGACCGCTGCCGCCATCGGCAGGTTGTTCGCGGTGCCAACGTTTGTGTACACGAGGTTTCCGAGCATCTGGCTCGTGCCACCGACGATGTTCACGACGAGATAATCACCGAGGGTGAGCGAAAAGCTAAAGATTGATGCCGCAATCACCGCGGGCGCGACCATGGGCAGCACGACCCGGCGGAAGGTCACTCCACTCGTGCCACCGAGGTCTGCCGAGGCCTCGAGGAGTGAATCCGGCACCCGCTCGAAGCCGGCATAGATCGGCAGAATCACGTAGGGCAGCCAGAGGTAGGCGAGGGTCATGGTGGCCGCGGTCAAACCGTATCCCGGACTCGATCCACCGATGGGTGCGAGGAGCCACGACATCAGACCGTCTTGGGAGAGCACCGAACGCCAGGCATAGGCCTTCACGAGGTAGCTGGCCCACAGCGGCATGAGGACGGCGATGACCAGCAGCCGCTGAGCGCGCTTCGAGGCCACTTTTGCCATGAAGAAGGCGATGGGGAGCGCAATGAGGATATCGATGACGGTGACGGCGAGCGCGATTCCGAGGGTTCGCAGCGTGACGGTTTGGTAGAGGGAGCCGGTGAGGACCGTGACAATGTTGCTGATTGTCCACTCTTGCCGGACTTCACCGGTGAAGCTGTCGACTTGCCAGAAGGCAGTGATCAGCAGGGCAACGAGAGCAAGGATGTAGACAAATCCGAGCCACGCGAGTGGTGCCGAGAGGAGAAGAGAGAGCCGCGTGCGCGGGTGTCGACTCAGGTACGACGACACCCGGCGCGAGGCGCGCACGTTCGAAGACTCGCGCGAAGCGATCGTCGATGTCGTCATGGGGCTCTCTCTTCTCCGTCTCGGCGTGGGCGTTTAGCCCTTGATTTCCTGCCAGGCAGCGGTCCACTTCGAGTAGTCGGTGCAGGTCACGTCGGTGCGGCCGTCGAGGCACTTCGACACCGGCGTGGTCCAGTACCAGATCTGTGCCGCGTAGGCTTCGTCACCGGCGTGGTAGGCCTCGCAGTCCTCGCGGTAGTTGCACGCCTCCTGGCTCGAGGGGGCTTCGCCGAAGTACCCGGTTGCCTGGGCGTTCACCTTCGGGTCGGCAATCCAGTCGAGCCACTTGTAGGCACAGTTCGGGTGGGCAGCCTTCGCCGCGACCATCCACGTGTCCGACCAACCGGTTGCGCCTTCCTCGGGGAGGATGGCCTTGACCGGTGCCTTTTCGGCGTCAAGCGAGTTGACGATGACCTGCCAGGTGGTGCCAACGACGCTGTCGCCGGACTCGAAGGCCTGAATTTCCTTCAGGTAGTCACTCCAGTACTCGCCGACATTGGCACGCTGCTGCTTGAGCAGGTCGACCGCGGCAGCGAGCTGCGTCTCGTCGAGCGAGTACGGGTTGGTGATGCCGAGTTCCGGCTTGTGCGTCATGAGGTACAACGCCGCGTCAGCGATGTAAATCGGCGAGTCGTACGCGGTGACCTTGCCCTTGTACTTGGACGAGCCGTCAAAGACGACATCCCACGAGGTTGGTGCCGGCGTGACGACGTCGGTGTTGTACATCAGCAGGTTGGCGCCGTAGCCGTGCGGAACACCGTAGGAGACCCCGTCGACGCTGTTCCACTGCTTGTTCTTGAGGAAGTCGAAGATGCCGTCGTAGTTCTTCAACAGGGAGGTGTTGACGGGAGCGACGAGGTTCGACGCGATGAGTCGCAGCGACGCGTCACCCGATGCGGCCACGACGTCGTATCCGCCCGACGTCATCAGGTTGAGCGCTTCGTCCGAAGTGCCGTAGGTCTTCGAGGTGACCTGGCAGCCGGTCTCCGTTTCGAAGTCCGAAACCCAGTCGACCGCGGGGTCGTTCGAGCCGTCTTCGACGTAGCCGGGCCACGCGAGGATGGACACCTGACCTTCGCCATCGCCCAGCGACTCGAGTGCCTTGGGTTTGTCCGAGCTCTGGGTGCCACACGCGGTGAGCATGAGCGCCAATGCGCTTGCCCCCGCGATCAGGGCCCGAGTTCGCAACTGTTGCGTTTTCATTCGGTTCTCCTTTGATCCAGTGAATAACGTTTATGAGGCGAGCGAGATGAGCTGCTCGCGATTCCACCGCACGGTGACGCGGTCGCCGAGGCCGCGGTCGGCGCGATGCTGATTGGCGCGGTCGAGGACGGTGACGCGCTTTCCACCATCAAGGTCGACGATGATGCGGTGTGCACTGCCGAGGTAGATGACTTCGGCAATCGTGCCGGGCAGACCGTCCGCGGCCTCGCCGGGTGCGATGTCGAGATGCTCGGGACGAATCGAGCAGGTGCCGGTGTGCCCGAGGTAGGTCGCGGCTTCGTCGGCCGAAAACAGGTTCGACGTGCCGACGAAGTTGGCTACGAAGGTCGAGTTTGGCCGCTCATACAACTCCGACGGCGAGCCAAGCTGCTCGATTCGTCCCGCGTTGAATACGGCGATGCGGTCACTCAAGGTCAGCGCTTCTTCCTGATCGTGGGTGACGAAAATGAAGGTGATGCCGAGCTCACGTTGGAGTTGCTTCAACTCGACCTGCATTTGCTCGCGAAGCTTGAGGTCGAGCGCGCCGAGTGGTTCGTCGAGGAGGAGCACTTTGGGCTTGACCGCGAGCGCTCGAGCCAGCGCGACGCGCTGCCGTTGACCGCCGGACAGCTGCGAGGGCTTCCGGTCGCCGTATCCGGCCAGACGAACAGTGTCGAGCATTTCCTCCGCGGTGTTCCGCGCTTGTGCTTTCGGGACCTTCCGCACGTGAAGTCCGTACATGACGTTCTGCAGAACATTCATGTGCGGGAACAGGGCGTAGTCCTGAAAGACCGTGTTGACGTCGCGGTCGAACGGCGCATCGCGGGTGACGTCCTTGCCGAACAGCTCGACGGTGCCGGAAGTCGGCAGTTCAAAGCCGGCAATCACACGCAGCACAGTGGTTTTGCCCGATCCGGACGGGCCAAGCATGGAGAAGAATTCGCCCTCGTGGATTTCGAGCGAGACGTCGTCGACGGCGCTGACCGTGCCGAAAGTCTTGCTGACGTTCGTCAATCGAATCGCCGGGGTGTTCGCCATCGAAAACTCCTGAAACCTGAATCGGGTGTGTCCAAATCCTATGGATATTCATCGGCTTTGGGTGGCATCCGAGACCGAATCGTTGCCAAGTCGACGAAATTCGCAACGGGCCTGCGTTGCAGAGCAACAATCCGCGAATCGCTCGCGTCTCACGCCCGCTTGGCGCTTGAAATCCTCGCGGTCAACGCCCCAACACGCAATAGCCCCCGACGAGCGGGGGCTATTGCGTTGAGAGTGGGTTAGAAGTCCCAGTCCTCGTCTTCGGTGTTCACGGCCTTGCCGATCACGTAGGACGAACCCGAGCCACTGAAGAAGTCGTGGTTCTCGTCGGCGTTCGGGGAGAGCGCCGAGAGAATCGTCGGGTTCACGTCGGTGACGGACTTCGGGAACATCGCCTCGTAGCCGAGGTTCATGAGCGCCTTGTTCGCGTTGTAGTGCAGGAACTTCTTGACGTCCTCGGTCAGACCGACTTCGTCGTAGAGGTCCTGCGCGTACTGCACCTCGTTGTCGTACAGCTCGTACAACAGCGAGAAGGTGTAGTCCTTGAGCTCGTCGCGGCGCTCTTGCGAGACCTTCTCGAGGCCCTTCTGGTACTTGTAGCCGATGTAGTACCCGTGCACGGCCTCGTCACGAATGATGAGGCGGACGAGGTCGGCGGTGTTGGTGAGCTTGGCGCGGCTCGCCCAGTGCATCGGCAGGTAGAAGCCCGAATAGAACAGGAACGACTCGAGCAGGGTCGAAGCGACCTTGCGCTTGAGCGGGTCGTCACCCTGGTAGTACTCCATGACGATCTGCGCCTTGCGCTGCAGGTTCGGGTTCTCAACCGACCAGCGGAACGCGGCGTCGATGTCAGCCGTGGAGCACAGGGTCGAAAACACCGAGGAGTAGCTCTTGGCGTGCACCGACTCCATGAAGGCGATGTTGGTGAGCACGGCCTCTTCGTGCGGTGTGATCGCATCGGGAATCAGTGAGACTGCACCGACCGTGCCCTGAATGGTGTCGAGCAGGGTGAGGCCGGTGAACACGCGCATGGTGAGCTGCTGCTCTTCGTGCGTCAGGGTGCCCCACGACTGGATGTCGTTGGACAGCGGAACCTTCTCGGGCAGCCAGAAATTGCCGGTGAGACGATTCCACACCTCGACGTCCTTGTCGTCTTCGATGCGGTTCCAGTTAATGGCCTGGACGTGGTCGACGAGCTTGAGCGTCGACAGGTGTGCCGGGTCTGCGGTGGTCACGTGTGTTCTCCGTTCGATTCTCAATGCGCGCTACAGCATGCAGCTGACGCAACCCTCAACTTCGGTACCTTCAAGCGCCATCTGCCGCAAGCGGATGTAGTAGATGGTCTTGATGCCCTTCTTCCAGGCGTAAATCTGCGCCCGGTTGATGTCACGCGTCGACGCGGTGTCCTTGAAGAACAGCGTGAGCGAAAGGCCCTGGTCGACGTGCTGCGTTGCGGCAGCGTAGGTGTCGATGATTTTCTCGTAGCCGATTTCGTAGGCGTCCTGGTAGTACTCGAGGTTGTCGTTCGTGAGGAACGGCGCCGGGTAGTAGACGCGACCGATCTTGCCTTCCTTGCGGATTTCGATTTTGGAGGCAATCGGGTGAATCGACGAGGTCGAGTGGTTGATGTACGAGATCGAACCGGTCGGCGGTACGGCCTGCAAGTAGGCGTTGTAAATGCCGTGCTCCTGGATGGAAGCCTTCAGCGCACGCCAGTCGTCCTGCGTCGGGATGTGGATGTTCGAACGTTCGAACAGCTCGGCCACCCGCTCCGTCGCCGGCACCCACTCCTGGGTGAGGTACTTCTCGAAGAACTCACCCGAGGCGTACTTCGAGTCCTCGAAGCCCTCGAAGGCGTGGCCGCGCTCGATGGCGAGCTTGTTCGAGGCACGCAGAGCATGGAACAGCACCGTGTAGAAGTAGATGTTGGTGAAGTCGAGACCCTCTTCGGAACCGTAGTGAATTCGCTCGCGGGCGAGGAATCCGTGCAGGTTCATCTGGCCGAGTCCGATGGCGTGCGACTTGTCGTTGCCGTTCTCGATGGAACGAACCGCCGAGATGTGGCTCATCTCGCTCACGGCGTTGAGGGCGCGAATCGCGACCTCGACCGAGCGACCGAAGTCGGGCGAGTCCATCGTGAGCGCGATGTTCATCGAACCGAGGTTGCAGGAGATGTCCTTACCGATGTGGTTGTACGACAGGTCCTCGTTGTAGGTAGTCGGGGTGTTGACCTGGAGGATCTCCGAGCACAGGTTCGACATGTTGATGCGGCCCTTGATCGGGTTCGCGTTGTTCACGGTGTCTTCGAACACGATGTACGGGTAGCCCGACTCGAACTGGATTTCGGCGAGAGTCTGGAAGAACTCGCGGGCGTTAATCTTCGACTTACGAATCTGCGGGTTGTCGACGAGTTCGCGGTACATCTTGCTGAGCTCGATGTCGCCGAACGGGGTGCCATAGACGCGCTCGACGTCATAGGGCGAGAAGAGGTACATATCCTCGTTGTTCTTGGCGAGGTCGAAGGTGATGTCCGGAATAACCACACCGAGCGAGAGGGTCTTGATGCGAATCTTCTCGTCTGCGTTCTCGCGCTTGGTGTCGAGGAAGCGCATGATGTCGGGGTGGTGAGCCGAGAGGTACACCGCACCGGCACCCTGACGGGCACCGAGCTGGTTGGCGTAGCTGAAGCTGTCTTCGAGAAGCTTCATGACCGGGATGATGCCGGAGGACTGGCCCTCGATTTGCTTGATCGGAGCACCCGACTCGCGGATGTTCGAGAGCGAGAGCGCCACGCCGCCACCGCGCTTCGAGAGCTGCAGCGCCGAGTTGATGCCGCGCGAGATCGACTCCATGTTGTCTTCGATGCGGAGCAAGAAGCAGCTCACGAGCTCGCCACGCTGGGCCTTACCGGTGTTCAGGAAGGTTGGGGTGGCGGGTTGGAAACGGCCGGCAATGATTTCTTCGACCAGCTGGATAGCCAGCTGCTCGTCGCCCTGGGCAAGACCGAGCGCGGTCATCACGACGCGGTCTTCGAAACGCTCGAGGTAGCGCTTGCCGTCGAAAGTTTTGAGGGTGTAGCTCGTGTAGTACTTGAACGCACCGAGGAAGGTCTGGAACCGGAACTTCTTCGAGTAGGCGAGATCATTGAGCTTGGTGATGAAGTCAAACGAGTACATCTGAAGCAACTCGGGCTCGTAGTACTCCTTCTCGACGAGATAGTCGAGGCGCTCCTTGAGGGAGTGGAAGAAGACGGTGTTCTGGTTGACGTGCTGCAGGAAGTATTCGCGTGCCGCTTCGCGGTCCTTATCGAACTGAATCTTGCCGTCCTCGTCATAGAGGTTGAGCATCGCGTTCAGCGCGTGGTAGTCGAGGCCAGTGCGCGGAGCGTCAATCACGCTGGGTTCCACAGTGCGTCCAATCCTTGGTTGACGGCGTCGACATCTTCAGGGGTGCCGAACAGTTCGAAACGGTAGAGGTGGGGCACATTGCACTTTGCGGCGATGATGTCGCCGGCGATGCAATATGCCGCACCGAAGTTGGTGTTTCCCGCGGTGATCACTCCGCGAAGGAGGGACCGGTTGTGCTCGTCGTTCAGAAACTTCACGACTTGTTTGGGTACTGCGCCTTTGTCCTCGCCTCCCCCATAGGTGGGAACGACAAGTACGTATGGTTCATCCGCAGTGAGCTGAGGGTCGGTGGCGTAGAGCGGGATTCGCGCCGCCGGACGTCCCAACTTTTCGATGAACCGGTGGGTGTTGCCTGAAACGCTCGAGAAGTAAATGAGATTCGTCATCGCGCACCTCTCGATCGGGTTGCCCCGATTAGGCGAGGCGGCTTGCGAGTTCGTCAATCTTGTCGGGGCGGAAACCCGACCAGTGGCCTTCGTCGGTGACGACGACCGGAGCCTGGAGGTAGCCGAGCTCCTTGACGGTCTCGAGAGCGTTTGCGTCCTCGGACAGATCGATGACCTCGTACTCCACACCCTTGCTGTCAAGGGCACGGTAGGTAGCGGTGCACTGAACGCATGAAGGCTTGGTGTAGACGGTCACCGTCATTGGAATCTCCCCGGGGTTGTACTCACTGAGCTGCGGATTTGATACTACATCTTGTGCTTGTCAGTCGGTAGAGGCACAACATGCTGTAGTTACAAACGTGTCATTCTCCACGGCTATTCCACCGAGTTTGCACAACTCGGAGGAAAACTGTGCGGCGGAATTCTGCGGATGTCCGGCCCTTATCCACATGGGTGGACAACGAAAAAAAATTCGTTGTGAAATGCCGTTACGGCGTGTCGCGGCATGGGGCCATTTTGGGGCGTGCCACCGACATTCAGTCGGCGCGTTTTGCGTACCAGCGGTTCCGAGGCAGCAACACTGCCGTCGCCAGTACGGCCGCAATGATCGAGGCTACGAGCACGGCGAGCGTGGCTACGTCGGCCCGCTCGACGTCCCCGCGGAAGGTAATCGCGGCAATGAGCATCGACACCGTGAATCCGATGCCTGCGAGCAGGCTCATCCCGGCGATGTCGATCCAGCGCAGGCTGGGGTCGAGCGAGGCAAAACGAACGCGTGTGAGCAACCAGGTTGATCCGAGAATGCCCACCGGCTTACCGATCACGAGACCAGCCACCACACCCCAGAACAGCGGATCTGTCGCCATCGCACCCAGGGCACCCGATCCGAGCGGAACGCCGGCCGACACGAGCGCGAAGAGCGGCACGACGACCGCGGCGGAGAACGGGCGAATGGCGTGCTCAAGAATGGGCCCGATGCCGTCCTGCCCCGCACGCCCCAAAGCCGGCAAGGCGAAGGCGACAAGCACGCCCGCGATAGTGGCGTGAATGCCAGCCTCGTGGATGAGCCACCACACCACCAGGGCGGGAGGCAGCAGTACCCAGGCAAGCGCGGGTTGACGGATGAAGCGACCGTGCAAACCGTACGAGACGGCCGCGATGAGCGCGAGCGGGACCAGCGCCCACAGCAGAGCGTCGAGATGGAACCCCTTGGCCGACAACACCGCGATGAGGACGATTCCGATGAGGTCGTCGACGACCGCCAAGGTCAGCAAGAACAACCGAACGGCACTCGGCAGGCGCGAACCGATCAAAGCGAGTACGGCGAGGGCGAACGCGATATCGGTTGCGACCGGGATTGCCCACCCGTCAATCGACCCTCCGGGAGCCGCGACGAGAATGAACAGCAGTGACGGGACGACCACACCGCCCATCGCTGCAACCACCGGAACGAGCGCGGTCCGCGGGTTGCGAAGCTCACCGGCGACGAGCTCGCGCTTGAGCTCCAGCCCGACGAGGAGGAAGAACACCGCGAGGAGGCCGTCGGCAATCCATGCGTGAACGGTCAGATTGAGGTGGAGAGTGTCCGGCCCGAATCGCGCGTCGCGCATGAGCAAGAAGGCGCTCGCCCACGGCGAGTTTGCCCACAACAGTCCGAGCAGTGCGCCTGCGACGAGGAGCACGCCGCCGACACGATCACTGCTGAGGAACGCCGCGAGGGCGCGGCGGTCCGATTCGGTCGGTTGGCCCGGAAACTGCGTTGGGGTGTTCACACAGACCTCCGCCGATTCTTGGCGAAGTGGACGCAGACAGCGATGACAACGAACGCGAGCGGGTATACCAGTCGTTCCGCGGCGAGTGCCAGCAACCCGGCGCTCATCACGGTCGCCACGACAGCGAGCCACCAACCCGCACTCCATCGTGGGAGCAGTCGGGTTGCAGCGAGCATTCCGGCCGCGTAGATCGCGACCATGTTCGCCGTGTGGAACAGGATGAACGGGGCAAGTTCGCCGCCGGTGGCCGTCATTGCCGCAAAAGCGACGAGACCGATGACTCCCGTCACGACGAGTGCCGGCCGCGGAATTTCGCCGGGTCCGGCTCCCGGGCGAAGCGCGCGGGGCAAATCGCCGCGCTCTGCCAGTGCAGCGCCGAGTTTGCCGAACGCGGGGAGGTATGCGTTGAGTACGACGACCGAGACAATGAGCGCGACG
>DATGWF010000002.1:0-10539 GCA_035299585.1 Microbacteriaceae bacterium
CGACCCCTCAACCCGCCTCGAACGCGACGCACTCCAGGTGTTGCTGCAACATCCTGACGCGGTCCCCGCGACACTGCGGCTGTCTGCCCTGGACTGCCAGTTCCGTCATCCGGCACTCGCCGTGATTCGTGACGGCATCGCCGCCACCGCGATCCCGTTGGGCACGGCGGAAGGTCAAGCCGCTTTGCACGCAGAACTCCCCGAGGAGTTCCGTGCGCTCGCCGACCAATTGGCCGTTGCCCCACTGCCCGAGCGCGACCACGCTGGCGCAGATGGGCTCGCAATGTACGCCAAGGGCGTGCTCGCTTCGCTCGTGGAGCGCGAATTGCTTCGCCAGAAGGCCGAACTTCTCAGCCGTTTGCAACGGACCCCGGTCGAAGAACGCGAACTCTATCGGCAGATTCAAGCAGCCCTGCAACAGGTCGAGGTCGACCGTCGTCGTGTGCGCGAAGAGGACGGCGTCGGATAGCCGATGGCGCAACATCGCAGCGTTCATGAAGCGCCGGTCGATCGGGGCATGAGTCTGCCACATGGCTCGCTTTCCGTCGCTCCGTTCAGCGACACGCTCATGACCGAGGCCGCACGGTCCGCCGGCGCCCAACTGGAGCCGTTGAGCGAGCGGACGCGGGCGCTCGTCTGGTTGTCCCCAACCGGCTCTGCAGAGCTCGCCGCGGTGCTCCGGGAGTATCCCGCGATTGCGTGGGTGCAACTGCCCTGGGCTGGCGTCGATGCGTTCTCTGATCTGATTGCGTCACATCCGCGAGTGCTGTGGACCAGCGCGAAGGGTGCCTACGCGCAACCCGTGGCCGAGCACGCGCTCATGTTGATCCTCTCTCTGCTTCGCGGCATTCCGGAACGAATCGCAGACCGACGCTGGACGGGACGCAAAGCGGGTCGTTCGCTGTTCGGGCTCACGGTGTGCATCGTCGGCGCCGGCGGAATCGCTCGCGTCTTGAGCGACCTGCTGAAGCCATTCGGAGTGCAGCTCCGGGTGGTCCGCCGCCGGCCCATACCGTTTACGGGCGCGGAGCTGGTCACAAGCGACGTTCGAGAAGGGGCGCGCGGTGCCGATGTCCTCATCCTGGCCGCGGCCCACACTCCCTCAAGTGAGCGACTCGTCGATGCCGAGCTCCTCACCCAACTGGCGCCAAACGCGATCGTGATCAACGTGGCACGGGGCGCGCTCATCGATACCGAGGCCCTCGTTGCGGCGCTCCTGGCGGGACGAATCGGGGGAGCAGGACTCGACGTCACCGACCCGGAACCACTCCCAGACGAGCATGCGCTGTGGGAGTGCCCCAACACCATCATCACGCCGCACAGCGCGGACACCCCGGCGATGACCGAGCCACTCCTCGCCGAACGCGTGCGTCACAATGTCGCTGCGTGGCTCGGAGCGGGCGACTTCATCGGTGTCGTCGACCCGCACGCTGGCTACTAGCCACACTCGGACGCGGGAGCCAAAAGAAAGCTCCCCCACTTGGACTCGAACCAAGAACCTATCGGTTAACAGCCGATTGCTCTGCCAATTGAGCTATGGAGGAAAGCTGGCGATTCGGAAGCGAAGGGCAACCAAAACGCAGCGGATGAAACTCTAGCAAACTCCCGCGCTCGTCACGAATCGACATCCAACCCCGGGATTGTCGATTGCTAGGCTGAGCCATACCAGGGAGGTGTAATGGCCGATCGACGCGCTGTCGTGTCCTCCGGCATCGCCGTTGGCATCGCGGTCGCCGCCTACGGTGTCTCATTCGGTGCGCTCGCGGTCGCCGCCGGATTTGACGTCTGGCAAACCTGCATTTTGAGTCTCGTGATGTTCACCGGCGGTTCTCAATTCGCCCTTATTGGTGTGGTCGCCTCGGGCGGACTCGCGGCGGGTCCGGCTGCGATTGCCAGTGCCACCCTCCTCGGTGTGCGCAACCTCATCTATGGCATCCGCATGCGCCCAGTGGTCGAACCGTCCGGACTGCAGCGCATCGCGGCACCTTGGCTCACCATCGACGAATCGACCGCGGTCGCGCTCGCACAGCATCGACCAGAACTGCGCAAGGTCGGGTTCTGGGCAACCGGTATCGCGGTGTTCATCGGCTGGAACCTTACGACGCTCGCCGGAGCCCTCCTCGGCAACGTGCTCGGAGACGCGCGCATGTGGGGCCTTGATGCCGCGGCCGCAGCGGCGTTCCTCGGCCTCATCTGGCCTCGACTCGTCACGCGTCAAGCGGGAGCCGTGGCAGTCGGTGCCGCGAGCGTCGCCCTGCTGGTGACGCCGGTGAGCGTCCCTGGCGTTCCCGTGCTCGTCGCGGGTGTCGTGGCCCTCATCATCGGATGGTGGGATGTGTTGGGGCGGCGAGGGAGTATCGCATGACCCTGTGGTGGATAGTCCTGCTTGCGTGTGCAGGCACCCTGGCGAGCAAGTTCCTTGGGTATCTCGTGCCTCCACGGTGGGTCGCTGCGCCGCGCCCAAATCGCATCGCCGATTTGCTGACGGTCGCGCTCTTGGCAGCGCTTATCGCCGTTCAGACCTTTGCCGTAACGGATCCGGCGACCGGCGGTCCCGGTGTCGCTGTGGACGCCCGCCTTCCCGCCGTGCTGGTGGCCGCGGGATTGTTTGCGATTCGGGTGCCGTACGTCGTGGTCGTGTTCGCCGCGGCCGGAGTCGCCGCCGCACTTCGCGCGTGGCTGGTGTGGCCCGGCTAAGCGGGACGTCGTTTACGGAGCTTCGAAATCGTGCCCGGGCATCCACGCCTGACCGGGTACCCCCCAGCCGGCTTTCTTCGTGATGCGATACACGAGCTTCCGGTCGCTTTCGCCGAGTCGGTCCATGTACAGAATGCCGTTCAGATGATCGAACTCGTGCTGGAAGATGCGCGCGAGCCAACCGTGAGCGTCAATCTCAAAGGGTTCGCCGTCCAAGTTTGTGGCGCGCAACACGGCGCGGTTGGAGCGTTGCAGCGCAAAGCGCTCGCCCGGGAATGACAGGCACCCCTCGGTGTCTTCCTCCGGGTCAGCCTCGAACGGGCTCGTCGGTGCGATGAGCAGCTCGGGATTGATCGCCACTCCGCGCCAGCTCGTGCCGGCCTCGTCGGTCCAGCCGTAGGTGAAGATCCGCAAATCCACGCCAATTTGTGGGGCGGCGAGTCCCACGCCAGGTGCCGCGTCCATCGTCTCGAACATGTCGGCCACGAGGCTCCGAATCTCGTCGATAATGGCCTCTACGTGCCGCGCCGGCTCGTGCAGAACGGGCTCTCCGGAGATGCAAATGGGACGTACTGTCATTTGTCCAGGTTATCCGCCCTGCTCCCGGGTATGGTCAAGACGTGATTTCCGCACTACCGGCGCAACTGCACCTCGAGCCGAGCCAGTTCCTGGGCATTCCGCTCGCGCTGCTCGGTGCGGTGTTTTTGTCGCTCGGAGCGCAGCTGCAAAACCGGGGCGTCGGTCGAGTCGAGAGCGATACCCAGTCCGCGAAAGGCAAAGGGCTCAGCATCAAGCAAATCGGCCTGCTGCTCGCTCGGCCTTCGTGGGTGCTCGGAAGTGCATTACTTGGCATCGCAATCGTTCTCCAACTTGCAAGCCTGTACTTTTCGCCCATCATTGTGGTCCAGCCGCTCGGGGCAATCGCGCTCGTCTTGACCGCAATCATTCACACTCGCGTGAGCGGCAAACCGCTCAACCGCGGTTCGGTCATCGCCGTGGCGATGTGCGTCGGCGGCGTCTTTCTGTTCGTCGGCGTTGCAGCATTCAACACGACGAACCAGCCGATCGATACTCCGCAGCTCATCACCATCCTCGCGCTGCTGTTTGGCCTCCTCGGTGCGCTCGGCCTCGTTTTCGGCTTCTTTCGACACCGAATCAGCATCATGTTTTATGTCCTCGGCGCCGGAGTGCTTTACGGGTTCGTCGCAACACTCGCCAAGGTGGTGCTGGCGCGTGTGCAACAGGGCAACTTCGAGTGGCTCACGGCCATTTGCGTGGTCGCCCTCATCGCGGCGACCGCACTCGGCGCCTATTTCGTCCAGAATGCCTATTCCTCCGGACCGCCCGACATGGTCATCGCGGGACTCACCGTCATCGACCCCATGGTCGCGGTCACCATCGGTGTGGCCGTCCTCGGCGAGGCCGCATTCGCCCCGCTCTGGGCGGTCGGTGTCTTCATCTTTTCCGGCGCGCTCGCGGTGAGTGGCGTCTTCCTCCTGTCTCGCCATCACCCGGAGCTCTCCGAATCTGCGGAGAGCCGTGTGGCCTCCAAGTAGTAGCCACGAGCTTCGGTAGACTCGGCGAGTGCGTGTTCTCATCGGAGCAGATACCTTCCCGCCAGACGTCAACGGCTCGGCAAGGTTCTCTGAGCGACTCGCAGCGGGTCTTGCGGCACGTGGTCACGAGGTGCACGTCATGGCCCCGGCAACCGCCGCCGGTCCTGGCACCTTCGACGAAGAGCACGGCGGCCAGCGCATCACCGTGCACCGTCTGCGCAGCTGGCGTTGGTATCCGCACGACTGGCTGCGATTTGCGCTGCCGTGGCGCATTCGCGCGAACAGTGCCCGCGTCCTCGACGCTATCAAGCCCGACGTGATCCACTTCCAGTCGCACATCATCGTCGGCTATGGCCTCTCGCGCGAGGGAGCCAAGCGGGGCATTCGTCTCATCGGCACGAATCACTTCATGCCCGAAAACCTCATGGACTTCACCCTCCTGCCGGCATGGATACAGGACTGGGCCATTCGCCTGGCATGGCGGGCCGCGGGCCGCACTTTCGGCATGGCTGAGGCGGTGTCGTCGCCCACTCGACGCGCCGCCGACTTCCTCGAGAAGTACACCGGCGTCGAAAACGTTCACGCCATCAGCTGCGGCCTCCGGGCCGACAACTACTGGCCCAACTTCGAACCGAGAACGGAAAACCGCATCACGTTCGTCGGGCGCATCACCGGCGAAAAGCAAATCGACGTGCTGCTCAAGGCGGTCGCAATGTTGCCACCCGAGCTCGACGTGCAGGTCGAAATCGTCGGCGGTGGTGACCAGCTTCGCCCACTGCAGCAGCTCGCTCGCGAATTGCGCATTGCTGACCGCGTCACGTTCGCGGGCTACGTGACCGAGGACGAGCTCCGCGCGGCGTACCACTGGTCAAGTGTGCTCGCCATGCCCTCGATCGCCGAACTGCAGAGCATCGTCACCATGGAGGCAATGGCCTCCGCATTGCCGGTGGTCGCGGCGGATGCGATGGCGCTCCCTCACCTGGTCCACGACGGCAAGAACGGGTACTTGTTTGAGCCGGGGAATGCGGCCCATATGGCTGAGCGACTCGAACGAGTGCTCACCGCCCCGCCCGAGGAGTATCAGCGGATGCAACGCGAGTCGATGCGCATCGTTTCGGCACACGACATCGACCGCACGCTCGACACGTTCGAAGCCCTGTATCGCGGCGAGAGCGTCGAAGATCCGGACACCAACGTCGATTAGACTCGGTGCATGCTCTCGCGTCAATTAGGCCGCACCGGCCGCTCTGTTTCCGTCATCGGTCTCGGCACCTGGCAGCTCGGGGCCGAATGGGGAGAGGTCAGCGAAAGTGCCGCTCAATCGGTGCTCAGCGAGGCTGCAGCGCAGGGCGTGACCCTCTTCGACACGGCCGACGTGTATGGTGACGGACGCTCCGAACGCGCCATCGGACGATTCCTTGCCGAGCGTCCTGGCGCCGGAATCACGGTGGCGACCAAAATGGGCCGCCGAATGCCACAGCTGAAGGAAAACTATTCCGAAGCGAACTTCCGTGCCTGGCTAGACCGCTCGCGGGGCACGCTCGGAGTGGACACCATCGACCTGGTGCAGTTGCACTGCCCGCCGAGCGATGTCATCGCCGCCGAAGCGACCTACGAGGTGTTGGACCGGCTTGTCGACGAGGGCGTAATTGCCGCCTATGGTGTGTCGGTCGAAACTTGCGAGCAGGCGCTCGACGCCATCGCTCACCCGGGCGTGACGAACGTCCAGATCATCATCAACCCGTTCCGGCTGAAGCCCCTCGACGAGGTACTTCCCGCCGCAGCACATGCACATGTCGCCATTTTCGCCCGCGTCCCGCTGGCTTCTGGCCTGCTGTCCGGTCGGTACTCCAGCGCGACCCAGTTCGCCGAGAACGACCACCGCAGTTTCAACCGCAACGGCGAAAAATTCGACAAGGGCGAGACCTTCTCGGGCGTTCCCTACGACCTCGGCATCGAGGCCGCCTCGAGACTGAGCGCGGCCGTCCCCGGAGGGTTCACCCTCCCGCAAGCGAGCCTCGCCTGGATCGCGGCCCAGACCGGTGTCACCACGGTCATTCCAGGCGCGCGCAACGCCGAGCAAGTCCGGTCCAATTGTGCGGCGGCAGCGCTCCTCGAACCACAGCACAGCGAGGCCTTGGCCGAGTTCGATGCGGCCGTCCGCGAGGTGTACGACGAGCTCATCCGCGCCGTCATCCACCCGCAGTGGTAGCGAGCTAGCTCGCGCACCCGCCGGTGCGCTCGGTGGCTAAGACGGCCGGAGCCAGGTCTGCCAGGATGGTACTTCCACTCGCTCGCGAGCTGTCAACGACGACCGAAACGGTCGGCGTGCGGCCGAAGGTGGTGAACCGATACCGCGGCGCATCGCTCTCGTCGACAATCCAGTCGACGTCGTTCACGCTCACGCACGGGAGCGTACTCGGCCCCGGCGGTACGTCACCGCACCACAGGAGGACCGTAGCCGGCGACCCCCAGGCCCCAGTGGCTTGCGCGTTCGTCTCGCGGCGCTCGAGCGGAACGCTGTTCGGGTTGCCCATCGCGTCCGTACCGCCCGCGAGTTCATCGGGGAGGCGTACGGTGACTTCGGCGCAGGAGGCAAGCTTGGCGTCGGGCGCGGGCGTCATTGGCACGGTTGCCGCACAACCGGCAAGGAGGGCGGTGAGGGCCACGCTCATGACGGTGCCGAACAGTCGGGTCGAAATCCTCATCTCGTCCAGGCTAACGTGAGTGGCGTGACGCGCGTGCTAGCAGAGATGACCGAGGCGGAAGCTCTCGCGGCAATTCTGCCAATCCTGCCCCGCGGCACCCGGACGTTGCTCGGCCCGGGCGATGATGCTGCCGTCCTCGCGTTCGGTGACGCCCGAGCCGTCATCTCAACCGACACCATGATCGAAGGACCCGATTTTCGGCGCGACTGGGCGACCCCGTTCGATCTCGGTTGGAAGATCGTGGCGGTCAACCTCGCCGACATTGCCGCCATGGGCGCAACGCCGACTGGGGCGGTTCTTGCCCTCGCCGCTCCGGGAGACATGCCGCTCGACGACGTGGTCGAACTCAGCCGCGGAATCGCGGCCGCGATCGCCGACCTCGCCCCGGGCTTTGGCATCATCGGTGGCGACTTGGCAACGTCACCCACGCTGACACTCGCAATGACGGTGTTCGGTGAGCTCGATGGACGTGCGCCGGTGCAACGCTCGGGAGCGCGCGCGGGGGACATCGTCGCTCACGCGGGTCGACGCGGCACCTCCGCCCGCGGTTTGGCGCGCTTGTTCGCCGAGGCTGATTCGGGAAATCCCGCCGCCGATCGCGCCGCCGCCGCGCAACTGCGGACTGACGTCAACGTGTTCGCCCACCTCCGTCCCGAACCCCCCATCGAGGCCGGACGTGCGGCAGCCGAAGCCGGTGCGACCGCGATGCTCGATGTGTCCGACGGGCTCGCTCAAGACGCGCAACGGCTGGCACGCGCGAGCGGCGTGGGCATCGACTTCTCTGAATCCGTCCGCGACGAGTGGGAGCTACACGGCGGCGAAGACCACGGTCTCCTCGCGACTTTCCCGCCCGACGCGGCGATCCCGAACGCGTTTTCAGTGGTCGGCATTGCCACGCCCGAGTCTGGCGTGATTCGATGGCGCGGGGACGTCATTCACCCGCGACGCTGGGAAGCGCTCGCGGGGGAGCGGCAGGGCGACTAGTTCGCTCGAGCCCACCACAGTTCGGTCTCGCCGTACTTCTTGTGCGAAAGCACCTCGAACGCCTCGGGCCATTCGAGTTCGGCGCTGCGTGAACTTCGCTCCACGATGACGAGCGCGTCGGGCAAGCACGCGGGCGCGAGAGCGGAGAGCGTGCGTTCAAGGTCGGCGTTCGGTAGCTCATATGGCGGGTCGATGAAAACGAGATCGACGCTTTCCGCCTCGGCGCGAGCGAGGTAGCTGTCGACGTTCGCCTCGACGACGCGCACCTGTGTCGGCGCAACGTCGCTGGCCTCTGCCACTCGTCGGGCGTTGTCGCTCGCGACTTTCGCGGCGGTGTGGTCTCGTTCCACGAGGACAACGGTGTCCGCTCCGCGACTCAGCGCCTCGAGACCGAGCGAACCGGAACCGGCGTAGAGGTCGAGGACGCGAGCCCGGTCGAGCGCGTCGCGCGCTTCCAAAGCGGAGAACAGCGCCTCACGAACTCGGTCTGAGGTCGGGCGCGTGCCGTGGGCGGGCACATTGAGTGTGAGCGAACCGGCAGCGCCAGAAATGATGCGAGGCACTTCGGAATGCTACGACGACGGTGGTACCGACGCAATTTGAGCTCCACCGCCTAGCATCGAGACATGACCGATTCCGTCCTCGACCGTCGCTTGAGCGCGGTCCTGGGTGGAAAGACTGCGGAGGCGCTCGAATCGGGTTTCGGCATGCGCACCGTGGCCGACCTGTTGTGGCATGTCCCGCGCCGCTATGCGACTCGGGGGCAACTCACGCCGCTGCGGGATCTCCCTGTCGGTGAGAACGTCACTATCGTCGCGGAAATTCAGTCAGCACGGGAGCGGCGCATGCAAAACCGCCGCGGCAACATCGCCGAGGTCGTCCTGAGTGATGGAACCGGAACGCTGAGCCTGACCTTCTTCAATCAAGCTTGGCGCCTCACCGAACTCACGCCCGGCCGGCGAGGGGTGTTCGCGGGCAAGGTCGGCTTCTATCAGGGGCAACGCCAGCTCACCCATCCCGATTACGAACTTTTTCCGGGCGACGTTGACCCGGACGCGGCGGAAAAGTGGGCGACGACCCCGATTCCGATGTATCCGGCAACCGCGAAGATTCCGAGCTGGAAACTCGAAAAGATGACGGCTATCGCGCTCGACTCGCTCCCCGATGACTTGAGCGAAGATGACGCGCTGGCCAACCTCACTCCGGAAGCGGCCGAATCGCTCGGCGTGCGGCTCAGCCTTCGAGCCGCGCTCGAGGCCGTGCATCGTCCCGAACGCGATGGCGAGTGGCGACCGGCCCGCGACCGACTCCGGGCCGCCGAAGCGGTCATCATGCAGACCGCTCTGCTCCAGGCCAAGGCAGAGGTTGAACGAGCGGCGACCCGAGAACGTCACGCCGGTGCGCTCAGGTCGAGCTTCGATGCCGGTCTCCCGTTCGCGCTCACTCCAGAACAAGTCTCCGTTGGCGCCGAAATCGATGCCGATCTGGCCCGGCCGATTCCCATGCATCGGCTCATTCAAGGCGAAGTCGGATCGGGCAAAACGCTCGTGGCGATTCGAGCCATGCTCGCCGTCGCAGAAGATGGCGGACAATCTGCGCTGCTCGCACCGACCGAGGTACTCGCCCAACAGCACTTTCGCTCGATTGTGAACGCCCTCGGCCCCGAAACAGCTGCCGCGGTCAAGCCGGTGCTGCTCACCGGCTCAATGGGCGCGGCCGAGCGACGCAAAGCTCTGCTCTGGCTCGCATCGGGACAGTCGCTCATCGCGGTGGGCACCCACGCATTGCTCGGCGACGCCGTCAGTTTCGCCGACCTCGCTCTCGTCATCGTTGACGAACAACACCGATTCGGCGTGGAACAGCGCGAGACGCTGAGGTCGAAAGCCGCCCAGCCGCCGCACACACTCGTACTCACCGCGACACCCATTCCGCGCACGGTCGCCATGACCACATTCGGCGACCTCGACGTGAGCCGAATCGTGAACCCGCCAGCCGGTCGACCGGGCATCACCACACACGTCGTTCCGCTTTCCGAAAAACCCGGCTGGCGAGACCGGGTCTGGCAGCGAATCGCCGAAGAGGTTGCCGCGGGTCGCCAAGCCTTCGTGGTGGCACCGGCGATCGACGCCGCCCACGTGGAGGCCGACATGCCGGGCGACGAGGCTGACAGCGCACCGGCGCCCAGTGACGCCGGGGGAGCGGCTCCACCCCCGCGAAGCAGCGTCGAAGACCTCATCGAGGAAGCGGCCACCCATCCGGCACTTCGTTCGCTCCGTCGAGCAGCCCTCCACGGCCGCATGCCCGCCAACGACAAAGACCACGTCATGAACGAGTTTGCGGCCGGACGTATCGACGTCCTCATTGCCACGACCGTGATTGAGGTCGGTGTTGACGTCCCCAACGCCTCGGTTATGGCCGTCTTCGACGCCGACCGATTCGGGCTCTCCCAGTTGCACCAGTTGCGTGGTCGCGTCGGTCGAGGCGCCGTGCCCGGGCTGTGCCTCCTCGTCACGCACGCGGTACCGGGCTCTCTCGCCCGGGAACGTGTCGACGCGCTCGCCGAGACGACCGATGGCTTCACCCTTGCCGAGCGT
>DATGWF010000003.1:0-5742 GCA_035299585.1 Microbacteriaceae bacterium
GATTTGCATGACGATGGCATCGAACTCCGCCGCCGCATCATTTGCTCGCTGGTTGGCCTCTTTGACCCGAGCGGCGAGTTCGCCGGCTTGAGCAACGAGAGCCGGGCGCTCATCGGATGATGCCGAAGCCACAGTTTTGCCGAATGCATTTTGTTCCGCTCGGAGCGTTTCGAAGGCGGTCAGCGCAGCTCGGCGGGCCACGTCCGCCTCGAGTGCCGCGTCCACCAGTTCAACGCGTTCGCCACGGGCCGTCTGGGACGCGCGAATCGCATCGGGGTTCTGGCGCAGCAGCTCGGGATCAATCACAGTTTCAGTCTAGAGGGGGCCGTCCGGGTTAGCCTGTGGCCATGGGGTACATCGCGCAAGACGGTGGGGGACGACCGCACGCCGTCGTGCTGATCAATCCGAGCAAGGTCGACCGCTCGGCATTGAGCCTCGCGTTGGCCTCGGCCGAGCATCGCCTGGGGTGGGGGCCGACGGTGTGGCGTGAAACGAAGAAGAGTCGGCCGCTCGATCGGGCGGACATTCTTGCAAGCGGGCCGGCTGTCGTTCTCGTTGCCGGCGGTGATGGCACGGTTCGTCGAACGGTAGCCGCTTTGCTCGGCACCGAGGTGCCTCTGGGCATCATTCCGTCCGGCACCGGCAATTTACTCGCGCGCGAACTGCACCTGCCCCTCTCGAGCCTCGAAGATGCGCTCGCTATCGCGCTCGGTGCGGAGGAACGTCGACTCGACGTCATCGAGCTTGAGACAGAGTCGGCGGGTGGGGCGCGTCGACGACACGTGTCTGTTGTGCTTTCCGGTGTGGGTATCGATGCCGCGATGATTGCGAATACCCAACCTCACTTGAAGCGACGATTCGGCTGGCTCGCCTACGTCGACGGCGTACGCAGATCACTGCACGAGATTGCCCCATTTCATGTTGAGATCACCGTTGACGGAGTTGCGGTCCGTTGCAGGCGAGCGATGGCGGTACTCGTGGCGAACCTTGCCGACCTTCCCGGGCGCCTCTCGCTGGCACCCGGGACGGCGATTGACGATGGGGAGCTCGATGTGATCGTTGTGCAACCCAAGCGCCTCATCGACTGGCTGTTCATTTGGCGGAGAGTGAGCTGGGAGAACGGCTTTCTGCGCAAGTTCGAGCTGGGCGCTCAGCTCGCCGAACTCTCGAAGGGTCGCCGCCGCAACCAGCTGGTGTATCGCCGCGGACGCTCAGTGAGAATCTCGCTCGGTGACGAGGCGCAGGCCTTCCAGATCGACGGCGACCCGGCCGGCCAGGTCAGGCAGATTCGGGCCGCCGTTCACCCCGTTGGTGTTCGGGTTCGGGCACCACAACCTCTTCCGGTCGTTTCGCAGCGCTCAGCGAGAGCGTCGCGAGCAGTCCGATAGCGAGGAATCCGGCGGCCGCAAAGGCACCAATTTGGGTGGCCCGCGCGAGGGAGTCCTTCGCCTCACGTGTGATTTCGATAGCGGCATCGGGACCAACGAGCGGCGTGAGCTGCGTCTCCAACTGGCCGATCGCCGAACCGGCAGAATCGACGACCGCGGTCACCAACTGATCGCGCTGCTGGGCACTCGCACCGAGGCCGTCAAGTTTGGCACCGAAAAAGCCTCCGAGCGCCGAGAACAGAATGGTTCCGAGAATCGCGATTCCGAGAGCGGAACCGATCGGTGTCCAACTCGGTGTGTATGAGCGCTCCCCTTATTCTGGCTCGCGAGTGAGGAGACCGCGGAGCCAGTCGCGGGCTTCGACAAAGACGACGTCGTCGTACTTATCGTGATATTCCACGTGGGCCGCATCCGCTCGGGGATAGGAGCCAAGGAACAGCACATTTGGGCTGAATCGGCGCACGCCAAGGAGGGCATCGGCCACCCGCTCGTCGTGGATGTGTCCATCGAGGTCAATAACAAAGCGGTATCGACCGAGTGCGTCTCCGATGGGCCGCGAGGCGAGCAAGCTGAGGTTCACGCCACGCGTCGAAAATTGCTCGAGCAGCTCGAGCAATGCACCGGGGGCGTCGGCCGGCAACTCGACGATGAGGCTCGTCTTGTCGGCGCCGGTGCGTTCCGGGAGTTCCCGGTCTCGGGTCACCAGCACGAAGCGGGTCACCGCGTTTGCGTTGTCGCCGATGTCCTCCGCGAGCACCGCGAGGTCGTAATGGTCGGTGATCGTCGGAGGAGCAATCGCTGCGTCGGCGTGCGTTGCCTCGAGGAGCTGCGCAGCGGCGGCAACGTTGCTCGAAGCCGGAATGTGTCCATGGGTGGGAAGCTCACGCTGGAGAAACTCGAGGCACTGGGCATACGCCACCGGGTGGGCATTGATTGTGCGCACGTCCGCCAGTGCCGTGCCCGGCCGGGCGACCAGCACGAAACGAACCGGCACAATCACTTCTGCCTGGATGCGCAGACCGGGGATTGTCGCGAGGGCATCCTGCGTCGCTGCGACACCGCCGTCGACGGAGTTCTCGATGGCGATGACCGCACCCGTCGCGCGCCCATCGACGACCGCCGCGAGCGCCTCTGCGACGTTGTGCACCGGGAGCCAGGTGTGACCTGCGGCTCGAGAAATGCGAGCCAGTGCGGCCTCGCTAAACGTGCCGGCAGGACCAAGGTAGGCATAGGTTTCGGCCGAGTCGCTGCGAGGCATGGTGCCAGCCTAGCGAGAGTGCCAAACTATGGGCATGCATGAGCGCGCGGGGGCCGTGGCCCGGGAAGAAGACCTCGTCGATGTTGCGGCGTTGCTGACGGCGTATGCGACGATTCGCCCAGACGTCTCCCGCGAGCATGAGCGGGTCGTGTTTGGGACCTCGGGCCACCGTGGGTCGTCGCTGGACGCGGCATTCAACGAGGACCATATCGCGGCAATCACGCAGGCAATTGTGGAATACCGGGCCGGCCACGGGATTGCCGGTCCGCTGTTCCTCGGCGGCGATACGCACGCGCTGTCGGCTCCCGCGATTGAGACGGCGCTCGAGGTGTTGCGCGGGAACGACGTGTGGGTGATGGTCGACTCACGCGACAGCTGGGTGCCGACGCCGGCACTGTCGCACGCGATTTTGCGATGGAATCGCACCGCCGATACAGACGTCCACGCCGATGGCATTGTGGTGACGCCGAGTCATAATCCGCCGCGCGATGGCGGGATCAAGTACAACCCGCCGCACGGCGGTCCGGCGGACACCGAAGCGACCTCATGGATTGCCGACCGCGCGAATGCCCTCATTGCCGACGGTCTCCTGGGCGTTCGCCGAGCCGCGAGCGGGGGACGAGTGGAACTCTACGATTTCCGCGAACACTACGTTGCCGACCTCGCCTCGATTATCGATATGGTCGCGATTGCCGAGTCCGGAATCCGCATCGGGGCGGACCCGCTCGGCGGGGCCTCGGTAGACTATTGGGCGCTCATTGGAGAGCGGTACGGGCTGAACTTGACGGTCGTCAATGAACGGGTCGACCCGACGTGGCGGTTCATGACGTTGGACTGGGACGGCAAAATCCGAATGGACCCGTCGAGCCCGTCGGCCATGGCATCGGTGCTCACGCACCGGTTGGGTTTCGATGTGGTCGCAGGAAACGATGCGGACGCGGACCGGCACGGCATCGTGACCCCGGATGGCGGCTTGATGAATCCCAATCACTTCCTCGCGGTCGCCATTGACTACCTCTATACCCACCGGCCGCTGTGGCGATCGGACGCGGCAATCGGAAAGACGCTCGTGTCGAGTTCGATGATTGATCGGGTGGCGGCGCACCTCGGGCGCCGCCTCGTCGAGGTGCCGGTCGGCTTCAAGTGGTTCGTTCCCGGTCTGCTCGATGGGTCGATTCCATTCGGTGGCGAAGAGAGCGCGGGCGCGGCGTTTGCCCGGATGGACGGAACGGTGTGGACGACCGATAAGGACGGCATACTGTTGTGCCTGTTGGCGGCCGAAATTCGCGCGGTCACCGGTCGCTCCCCGTCGGCTCGCTACCGCGAGCTTGCAGGACAGTTTGGTGATCCGGCTTACGCCCGCGTTGACGCTCCTGCGACTCCAGCACAAAAGTCCCGACTCGGGAAACTCAATGGTGACGCGATTCAGGCGGAGACGCTCGCGGGCGATGCGATTATTGCGAAGCAGTCGCATGCTCCCGGAAATGGTGCGGCCCTGGGTGGCGTGAAGGTGAGCACTGAGAACGCGTGGTTTGCCGCTCGACCAAGCGGAACCGAGAACGTGTACAAAATCTACGCCGAGTCGTTCCTCGGCCCGCAGCATCTCGAGCGTGTGCAGGCTGAGGCGAAACGCATCGTCGACGCAGCACTGAGCGACGACTAGTAGTTCGGTGCGGGAGGGAGGCCGAAGAAGGCCTCGAGCGATAGCGCGCTTGCGTCGCGATAGGCCTTCGCCGCGTCGACGCCGATGTATCGGTAGTGCCAGGGCTCGAACTCGTATCCGGTGATCGCGGTCTGGCCGTCGGGATACCGGAGCACGAATCCGAAGCGCCACGCGTTTTGCGCAAGCCAGCTGCCCTCGGCAGTGTCTGCGAAACAGGTGGAGAGGGAGCAGGTGCCGCTCGCCGCCCCGATGTCGATTGCGAGTCCAGTCTGGTGCTCACTAAAGCCGGGTCGCGCGGTGGTGAGATCGTCACCCTTATATATCGACTGCTGTGCAGCGAACGAGCGGTAGGCGCTGTTCGAAGCGAGGGTGAGTCCCGCTTCGGATTGCGCCGCGGCGAACAAGTTCTCGACCGCGGTGGCGGCTTCGGCGCGAAGCAGTGGTGCCCAGGTGTGCGGCACGTTCACGTCACGAAGGTCGACCGGCACATAGTCGGTCGGGCTCAACGGACGCTGTTTGTTCACGACGACGGTGAGAGAGTCCGGGTTGTCCAGGTCCCAGTTCGCCGGAATTGGCGCGGGTGCTGCGCTCGTGACTTGGACGGTGGGCTCGGGAGTTGGGCTCGACGCCGTCGCTGTCGGCGTGGGGCGTTGGCTCGGCAACACCGATACCCCGAGAACGATTGCGAGTCCGACCGCGACAAGCGCGCCGCCAGCAATTGCCCAGGTCCATCGCGCTCGCTGTGTGGGGCGCGAAGTCGGAACACGGTGTCGAGGCACTCTCGAAGTGTAAAGCTCACTTCGCTCAGTGTTTGAATGCGCGCGGTGTATTATTGCACTCTATGCAAACTTCAAACAATCCTGAATCGTCGAGTACCACTTCGACGACTTCCGCACCCGCGGCGCCGGAGACGGGCAACACGCCCATCATGAGCCGCCGCGAAATCAACCTCGTCGTGCTCGGCCTCATGGCGGGCATGTTCCTGTCGGCACTCGACCAGACCATCGTCGGCACGTCCATGCGCACGATTGCTGACGACCTCAATGGCCTCTCGTTGCAGGCTTGGGTGACCACCGCCTACCTCATCACGTCGACCATCATGACGCCGATTTACGGCAAGCTCAGCGACATCTTCGGTCGCCGCCCGCTGTTCATCATCGCGATTTCCATGTTCCTCATCGGCTCACTCCTCGCGGGCATGGCCGACTCGATGGAAACGCTCGCGATGTTCCGAGCGATTCAAGGCATCGGCGCCGGCGGCCTCATGTCGCTCCCGCTCGCCACGATGGGTGACATGCTTGCGCCGCGGGAACGCGCCAAATACCAGGGCTTCTTCCTCGCGGTCTTCGGCGTCTCGAGCGTTATCGGCCCGCTGATCGGCGGGGTGTTCGCGGGTGCCGACGAAATTCTTTGGACCACCGGTTGGCGCTGGG
>DATGWF010000004.1:0-2799 GCA_035299585.1 Microbacteriaceae bacterium
ATCGCAGCACCCGCTCGAGTCGAGCGCGAGTCCAAACGGTGAGGCGGCGGGCCCAGTGAAACTCGGTCCCGAGCAGCGAGAGCCCGAGGAAAACAATGAGCCATCCCGGCCCGGGGAGCGGCACGAGTAACAACCCGACGATGACAATGATCGCCCCGATTGACGCGATGACGACGCGATACGCGAATCGGAATCGCGGATTGAGGTCGACCCAGGCGCGACGCCGGGCCGCCCACCGCCGGAGCGGTGATGACGCACTTGTCCCCTCCGCGATTTCGCGTTCAACCTCGTGCTCAAGGTCGTCGTCATTGCGGCTCATGCCCCTATATTGGCGCAACCAGCTGAGGGCCGACCGAAAAGCCGTGTCGCGCCGCACCGCTGTGGATGGGGCGGGGCGAGTAGCCTAGACCCGTGAGTGCCTCGAAAGTGTTTGTCGCCCGGTTGGCCGGCTGCACCGTTTTTGACCCCGCGGGCGACCGCGTGGGCAAGGTGCGTGACGTCATCGTGGTGTACCGAAAATCCGCTGCGCCTCACGTCGTTGGACTGGTTGCCGAGATTCCCGGAAAGCGTCGCGTATTTGTCTCAATCAATCGCGTGACGTCGATGGGCGCCGGCCAAATCATCACGACCGGTCAGATTAACGTTCGCCGCTACTCCCAGCGCGGTGGCGAAGTTCGCGTCATCGCGGAAATGCTCGGCCGGAAGGTCGCATTCACGGACGGTTCAGGGCACGCCACCATTGAAGACGTCGCTATCGAGCAGAGCCGGAGTGGCGAATGGGAAGTCGCTCAGCTCTTCGTCCGCAAGCCCAAGACGAGCGCCTCGCCGTTCGCGAAAGGCCCGACGGCGTTCGTGGGCTGGGATGACGTCTCAGAACAGCGGGTTGCCGGCGAAGCACAATCAGCCGAGCAGCTCATTGCCGCGTATTCGGAGCTGAAGCCAGCCGACCTTGCCAACACCCTGCTCGACCTGCCCGCTCAGCGTCGCCAGGAAGTGGCAGAGGAACTGCCCGATGACCGACTCGCCGACGTCCTGGAAGAAATGGCCGAATCGGATCAGGTCGACATTCTTTCCTCGCTCGATGACGACCGTGCCGCCGACGTGCTCGACCACATGGAACCTGACGACGCAGCCGACCTCATCGCCCAACTCCCCGAAGAGCGTGGCGAACACCTGCTCGACCTTATGGAGCCCGAGGAAGCCGAGGACGTGCGATTCCTGCTCGGGTACGCGCCCGACACAGCCGGTGGTCTCATGACACCCGAGCCCATCATCGTCTCGGCCGAAGCCACGGTCGCCGAGGCGCTCGCCATGATCCGTCGAACCGACATCGACGCGGCTCTCGCTGCCGCCGTATGCGTGACGCTCCCCCCGCACGAGGCACCCACCGGCCGGTTCCTCGGCATGGTCCACTTCCAGCGGATGTTGCGATATCCGCCGCACGAACGACTCGGCACGCTCATCGATACCGACCTCGAGCCGGTGACCTCCGACACCTCGGCGGCCGAGGTGACGCGCATCCTCGCAAGCTATAACCTCGTATCGGTGCCGGTTGTCGACGAAAATCATCGACTTCTCGGCGTGGTCACGATTGACGACGTGCTCGACTATCTCCTCCCCGAGGACTGGCGGAGCCACCCTGACGATCGCGAGGTGAGACCCACCCGCGCAACCGGTCGACTCGCGCCCGGAAGGAGGCGGTAATGGCTCGTTCGAACAGCAATCGCCTCGACATCCCTCGTGGCCTGAATTCCGCCCCGCTCAATCTCGGTCGCGGCAGCAGAAGCGACCGTTTCGGACGATTCTCAGAGTCGTTCGCGCGCGCAATGGGGACCTCTCGATTCCTTATCGGCATGTCGGTGTTCGTCGTTCTCTGGTTGGTCTGGAACACCTGGGGGCCGAGCGGCACCCAGTTCGACAGCGCCGAGCTCGGTTACACCGTCCTGACACTCATCCTGTCGTTGCAGGCGTCCTATGCGGCGCCCCTCATTCTGCTTGCCCAAAACCGCCAGGACGACCGCGACCGGGTACAGATCGAGCAGGACCGGCAGCGCGCTGAACGCAACCTCGCCGACACCGAGTATCTCGCTCGCGAAGTGGTAGCCCTCCGGCTCGCCATGAAGGAAGTCGTCACCAAAGACGTGCTTCGCGCGGAATTGCGTGCGCTGCTGGAATCGCTCGAGGAACGCGATGAGCAGGATGCGCGAGCGGCCGCTGAGCATGACGAGCGCTGAGCTCGTTCGGGCGGCCGTCGGCGGGGTCATCGACCCGGAACTCCGACGCTCACTCGAAGAGCTCGACATGGTTCGCGCCGTCACCGTCGACGGCGACACCGTCTCAGTCACGATTGCGCTCACCATTGTGGGCTGTCCGGCCGCGAACCGCATCGAATCGGAGGTGCGTGCTCGCGCCGAAGCGGCCGCTCCCGGGCGGGTCGTATCGGTGACGCTCGACGTCATGACCTCGGCTGAACGTGAGGCGCTCACCGAAAAGCTCCGCGCCGGCCGTGCCGCCCGAACCAATCCCTTCACCCCCGATTCGCTCACCCGGGTCATTGCGGTCACGAGCGGGAAGGGCGGAGTGGGAAAGTCGACCCTCACGGCCAATCTCGCCGTCGCGCTCGCCCAGCGCGGCCTACGCGTCGGACTCATCGACGCCGACGTGCACGGATTCTCCATCCCGGCAATCCTCGGCATCGCGGACGCCAAGCCGACCAAACTCGACGATCTCATCCTTCCGCCGATTGCCTTTGACGGTTATTTTCGAAGCGGGCACTCTCTTCCCAAGCAATGTTTTTCG
>DATGWF010000005.1:0-14375 GCA_035299585.1 Microbacteriaceae bacterium
GTCGAGGCGCGGGCTGGCGAACAGTTCGCCGCTTCGCCCGAATCGCGCGGGAGCTTCGGTGGGGACGGTGATGAGGTCCCAACCGGCGACCTCGCCAGCCGCAACGCCGGCGGCCTCCGCGAGGCTTGCAATGATGTCGCCTGCGTCTCCCGCTGCCCAGACGGGCTGGACGTGGCGTTGGGTGTCGATTTTGAGGGCGGCGTTGATGTCGCGATCGAGGTGGATGGCGAGGTGCGGGATGCGCAGTGCCGGCCCCGAACGGACCAGGTGCACGCTACCGTCATGGGTCACGAGCCGCCCGGCAAGCTCGAGCTCACGGTCGAACCACGACGCAAGGATGGGGCCGCCGTAGACCTCCACGCCGACCTCGGCATATCCGGAGGCGGCGAATGATGGGGACGGCTTGACCACGAAACCAGGCGAATCGGTGTGGGTTCCGACGATGCGATACGGCGCATCCGGGCGCACTCCTGCGGACTGCTGCCAGGCGACGATTGCGCCATCCCGCACGACGAATCCGCGCTCGGCCGAAATCGCCCCCGATTCGAGCGCGCCACGGCTCCAGCCGGCCGTCTCAAGCTGGCGCGCGGCCTGGTCGGCAGCGTGGAAGCTCGATGGTGAGGCGCCAATGAAATGGGCGAAGGCGTCGATGAAGCCGGTCATGGCTCCATCCAAGCACGCGCCGTGTCCTGCACCCAAGCAGGTTTCATGGTGGGATAGGGGCATGACTATTCCTTCCATTGCGCTCAATGACGGAAACCACATCCCGCTGCTCGGTCTCGGCACCTACAAGACGCCGGCCGACACCACCGCCGAGGTCGTCGGTGAAGCTATCCGTCTCGGGTACCGCCACATTGACACCGCCGCGCTCTACGGCAACGAAGCTGGAGTCGGTCGGGCGGTTCGAGATTCGGGACTGCCGCGGAGCGAGTTCTTTGTGACCACGAAGGTGTGGAACACGGAACAGGGCGCCGCAAAGACGGCAGCAGCGTTTGAGAAATCGATGGACGAGCTCGGGCTTGACACCGTCGACCTGTACCTCATTCACTGGCCGTGCCCGGGCAACGACCTCTATGTCGACACCTGGCGTGAACTCGAGCGCATTCGTGAATCGGGTCGCGCACGGTCAATCGGCGTCTCGAATTTTGCGCCTGAGCACCTTGAGCGGCTCGCTCAGGAGACGAGCATCAAGCCCGTCCTGAACCAGATCGAACTCCACCCGGCGCTGCAGCAGCGCGAGATTGTCGACTACTGCCGCGAGCACGGGATCGAGATTGAGTCGTGGGGCCCGCTCGGTCAGGGCAAGTACCCGCTGCTCGAGATGCCGGAAATCACTGCCGCTGCCGCAGCACACGGCAAAACACCCGCTCAGGTGGTGCTGCGTTGGCACGTGCAGCAACGGTTCATCGTGTTCCCGAAGAGCACCTCGCCCGCGCGTCTCGCCGAGAACATGGACGTGTTCGACTTTGCCCTTTCCGATGCGGAAATGGCGGCGATCACCGCACTCGAGAGCGGTCGTCGCGGCGGGCCCGACCCGCGCGAATTCAACGCATAGTCGATGAGGTTTGAGTATCCGCCTGACCTCCCGGTCAGTGCGGTTCGTGACGACATCGCCCGAATGGTCTCGACCAACCAGGTGGTGATTGTCGCGGGTGCGACCGGTTCGGGAAAAACCACGCAGCTGCCGAAAATCGCGCTCGAGTTGGGTCGAACGGCCATCGCCCACACCCAGCCACGGCGGATCGCCGCCCGGTCGGTTGCCGAGCGCGTCGCGAGCGAACTCGGGGTGGAGCTGGGCCGTGAGGTCGGCTACCAGGTCCGGTTCGATCGCCGTGCCGGAGTGCGCACCAAACTCAAACTCATGACCGACGGCGTGCTGCTCGCCGAGCTCGCGGCAGATCCCAAGCTCTCCCGCTACGACACGGTCATCATCGACGAGGCCCACGAGCGCAGCCTCACCATCGACGTGCTCCTCGGACATCTCAAGCTGCTACTGGCGCAACGGCCCGACCTGCGCGTCATCATCACCTCGGCGACCATCGATCCCGAGAGCTTCGCTCATCATTTCGCCGACGCGTCAGGCGAACCCGCCCCGGTGATTCTTGTGGAGGGACGCACCTACCCGGTCGAGATCCGGTATCGGCCGCTCGTCGGGGAGAGCGATGTTGCAGACGAAGACGGCGAGGTCGAGTCAAGCGACCGCGACTACCTCACCGGCATTCTCGACGCGCTCGACGAGCTCGATCGCGAAGAGCCCGGAGACGTGTTGGTGTTCCTGTCCGGAGAGGCCGAGATTCGCGACGCGAGTGACGCCATCCGTGGACACTACGCCAACCGACCGGCCGGCTACGGGTCAACCGACGTTCTCCCGCTCTACGGCCGGCTCGCCGCGAGCGACCAGCAACGCATCTTCGATCCGAATCGTCCCCCGGGTACGCGTCGGCGAGTGATTCTCTCGACGAACGTTGCCGAAACCTCGCTCACGGTGCCGGGAATCCGCTATGTCATCGACACGGGCATGGCTCGAATGAGCCGCTACTCGGCTCGGTCCCGCGTCCAACGCTTGCCGATCGAACCCATTTCCCAGGCCTCTGCGGCACAGCGAGCGGGACGCGCCGGGCGCACTGCCCCGGGTATTGCGATCCGGCTCACGTCGGAGGATGAATTCCTCCGCCGACCGGAGTACACCGACCCGGAGGTGCTCCGCACGAGTCTGGCTTCGGTGTTGCTGCAACTTGCCGAACTCGGTGTGGACGACCCCGCAAGCTTCCCGTTCCTCACCCCGCCGGACTCGCGAGAATTGCGCGCGGCTCGGGACGTGCTCGTCGAACTCGGTGCACTGAGTGCGACTGCGCCGCACACGCTGACGCCGCTCGGTCGAACGATTGCCCGAATCCCGCTCGAACCGCGATACGCCCGAATGCTCGTCGATGCGAGTGAGCGTGGTGTGGCCCGCGACGTCATGGTCATCGTGGCTGCGCTGTGCATCCACGACCCGCGCGAGCGGCCGAGCGAACATCGCGAAGCCGCGACCGCCGCGCACGCCCGGTTCAAGGATCCGAGCAGTGATTTTCTGAGCCTCTTGGGGCTCTGGAACTACCTGAGCGAACTGCAACAGAGTGTCTCGGGGAATCAGTTCCGCAAGCGATGCCGGGCCGAATTCTTGCACTATCTGCGGGTGCGCGAGTGGCAGGACCTCGTGCGTCAACTCGAGCGCACCATGAAGGAACTCGGCCTGGCCGTGGGTGAACCGGTCGCCAATCCGGTCGCAATTCACCGCTCAATCATTCCGGGCCTGCTCTCCAGCATCGGGACTCGCGTCGAGCCGAGCAGCCGGCCGATGAAGGGCACAAAGGTCAAGCCGAGTACCGAATACCTTGGCGCCCGCGGTCGGCGCTTCGCACTGTCGCCCGGTTCGGATGTGCGGGGAACACCGCCCGCGCTCGTGATGGCCGCTGAACTCGTTGAGACGAGCCGACTGTTTGCGCGCACGGTCGCCGGTATCGAACCGGCCTGGGTCATCGCCGCCGCCGGAGACCTTGTGGAACGAAGCTACTCCGAGCCGCGCTGGGATCGCGCTCGTGGCAGTGCCATCGTGACCGAGCGAGTGTCGCTTTATGGCGTCGTGTTGAGCGCCGGGGAGCGCCGCCAGCTCGCGCGCCTGCAACCCGAGCTGGCCCGTGAACTCTTCGTTCGGCACGCGCTCGTGCTCGGCGAGTGGGAGATTGACCGTCTCGACCGCCGCGTGAGCGCGTTCGCCCGGAAGAACCGCGACATTTTGGGGCGGTGGAATGCCGCATCGAACCGGCTCCGCGAACGCCACCCGTTCGACGAGACAGGCCTTGTCGAGTGGTATCTCGATCGCATCCCGGCCCACGTCACGGATGTGCGGAGTTTCGAGAAGTTCTGGCGTGACGCCGTCGCCGAGACACCCGAGCTGCTGACCCTCCCGGAGCCGGAGCCCGAGCGCAGTGAGCGGCTCGACCCGGCCCTGTTTCCTCGCGAATGGCAGGCCGGTCCGGTGCGATACCGCTTGAGCTACACGCACGCACCCGGTCGCGAGGAAGACGGCGTGAGCGTGCTCATCTCGGAACGCGATCTCGCTCGGGCGCGCGAAATCGACCTCGGCTGGGTGGTTCCCGGCCTCCGCACCGAGCTCGTGGCGGCCCTCCTTCGGAGTTTGCCCAAAACCCTCCGCCGCGAAGTGGTGCCTGCAAACGCGTGGGCGGAACGCCTCATTCGAGATCTCCCCGACGAGCCCATCGGTGATTTCCGCGAGGAGCTCGCCGCACTCATTAAGCGGGTCACGTTCGCACCGATTCGAGCCGGCGACTTCGACCTCGAGCGGGTCCCCGCCCACTTGAAGCCTCGCTACGTCGTCATCGGCCCGAACCGCAGGCCGGTTCGGGCATCTCGCTCACTCGAAGAGCTTCGGGACACGACCCAGTCTCCGGCCGTTCCGGAGCAACGCGAAACCGATACACCCACTCCGGTGAGCCGAGAAAGCCGAATCGAGGCGACGGTCGCGGCGAGCGGTGCGACTGGACCGGCCGCGGCGCGCGCGAAAGCCTGGGCAGCCGCCGCCCTCGCCGCAGACCCCGAACTGTCGGACGCAGAACTCGATCGGACTGTTCGCTCCGCCATAGCGGAGGCGATTCCAGCGGAACTCGCTCACATCGCCGACATCGAAGCGCTCGCGCGAGCCGTCGATAAGGCCATTCGTCGAGCCTCGAGCATCGACCGGGTCGGCGAGCTGGCGCGCGAGCGCGCCCGACTCGAGGAGCTCACCGGAGCCGGATTCTTAGAGCGATTGAGCCCCGACACCTTTGCCCAGGTCCCCGCCGAACTCCGCGCTGCACTCGCCCGCATCGACCCGAGTGCAAAGATGGGCATGTTGTGAACCAATACGTCGAAATCTTGCGGACGCCCGGAGTGGCGCGAATCGTGTCATCTCAGTTGCTGGCCCGATTCCCCTACGGCATGCTCTCGATCTCGGTTCTCCTCTACATCCACGAGCGCACCGACTCCTATGCGATCGCGGGGCTCGTACTCGCGGCCTGCAGCATCGGCCAAGCGATTGCCGGACCGTTTTCCAGTCGGTTTATGGGGCAGTGGGGTGTCCGTCGGGTACTCATCATCGAGACGGCCGTGGCGGGCGTCGCGCTCACGGTGCTCGCGCTCGATGACTTTGCCGCTCCCGTCTATGTCGGCCTGGGGTTCGTGATTGGTCTCAGCATGCCGCCCGTCGGTTCGGCCGTGCGCACGCTCTACCCGAAGCTCGTTCCGGCGCACCAGACGAGTCGGCTCTACTCGTTAGACGCAACCGCTCAGGAAATCATCTGGGTCGTCGGCCCGATTGTGGCGACCTTCGTCGGCACCCAGCTCGGTGGCGCGTGGGGGATCGGAGCGAGCGTCGCCTTCCTCGTCGGCGGCGGCGCCTGGTTCATCAGTTCGCCGGAGCTCGGGCGGGTGCGGATTCCGCCGTCGCGCCGACGCTTCGGTGCCGTCCTCACACAACCGTCGATTGCGGTCGTGACCGTCACCGGGTTCTTGCTCGTGGGGCTGTGGTCTGCCATTGAGGCCGGCGTCGTGACGGCCTTTGGCGAGGGAAACGCAGCCGGTGGCTTCGTACTGGCCATTTCGTCGATCGGTTCGATCGCCGGCGGGCTCGCCTTCGGTCACCTGCCGATTCGGCCGTGGACCATCGCGCGGCGCATGCTCATCATGACCTTCGGCGTGGCGCTCGCCCTCGCGAGCCTCGACTTCTGGTGGCTGTCCCTCGCGCTATTTGTCACCGGAATCGGCACGGCGCCAGCCCTCGCCGCACTGTCGACCGTGGTGTCGGCGAGCCTCAAATTTTCTGACACCGCGGAGGCATACGGCTGGGTGAGCACGGGCCAGCTCATCGGTGCCGCACTCGGTTCAGGCATCGCGGGCATTCTCATCGACCACGTTGGCTCGATTGGTGCGATCCTGACCGGACTCGGCTTCGGTGTCGCCGCGGTGGCGGTCTCTTCGCTCGCGGTGCGGTCGCTCCCCGACCTGCGTGGCCGCGACATCAGCCCGCAAGCGGATACCGACGCGATTCAATCGGTCGACTGACGCACTAGACTCGAGACAGCACCGTTTTGGGAGGTAGCAGGGTGAACGTCGTCTGGTTCGTGGTTTCGTTCGGTTTGTTCATGATTGGCCTGTGGTTGTTTGGCGCCGCCTTCAGTGACCCGAACACCGCCATCTGGGTGTTCACCGCCGGCATTCTGCTGGTGTCGGTTTCGATGTACATCCCGTTCCACGTGCTCGGGATCAGCAAAAAGCACGACCACTAGGCCAGTGCGCGGGTGCGAGCTGTGCTGCTCGCCGCCGCATCTGTACGCCGCGCCCACTCCCCACGCTCAACGTGCCGTAGCGGGCATCTGATTAGCTTTCGAGGGCCTTGCGTACCCGCGGGATAACCTCGGTCGCGAACAGCGTGATGCTCGACATCAGCTGCTCGTGTGGCATCGGACCGTTTGCGTACTTCATGTCAAAGCGCGAGGCCCCCAGCACGCTCATGCTGCGCACAATCTTCTCGGCGACGGTGTCGGGCGAGCCAACGTAGAGCGCACCCGCCGGTCCGGCTTCCTGCTCGAAATGCGCGCGCGACATGGTTGATCCCCAGCCGCGCTCCCGCCCGATACGCCCGAATGACTCCGCCCAACCGGGGAACAACTGATTGCGCGCCTCCTCGTCGGTCTCGGCGACGTGACCGATGGAATGGATGGCAATCGGGAGCTGCTCGCTGCCCATCTTCGCGAGCGACTGACGGTAGAGGTTGGCGAACGGTGCGAACCGATCGGCGCTGCCACCGATGATGGCGAGCACGAGCGGGAACCCAAAGCGGGCCGCGCGCACGACCGATTCGGGACTTCCGCCAACACCGATGAGCGTGCGCAGCGAACCGCCACCCTCAATCGGTGGGTACACCTTCTGCTCGTTGAGCGGCGGTCGAATCGTGCCGGACCACGTGACCTCACCGGTCTTGGCCAGCTGGGCAAAAATCTCGAGCTTCTGCTCGAACAGCTCTTCGTACTGGTGCAGCGGATAGCCGAACAGCGGAAAGGACTCGGTGAACGAGCCGCGACCGAGAATGACTTCGGCTCGGCCGTTGGAGATCGCATTGATGGTCGAGAAGCGCTGGAAGACGCGAATCGGGTCGTCGCTCGAGAGAACGGTGACTGCTGAACCCACGCGAATGCGCTCGGTCCGAGCGGCGATAGCAGACAGGACGGTCTCGGGAGTGGAGATGGCGAAATCGTCACGGTGGTGCTCGCCGACGCTAAAGACGTCGACACCGAGCCGGTCAGCGAGTTGCGCCTCCTCGAGGACGTCCCGAAGCACCGCAGCTTGCTCCTTCTTGTGGCCGTCGATTCCCTTTGTGACGTCACCGAAGGTTTCGAGACCAAATTCGAGCGTGCTCATGCGCGTCCTTTCCATCGCTCCAACTATATGCAACTGCATACAACGCGTCGATGACGGAATCATTCCCGTAGGACAATTGTCTCGTGACTCTTGCGCTGATTCGACACGGACAAACCGACTGGAATGCGGCCGGACTGTTTCAGGGCAGCACGGACATCCCCTTGAACGACGTCGGTCGCGGCCAGGCCCGCGAGACCGCGCGACTTCTCGCCGATGGCGGCGTGGAGTGGGCAAACATCGTGTCCTCGCCGCTGCGACGAGCCCGCGAAACCGCCGAAATCATTGCCAGCGAACTGGGGCTCGACCTCGGCTCGGCGTACGACGAATGGATTGAGCGCAGCTACGGCATCTACGAGGGCAAACCTGATGCGCCCGAACTCAAGACCCACCCGAGCGTCGAGAAGATGACCTCGGTCATCGCGCGCGGGCGTGCCGGCCTCACGCGCGTGTCGGCCGAATGCCAGCAACCCACCCTGCTCGTCGCTCACGGGACCATCATTCGCTACACCCTCAACGACATCGCGGGAGCCCTGCCCGCCGAGCCCACCATTCCCCGCATTCTCAATGGCGCGCTCTCCACAATTGACCGCGACGAGAGCGGCATGTGGCGCATCACCGCCCTCAACCTCAACCCCTCACTGACGACCATCTAGCTCGGGATAGCCTCCTCGTCGCCTGAGGCGGCCTTCCTACGATGGCCACGGGAGACGGGAAGGAGCGGCATGTGTCGATTACTCGCTGTTGCGAGCCTCACGCCTCGCACCGTTGCGGAAGTGCTCGGCGCCGATCAGCCGCGCGTATTCCACGACATGGCCCGACTGCACGACGACGGGTGGGGCCACGCATGGTTGAGCGGCCGCGACCCGATCCAGTCCGAGCGGTTCGTCGAGAGTGGCTTGCACCATCGTGGCCTCCACGACGCTCTCGGCGAGCTGCCCACCTTCGCCCACCTCGTGCACTTGCGCTTCGCGACCAGCGGCCTCGCGCGAACACTCGCGAACACCCACCCTTTTGTCGCCGATGGACTCGCCTTCGCCCACAATGGGTCGCTCGTGCCGCCGGCGCTGCTCGATTCGCTCATCCACCCCGATGTCACCGTGCGTGGCTCAACGGACAGTGAGCGCTACTTTGCCGTCATCCGAAGCGCCCTCCGCGAGGGGGTTCCGCTCGAGAACGCAATTTCCGGCGCCGTAACCTCGATTCGAGAGCTCTTCCCGCGCTCGAGTCTGAATGCGCTCCTGCTGACTCCGAGGTTTCTCGTGGCGATTCACGCGAGCCGCAATGCTCGGTCGCCGTGGCGGGAACTGCGGGCTCGACGGCCCGACCTCGTGCTTCCAGAAGCACATGACGAGCGGTACTTCACGATGCATATTCAGCGTCGCGCCGGGGAGTCTGTCGCGATCGCGTCGAGTGGAATGGACGTCTCGGAGTGGGAGGAACTGCCGCCGGACTCGATCACCTCGATTGACCTCCACACCCTCACCGAACGGCTGACACTCATCGATTAACGCAGGTCGCGGTAGGCATCGAACCAGGTGGCGAGGCGCTGCTGCTGATCTTCGCTCGGGTACGTCCACACTTCTGCCGGACCGCACTGGAAACGGCGCTCAGGCATCCCCCACGCGGCACGGATGGTTGCCGGAGCGATTGGTGCTTGGACGGTATCGGGATTCACGAGCACAAAGGTGCCGAGCCGCTCCTTCGAGTATGAGCGGTTCGTCAACCAGAAGTTTGGGCTCAGGTCGTCATTGATGGCAATGAGTGTGACGCCGGTGCGCGAGGGAAGGGATAGTGGCCTGGCGTCAGAGAAGGTGCTGTACCCGGTTTGTCCCGGAACCACCGCATCGAGGCACGCGGTCACCGCCGAGCGAAACCCAAAATAGCGACCATTGCTGTACAGCCCGTTCGAAATGCCCCAGGTGGCGCCTATCGCGGTGAGCAGCACGAGCGCAATTGCCACCGGGCGAACGAATCGCCGCGGCGGGAGGAGCAGGGCAGCGATGGCGATTGAGCCGACGAGCGCGAACCAGAGGTAGTAGACGTGCAAGGCCAAGATTGCGGCCATCGCGACAACCCCGAGAACGGGAAGAGTTGCCAGGTAGAACCGAGCCACCAGGTCGTTCCGTTCCTCGGGGGCGAGAGAGGGCTTTCGTGCCAGGCGCCATCCGGTCCAGCCCGCAAGCAGCACGCAGGCGCCGATGGCAACCCACGACAGACCCAGGAGCCAGGGATCGAAGCTCAGCGTGAACCCGTCCCGGAAGGTGCCGGAAATCTCACGCATGCGCTGTTCGGCCCGTTCGAGCGAAATGTAGCTTGCCGGGTCGGTTCCGGCAATCGGGTTGAAAAACACGAGCCGGACGAGGACTGCAACGAGCAGGGAGCCGAGCGTCCACGCCAGAGCCGGCACGAGCCCGCTGGAGCGTCGATCGGGCCGGGCCAGCACGGCGATTGCCGAGAGCGCCACCCCCGGCAGACTCATGGCGAACAGAAGCGGGTTTGCCGCACCGGTCAACGCCCACGCGGCGAGCACGCCGAGGCGCACCCAGCGTCGCGGGCTCAGGATGGCGAGTGGCAGCGCAAGGCCGAACAGCATCATCCCGTAGTAGTACGTCGGGAAGAGCTGAAACAGGTAGGTCTTTTGCTCGGCGACGAGCGGCATGAGCAGCAACGGCATGGTCGCGATGAGCGCTCGAGCGACGCTCCGACCGATGCGCTCGCGCCACAGCGCGGCAGCAAGGCCCACGAACACGAGAAAGATGAGCGCCATATCGATGGCGGCAACCGCTATGAAGTACCAGTCGATTGCGCCCCCGCTCAGGAGATAGGCAATGAGGCTGATGGGGATTTCAGGAAAGACGTACACCTGAGGCGAGAACGACCAATCGAGTGTGACGCCGCGCACAATATCGCGCGAGACCTCGAAGAGAATGCCGTTGTCGCTCGAGAGAAGGTTGAGGCTGCTCGGCCAGTTGTCGCTGGGAGCAGCACCGGCACGTGCCAGGTAGACCCCGATGGTGAGCAGAATGACCCCGAGGGTGGCGAGCGACACGGTGGCGGATGGTCGCCACGGGAGTCGAGCGAGCCTGCTCGACGCGTTCGACCGTTCCATGCTGCGTCCCCGGAGTTTCTAGCACCCTGGGCGCCGTTCGAAGCGTAGCAGTCGCCTGATTCGCGCTGGCTAACCGCCGACGAACACCGAGGCAATCCAGGTGTAGAGCGGAATACCGAAGGTGACGTTGAACGGGAAGGTCACGGCGAGGGACGCGGTGAGCGCGAAGGCGAGGTTGGCTTGCGGAAGCGAGAACCGGACGGCCGCCGGGGCGGCGATGTACGAGGCCGAAGCACACAGCACCGCGAGAATCGCGCTTGCTCCGACACCCAGGCCCAGGGCCGCTGCGGTTGCCGCACCGAGCGTGCCCGCACACACCGGGAAGACAATGGCGAAGATAACAAGTCCAGGACCGGCGGATCGGATGGTCTTGACGCGGGCACCCACCTCGAGGCCGAGGCTCAGCAGGAAGAATACGAGCACCCCCTTGTACAGGTCGACAAAGAGTGGGGCAATGGGCTTCATGCCCTCCGGTCCCGCGATAGCGCCAATGACCATTCCGCCGACAAGGAGCACGATGGATTTCCCGGTGACGATCTCGTGCAGGCTGCGACCCCAGTGTGCAGTGTCGCCACTGAGTCTCCTGGCAAGAAAGATTCCGATAACGATTCCGGGCACTTCGAGCACGGTGAGCATGGTTGCGGCGTACCCCGGCACGACCACGCTGGCCGACTGCAAGAAGACGAGCGCGGCGGTAAATGTGACGAGCGAGGTCGACCCGTAGTGAGCGGCGACCGCGCCGCGGTCGGTGGCGTCGAGTCGAGTCATGAACCGGAGCGCCCAAAACGCGAGAAAGGGGATGACGATGCCCAGACCGAGGGCCGCGACGGCGCCGAGGGCGGATTCTGCCGGGTCGGAGGTGCGAAGACCCACACCGCCCTTCAGACCGATGGCGAAGAGCAAGTAGAGCGAGATGCCCTGGGTAATGGAGTCGGGGAGCTTGAGGTCGCTCTTGACGATGATGGCGAGCACACCCAGCACGAACGCGAGGACGGCCGGTGAGAGCAGATTGGTCGCGGTCGCGCTGAGAAATCCGAGGTCCATAGCGGTCCTTTCGCCTGGGAAAAACCTGTGAAGTTTCCTTCACGTGTTGTCACTATACATGAAGTATGCTTCAGTGAAGAAAACATCAGACATTTGGGAGATCTCGTGGACGTACCACTCTGGGGCTGGGGCCTCGTTCTGTTCGTGATCGTCGTCATGCTCGCGGTGGACGTGCTCGCGCACCGCGACGCGCACGAAATCGCTCCGCGCGAAGCGCTCACCTGGACGACCATCTGGGTCATCTCCGGTCTCACCTTCGGCCTCGTGATTTGGTGGGCCGCCGGCTCCGAGTTTGCCGAGCAGTACTACGCCGGCTTCCTCATCGAGAAGTCACTCGCGGTCGACAATGTGTTCGTCTGGGCCATCATTTTTGCGAGCCTCGGCATCCCCTCCAAGTTCCAGCACCGCATTCTGTTCCTCGGTGTACTCGGGGCCCTCATCTTCCGCGGAGCGCTGATTGCGGCCGGTGGGGCGCTCGTGAAGAGCTTCGACTGGGTGCTGTACATCTTCGCCGCCGTGCTCATCGTGACCGCCATTCAAATGCTGCGGCACCGCGATGACCACTCCAACCCGACCGAAGGTCGCGTCTACCGCTGGCTCACTCGCGTCATGCCGACGACCGATGTCATCTATGGCCAGCGCTTCCTCGTGCGTGCCGGCGCAACCGGAGCGATTGTGGCCACTCCGCTCTTCGTTGCACTGATCCTCGTTGAGCTCACCGACATTGTGTTCGCCTTCGACTCAATTCCGGCCATCTTTGCGGTCACGAGCGAAACGTTCATCGTGTTCACCTCGAACGCCTTTGCTCTGCTCGGTCTTCGCGCGATGTACTTCCTGCTCGCAGACCTGATGGATCGCTTTGTCTACCTGAAGCTCGGCCTCGCCGCGATTCTGGGCTGGGTCGGCGTCAAGCTCGCGCTGCACAGCGTGGTCAAGATCGATACCGCTGTCTCACTCGCTGTCATCATTGTCATCCTCGCGGTGAGCATCGGAGCGAGCCTCATCAAGACCCGTGGTCAGGGCCGCCACCACATCGAGGTGGAAAAGCCGCAACACTGGGACGAAGCTACTCCGGAACAACTCGCGAGCGCCCGAACCGTGTTTACGCGAAAGCCGCTCAGCTAGATGGCGGCTTGGACGTTCCTGACGCACCACGCGCACGTGCTCATCGAGGTCGCCAAGGACCCCGACCAGACCGTTGCGCAGCTCGCGGAAGCGGTTGGCATCTCGAGTCGTGCGACCATGACCATCCTCAACGACCTCGTCGCCGACGGCTACGTCGAGCGGGAGCGTCGGGGCCGGCGGAACCATTACGTCATCCACGGCGACGTTCCGCTGCGTCATCCGGCGAACGCGGCGCACACCCTCGACGAACTTATCGAGACACTCACCGCGCTCCCCCGGCGAGCCGAGGTGAGGGCACGGATCGCCAGCTAGACGCTGGGGATCAATCCGCCGTCGACGCGAATCTGCGAGCCGGTGATGTAGCTTGCCTGGACGCTGGCCAGGAAGGCGACGACCGCGCCGTATTCGTCAACCGTGCCATACCGTCCAGTCGGGATTTCTTGGGCGAAGGCTTCAGCGACCTCGTCGAGTGGACGGCCGGACTGTTCGGCGGCGCGGGCATTGAGCGCGTCGATTCGAGCGGTGTGAATGCGACCGGGCACCACGACGTTGCTCGTGACGCCTTCGCGGGCGACTTCGTTGGCGAGCGATTTCGACCAGCCGTGGAGGCTCGATCGGAGCGTGTTCGAGAGCCCGAGGTTGGCGATTGGCGCAATTGGTCCGGAACTCGTGTTGGTGATGATGCGCCCCCACCTGCGCTCGCGCATGCCTGGCAGAACGCGGTCGGTCAGGGCGATGATGGCGAGCACCATCGAATTGAACTGTTCCGTCCAGGTGTCGAGGGGTTGAGCGGCGACACCACTCGGCGCCGGGCCACCCGAGACATTGACGAGAATGTCGATCCCGCCGATGCGTTCCTCGATGTCGGTGACGACGGCGTCAATGCGTGAGCGGTCGGCCAAATCGAGCTGAACGGCATGGGCAACCCCGCCGGCATGGACAATCTCAGCCACGATGCCGTCGAGTCGACCGCGATCGCGGCCCGCGCAGACGACCACCACTCCCTCGGCGGCCAAAGCGCGCGCCGCGCCCCCACCGAGCCCGCCGCTCGCACCGAGCACGAGGGCAACTTTCCCGCGAATCCCAAGTTCCATGGCCTCAGCGTACCGACTCCGACAGAGCCTCATTCTCGGTGGACCTAAGGGGATTCGAACCCCTGACCTTCTCATTGCGAACGAGACGCGCTACCAACTGCGCCATAGGCCCGAGTGATTCGAGAATAGCACTCGAAAGTGGCGGGATTCCATCCGCGCTGACGGGACGAGAGTGACCAGAACCCGGCCTGCCGTCTGCGACTTAGCCGACTCGGCGGCGCTGCAACACGTCGGCCACGTCGAGCTGTGCCGATGCGGTCGCAGCAATATCGCCGGCCGCGAGAATACGGGCGGCGGCTTGCTCGGCCGCGGTTCGTGGCACGGCCATCGGCACATTCGCCGAGGCGGATCCGCGCACCTGCGCTTCCGCGGCCATCCGAGCCCGCATGCGCTGTCCGTAACTCGACGGGTGTGCCGCCATCGCCGCCGCACGAGCGCGAGCGGCAACAAGCGAGGGCGGAGTCGGCTCGACGGCCTCGGCCGCGATCTCACGCGCCCGGCGCCGCAACGCTTCTAGCGCCTCCGAGGAGGCGATGGTCGACGCC
>DATGWF010000006.1:0-36628 GCA_035299585.1 Microbacteriaceae bacterium
CCTCCACCATCGGTGTCACGAGTGGCGCATCGGTCCCGGAAGAGCTTGTCGACGAGGTGCTTCGAGACCTCGCCGAGGCCGGGTACCGCGATGTCGCCGAGGTGAAGACCGCCGAGGAAGACCTCATGTTTTCGCTGCCGCGCGAGCTGCGCAAAGAGCTTGCCGGTGACGCCCGAGCCGTTGGTGGCCGCGGAAAGGGAGCCGAGTGAACGAGCAACGACCGCGTCCTCAGTTCGGTGAATATGCCACCCGCGAAGAGCAACTCGCACGAATTCAATCGCCGAGTCCCGAGCAGCTCGAGCCGAGCGTTCCGGCCGCCGGGCCGACGCCCGCCCGGGGCGCCGAACGACGCGCTCCAATCGGCCGCGCAGCGGTCGACCCGGCCATTCTCGCCGCGAGCCGCCGTCGCGTGAACATGTTCGGCACGGTCGCCTTCCTCGCCTACGGCTTCATCGAAGTGGTCTCATCGGTTCCGATGTTCCTCAGCTTCAACCTGTTTCTCAATGACGTGCTGACGCTGTGGGGGCAAACTCTCGGCGTCGAATTCGCCACGTACCCGGCGACGTCGCTCGCCGGCGCTGCCGGCGTCGGCCTCGCAGGGTTCTGGGTGCTCATGTGGATGGGAGCCGTACTGTTCGCGTGGCGTCGCCTGCGGTCTGGCCGCTCGGCGCTGTGGGTCCCGATCTCGGCCGGTTTGGTGGTCTATGTCGTCACCTCCGTCGTGATTGTGAGCGTGTTGCTCCGGGATCCGACCATCGCGGCACAACTTGCCGCCGCAGTTTCCGGTGGGAGCAAGTGAGCATCAGCATTGTGCCCCTCGGCGCAAACGACCGGGCCGACTGGGACCCACTCTGGGCGGGGTACCTCGAGTTCTATCAGCACGAACTCAGTGCCCAGCAGAGCGACCTCTCGTTTTCCCGACTCACCGACGCCGCGTTTCCCGCATGGGGAGCTCTTGCCCGCGACGAGCACGGCCGCGCCGTCGGAATGGTGCATTGGTTGACCCACCCGTCGACGTGGGAGCCGGAGCCTCTCGTCTATCTCGAAGACCTCTTTGTCGATCCCGCGACTCGGGGGAGCGGCGTCGGACGTGCGCTGATTGACTACGTCTCGCGCTGGGCCCACGAACGAGGCCACGCCAAGGTGTACTGGCAAACGGCAGCCGACAATGCCACCGCTCGCCGGCTGTATGACGCGGTCGCTGAACAGCATTTCGTGGTCTACGAAATCAACAACCCGTAGCTGCACGCAATCGCCTCCACGGGCGCGTCAACGCACTCGGCCGGCAAGCGAGGTCTTGGGCAATGTCTGCGCGCTCGGTGAGGGAATGAGAACGGGCGCGCCCTGAAGGACGCGCCCGTTCGAACCTGGTCGGTTACTTGCCGGAGTGGCCCGCGGAACCGAGCTGCTCGGTCGCCTCGACAACGCGAGCGGCCATGGCGCTCTCGGCAACCTTGCCCCAAGCACGCGGGTCGTAGAGCTTCTTGTTGCCGACTTCGCCGTCGACCTTCAGGACACCGTCGTAGTTCTTCAGCATGTAATCGGCCACCGAACGGGTGTAGGCGTACTGGGTGTCGGTGTCGATGTTCATCTTGATGACACCGTTCGCGACCGCCTCAGCGATTTCCTCGGGAGTGGAACCCGATCCGCCGTGGAAGACGAGGTCGAGCGGCTTGGCCGAGGTACCGTACTTCGCGGCGAGGCCGTCCTGGATTTCCTTGAGCAGAGAGGGCTTGAGCTTGACGTTGCCAGGCTTGTAGACGCCGTGCACGTTGCCAAAGGTGAGGGCGGCCATGTAGCGGCCCTGCTCGCCGAGACCGAGCGCTTCGACGGTCGCGATGGCGTCGTCGAGCGTGGTGTACAGGTTGTCGTTGATGTCGTGACTGACACCGTCTTCTTCGCCGCCGACCACGCCAATCTCGACCTCGAGGATGGCGTTGATGGCCTTGGTGCGAGAAATGATGCCCTGGGCAATCTCAAGGTTTTCGGCCAGCGGTACCGCAGAACCATCCCACATGTGCGACTGGAAGATGGGCTCGCCGCCGGCCTTCACGACCTCTTCCGAGGCGGCGATGAGCGGCAGCAGGAAGTCATCGAGAGCGTTCTTCGGGCAGTGGTCGGTGTGCAGTGCAACGGTGACCGGGTAGCTCTTGGCGACTTCCTTGGCGAACGTGGCGAATGCGAGGGCACCGGTTGCGCGGGCCTTCACGGTGTGTCCAGCGAAGTAGTCCGCGCCGCCCGTGGTGACCTGGATGATGCCGTCCGATCCCGCCTCGCTGAGACCCTGGAGCACAGCATTCAGCGTCTGCGAGCTCGAAACATTGAACGCCGGGTAGGCAAAGCCCTTGGCTTTCGCCGTATCGAGCATGGCGGCGTACTGGTCGGGGGTGGCGATGGGCATGTCTGCTCCTCAATCGGCGAAAATGCGGGCGCGCGGCCTCCACTGAGTCTAACGATGCCGGTATGCGCACCCGGGGCAACTAGGCTGGGGGAACACGCGCATCACCGTCAGTCAATTCGTTCAAAGGGCCGGTTATGCCGAATTCACTCCTGCAGCACCCCGACCGCAATCTCGCGATGGACCTGGTTCGCGCAACCGAGGCGGCCGCGATCCGCGCCTATCCCTGGGTGGGCCATGGCGACAAGAACGCGGCCGACGGTGCCGCGGTGGACGCCATGCGCACCTTCCTCGCGACGGTCGATTTTGACGGCCTCGTGGTCATCGGTGAGGGCGAGAAGGACGACGCGCCAATGCTGTTTAACGGCGAACGCGTGGGCACCGGTCGCGGTCCGGCGTGTGACATCGCAGTCGATCCGATTGACGGAACGAGCCTCACGGCCGCAGGCCGCTCGCATGCCCTGTCAGTCATCGCGGTTGCCGATCGCGGGAGCATGCTCGACGCCTCCTCGGTGTTCTACATGGACAAGATCGTGACCGGTCCAGAGGGCCACGGCGTTGTCGACATTCGCCAGCCGGTGGGCGAGAATCTCCGCGCACTCGCTGCCGCGAAAGGCAAACACGTCAGTGAGCTTCGCGTGGCAGTGCTTGATCGTCCCCGACACGAGCGGCTCATTGCCGAGATTCGCGAGGCCGGTGCGGGCACCCGACTGCTGCTCGACGGTGATGTCGCCGGCGGAATCAACTCGGCCATCGACGAGTCCCGCATCGACATGTGCATCGGCATTGGCGGCAGTCCGGAGGGCATCACGACCGCGTGCGCCATCAAGGCGCTCGGTGGCTTTATGCAGGGGCGACTCGCGCCAAAGGACGACGCCGAGCGGGCCCTTGGTGAGGCGGCAGGCCTCGATTGCGAAGCGGTCTATGAGCTCGATGACCTCGTTCGCAGCGACAACACCATTTTCGTGGCGACCGGTGTGACGGACGGAGCGCTCGTCGACGGGGTGCGGCGCCTCGGCACGCGCCGGGTGCGAACCTCGAGCGTCATTCTGCGCGGCACTTCAGGCACGTTGCGCCGCATCCAAGCCGACCATCTCGTCGATAAATGGCGCGACGATGAGGCCGGTTATTGGGAGACCGTCGAACGCGCTGCCGGCCGCTAGACCTCTTCGGCGTCGACCGGCTCACCGATGGGGGGCTGGCCCGACTCAAGCTCAGCGTTCAATCCACGCAATTCCGGCGTGGTGAACAGATTGATGGTGCCCTCGATGGTTTCGACCTCGGGCAGATCCTTCGAATCGATGGAGTCGAACGCTCGTGCAGCGGGAAGCACGCTGCGCTCGAGTGATCCAGCGAAGGCATTGAAGTGCTTGGCGGAGGATTGAATCGCCGAGCCCACCTTCGCGGCATGGCTCGCCATCGTTGACAGCCGGCTATAGAGGGTGCGGCCCATCTCCACAATCTTCATGGCGTTCTCGGCGTTCTCGACTTGCGCCCATGTGATGGACACCGGCCGCAGCACCGCGACAAGGCTCGAGGGCGAGGCCAACACGACCTTCTTGCTCAGCGCGTATTCGAGCAGGCCGTGGTCGGCGTCGAGGGCGGCCACCAAGATGGAGTCCGCCGGTACAAAGCAGACGACGTAGTCGACCTTTCCGGGCAAGTTGTTAGCATAGTCGCGCGAAGCCAGGGTGTTGATGTGGCCCCGCAGGTCTTTCGCGTGCTTCTCGAACAATCGCTTGCGAGATTCGAGTGAGCTCGTCGCCTCATCGGTGAGGGCCATGGCCTCGCTGTAGGCGGCAAACGGTGCCTTGGCGTCGACCGCAATGAAGGTGCCTCCGGGGAGTTTCACAATCATGTCGGGGCGACCGCGACCGTCCTCGCCGGCGAGCGTCTCCTGCAGTTCGTAGTCGATACCGTTTCGCAGTCCGGACAGTTCGGCGATCCGGGCGAGCTGGAGTTCGCCCCAGGTTCCGCGCAGCGAGTTGTCGCTCATCACACGCGAAAGCGATTGCGTTGTCCGCGTGAGTTCGCTCGAGAGCTCGAGTGAGGTGCGCAACTGGGTGCGCAGCTCGGCGTGCTGATCGGTTCGAGCGCGTTCCATCGCCTCAACCTTGGCTTTCAGGTCGGTGATGATGGTGCTGACCGGTGCGAGCTTCTCAAGGACCCGAGCCTCGTCCCGCTCGCGAGCGTCACGCTGCTCTCGCTCGATGCGGTGCTGCTCGATGAGCTCCGAACGCGCAAGCCGCTCAGCTTCGAGCTGCTCACTCAGTTGGGCCGCGGTCGCACGAGCGCCGGCCGACGTCGATCGCGTGACGAGCCAGCCGAGCAGCGCGCCGAGTGCGATACCAATGAAGAGCGAGAGGAAGTCCACGCTGACAGTGTGCCAGCGACCTCCGACAGGTTCGCGTGCGGCGCGCGGTCGGCGGTTACTGCAGAGCCATCGGACCGAAGGTTGAACGGTGGTTCGCTTCGGCGAGTGGGCCAATCGCGCCCGGAGTGACACCGCACACTTTTGCCAGAGCGGCGAGATCGTCGACCTCGTGGCGCTTCGCCGCGTGCACCATGATGGCCGCACAGGCGCGGGAATCATCGAGCGCATTGTGGTGGGAGAAATCCTCGAAGCCGGCCGCCATCGCCGCCACCGGGAGGCGATAGGAATCGAGATGGTAGGTCCGGCGCGCCACTTGCAAGCTGCACAGTGTGTGGAGGTTTGGCAGGGTCAGCCCGGCAACCGAGTGGCTTGCACGGATTACTCCCATGTCGAAACCGGCGTTGTGAGCGACGAGCCAATCGGAACCGACCCAGTCGAACAGTTCAGCGGCAATCTCCGACCAGAGCGGTGCGTCGTGGACGTCTTGCGGCTGGATTCCGTGCACCCGAATGTTGGACTCCCAAAACTCGTCGTGCCCAAACGGCGGCCGCAAGAGCCAGGAGCGCTCGTCGACAATCACACCGTCCGCCACCTTCACGAGGCCCACGCTGCACGCCGATGCCGGCGAACCGTTCGCCGTCTCGAAGTCGATTGCCGTGAAGTTGAGCGCCATGATTCCAGTCTGACACGACGTTCAGACAGCACGAGATAGCATCGAAGTGATGACTACTCGACTTCTCCGTATCCTCGCCCTTGCCATCGCTCTGTTCGGAATGAACGCCGCCGTTTCACCCGCGTTCGCTCACGATGAGCTGCAGACAACCTCGCCAGCCAACGGTGACCTCCTCGAGATCGGACCGGCCAATGTGTCGGTCACATTCGGCGAGGAGGTCATTGAACTGGGAACGACCATCGTCGTTCTCAACCACGACGGTAGCGATGTTGTTGCCGGCCCGGTCACCGTCTCCGGTGCAACGGTTTCCGCTCCACTCGCCGCCGACCTCACTCCCGGCGTGTACACCGTGGAGTGGCGTGTCGTCTCGAAGGACGGTCACCCCGTAACCGGCACATTCGTCTTCGGCGTGGGATCGGGTCAGGCCATCGCCGATGAGCTGGAAATCGCGGCCGCAGTGGCGGAGGCGGCCGAAGCCGGTGCGGGCGCAGAACTGCCCAGTCCCGGTCGCACCGATACCGCGAACACTGCGACTCGACAGGCGCAATCGCCGTTCCTGCTTATCGTCGGCGGGCTCGCAGCGGCCGGTGTGCTTGCTGCCGGATTGCTGCTGGTGCGCCGCAGGGGTGACGCCGAGCGGAACAACCTCCGCCGCCGGGGTCAGTAGACTCGTCGACTGTGGCTCTCACTATTGGAATCGTCGGCCTGCCCAACGTTGGCAAGTCCACGCTGTTTAACGCCCTGACCAAGAACCAGGTGCTCGCGGCAAACTACCCCTTCGCGACGATCGAGCCGAACATTGGTGTGGTCAACCTGCCGGACGAACGGCTGAGCGCGCTCGCCGAGGTATTTGGTTCGGAGCGCATTCTTCCGGCAACGGTGTCGTTCGTGGACATCGCAGGTATCGTGCGCGGCGCAAGCGAAGGTGAAGGCCTCGGCAACAAGTTCCTCGCAAACATTCGTGAGGCTGACGCTATCGCGCAGGTCGTCCGAGGGTTTGCAGACGGTGACGTCGTTCACGTTGACGGCAAGGTCGATCCCGCAAGTGACCTCGAAACCATCAACACCGAGCTCATCCTTGCCGACCTTGAGACCATCGAGAAGGCGCTCCCGCGCTACGACAAGGAGCTGAAGGGCAAGAAGATCGGCCCGGAGGTCGTCGAGGCGGCCAAGGAAGCTCAGGCCGTGCTCGAGGCGGGGACGCCGCTTTCGAGCTCGAAGGTCGACATTTCCCCGATCCGGGAGCTTGGCCTCCTCACGGCGAAGCCCATCATCTATGTCTTCAATGTTGACGAGTCGGTCTTGACTGACGCGGCTCGCAAGGCGGAACTTGCGGCGCTCGTCGCACCGGCCGAGGCGGTCTTCTTGGACGCCAAGATCGAGTCCGAGCTCATCGACCTCGACCCGGAGGATGCGGCGGAGCTCTTGGCGTCGACGGGTCAACCCGAGTCGGGCCTCGACCAGCTCGCCCGCATCGGTTTCGACACGCTCGGTCTGCAGACCTATCTCACCGCCGGTCCCAAAGAGGCCCGCGCCTGGACCATCCACAAGGGTTGGAAGGCCCCGCAGGCCGCCGGCGTCATTCACACCGACTTCGAGCGCGGCTTCATCAAGGCCGAGGTCATCAGCTTCGAAGACCTCGTCGCCGCTGGGTCGGTCGCTGACGCCCGTGCTGCCGGCAAGGCGCGCATGGAGGGCAAGGACTACGTCATGCAGGACGGCGACGTCGTCGAGTTCCGCTTCAACGTCTAGGCGCTCCGTGTGGTGGCTTTGCGCCACGTCTCTGCTAGCCTCAGCTTGCACCCAAAGGAGTTTGTCGATGAAGCGTTTTGCGCGAACCTTGAGTATTGCGGCCGTTCTGGGCATCGCAATGTCGTCCACCGCTGCACTGAGCGCGACCGCGTCGCCCGGTCCCGCTGATGGTAAGAACATCGGATTTCGTTTCTCGGGAACGAGCGATCTCGCGCCGACGGCGAACGCGATCTTCCTTGAGACCGATGGGCAAACCCTCGTGCCGTGCTTGGGTGATTCCAGCGGTTGCAACTTTGACTTCCGGTACAGCATTGATGGCACCGTGGATCAGTCGGCCCTCATCGAGCAGTCGTACAACGCTCCCGCCGGCTACGTCACCTGGCCAGAAATCACCTCAGAGAACGTTGACGCGAGCCTCTGTGAGCCGGCCAACTTCGAGCCCACCCGTGGGCCGTACACCAACTTCAACTGCTTCAACGACAACGGTTTCGGTCAGGCATTCACGCCGACGCGATCCGGCGTACTCTCCAATTTTTCGATGGCCACAACCTGCTTGTCGCCGACCGGGTCCATGACCCTCACGGCACTGCTGTACGTGATCGACATGAACGGTTCAGACCCGATGCTGGCGGGCGACCCGATTGCTACCGCTCCGGTTTCGCTCACCGGCTGCTCGACCTCATGGAGTGGCCACGAGTTTACCGATGCGGACTTCCAGTACCCGGTCATTGACTTCGGTGCGGTAACCGTCGACTCGACGACCGCATACGGAGTTCTTTTCTCTGGTGACGGCATTGCCGGCACCCCGCCTGTTGGAGCTCCGGAAGAGACGCCGACGGCCGCTCCCGTCGCCGCTCTCGCGACGACCGGTGTTGCAGGCGCCGAACTCCTCGGCGCGGCAACGTTCGTCGGGCTGACGGGTGTCGCGTTCCTGCTGCTTCGTCGCCGGGCAACGCGCGCCTAGCTGCACGCGATTCGCGAGTGCAGACTGGCTAGGCTGGGCCCATGACCGAGAAGGTGCAGGGCCCAGCTTCCTATTTCCCCTCGATTGAGAAGAAGTATGGGCATCCCATCGAGCACTGGATGTCCCAGCTCGACGCCGTCCGCGAGGCCAAGCACATGGACCAGGTCGGGTACTTGAAATCTGAGTTCGGCTTGGGTCACGGTCACGCCAACGCCATTGTCGCGGTCTACCGCCAGCGCAACGGACTCTAGAGCGGGACTATCAGGGATGTGCGGGGTGGAATCATGAGCAGTGCGGCACACACGGTCCTCATTACCGGCGCGAGCTCGGGAATCGGCGCAGCCTACGCTGCCGAGTTTGCGAGTCGCGGCGACAATCTCATCCTGGTTGCGCGTCGCGTCGACCGGCTCGAGCAGCTCGCCGAACGGCTCCGCGCGGCACACCGCGTCGAAGTCGATGTGTTGAGTGCTGACCTGTCGGCCGACGGTGCCGCCGGTGCGCTCTGGGGTCGGCTCGGTGGCCGCCCGATCGAAGTGCTCGTCAATAACGCCGGCTTTGGACACGGCGGACACTTTGTCGACGAAGCGCCGGAGCTCACGCGCGACGAAATCCACCTCAATGTGCTCACGCTTGTCGAGCTCGCGCGCCTCGCCCTGCCCGGAATGATGGAGCGCCGAACGGGAGCCATCGTCAATATTGCGAGCACCGCTTCGTTCCAGCCGGTACCGGGAATGGCCGTCTACGGAGCGACCAAGGCGTTCGTCCGGTCGTTCACCGAGGCGCTCTGGGCCGAAACGCGGGGGAGCGGCGTGCGCGTCCTCGCAGTGAACCCAGGCGCCACCGCGACCGAGTTCTTCGAAGTTGCGAGCGCCAAGCCAAAGGGGATCCCAGTGCCGGTCGCACACGTTGTTTCTCGCACGATGCGTGCCCTCGACCGAGCCGACTCGCCATCCGTGGTGGTCGGGTTCTCGAACGCCGTCACCGCGAAACTCGTCCAGATTCTGCCGAAGCGGTTCGTCATCAACACGGTCGCCCGCATGTTCCTTCCTGAGCGCACGCGGTGAGCGCACTGGGCTCGACTCGACGAATGTGAAGGCCCGGGCTATCGTCGCGTGCTCACACCGGTGACCGCCGACTGCGGGACTGTTTTCGCCTCGATCTCCGTTCTCGCTTGAGTGCCGCCGCTCACGCCGCTCGGCAAACGTCCGGGGTGGGGGCAGACGCGGCGTAAACTGACCTCGTGGCAGTGCACAAGGTTCTGTTGTTTTACGGCTTCTCACCAATCGCCGACCCCGATGCGGTTCGTCTCTGGCAACGTGACCTGTGCGAACTGCTCGGCCTCGGCGGGCGCATCATCGTTTCGCCCCACGGCATCAACGGCACCGTCGGCGGCGAGCTGAGCGCGGTCAAGAAGTATTGGCGCAAAACCCGCGAGTTTCCGCCCTTCAAGAACATCGACTTCAAGTGGAGCGAGGGCGACGGCACCGAGTTCCCTCGCCTCAGCGTCAAAGTCCGTCCCGAACTGGTGGGCTTCGGCGCGCCGAACGAGGTCATCGTGGATAAGAACGGCGTTGTCGGTGGCGGCGTGCACCTGAAGCCGCACGAACTCCACGAGCTCGTGGCGGAAAAAGACGTCGTCTTTTTCGACGGACGCAACAAGTGGGAAGCCGAAATCGGGCGCTTCAAGGATGCCGTCGTTCCCGACGTCGATACCTCGCACGACTTCATTCGAGAGCTCGAGAGTGGCAAATACGACCACCTCAAGGATCAGCCGGTCGTCACCTACTGCACCGGTGGCATCCGCTGTGAAATCCTTAGCTCACTGATGGTTCAGCGCGGCTTCACGGAGGTCTATCAGTTGGACGGCGGCATCGTCCGCTATGGCGAAACCTTCGGCGACGCCGGACTGTGGGAAGGGTCGCTCGCGATTTTCGACAACCGAAAGGCCATGACGTTCAGCCCTGACGCCCGGGTCATCAGCTCCTGTGCCTTCTGTGGTGATCCCAGTGCCCGGCTGGAAAACTGCGCGGAACCGAGCTGTCGGAGTCAGCTTGTCGTGTGTGACACATGTGCGGATGACGTTGTCACCTGCGTGGAGCATGAGGGGGTATTGGCATGAGTGATCCAGGGAACTTTGGCGGACCGTTCAACATTCCGCCGGGTGCGAATGACTTCCAAGAGCAGGAAAACGACCCCACACCGTGGTATCGCCGGCCGAGCCTGTGGCTCCTCGCGGGACTTGTCTTCGTTGGAGCAATGACGTCGGTGTTCGGTCCGAGGTGATTCAGGAACTCCTCGAACTCGTCCAGGCCAAGCCGCGCGAACTCATTGCCCGAATGGAACAGCCCCGCGCGATCGGGCCCATTCGCCGTGCGCCACGTCTGGTCGCCGTTGCCGAGTGTTGGCGACTGGGGGCGATACTGCTCGACACCGAGGGTCAGCTGTATGCCGCGGGAACAGTCATCCGGGCAGAGCGGGAGCGTCAACACGGCTACCCCTCACGTCTGGCAGAACAGCGAGCGGAACTCAAGGCTGCCGCCCAGCGTGGCGGAATCGACCAGGGACGAACCGTCAATCTTGACGTGCGCCGCCTCGACACGGACCATCCCAGCCCACCGCTTCGAGACCGCGACGGCATCCTCGAGGTTGAATGGGCGCCCAACGCCTGGGTTCCGCTGGAGCCGTATCTGCGCGAGCGTATTGCGTTGATGCCGAACGCCTAGGCGCCGGCCGAAGCGAAGCCGCGTCCCAGGTCCGCGATGATGTCGTCTGAGTCCTCAATGCCAATCGAGAGGCGAATCAGACCGTCTCGCACTCCCGCATTGGCTCGCTGCTGTGCGGTGAGTCCCGAATTGATGGTCGACGCCGGATGCAGTATGAGGGTCCGCACGTCACCGATGTTCGCGAGATGGCTGATGAGCTGCACGCCCTCAACGAAGCGGGCGCCCGCGTCAATCCCGCCGGCGATTTCGAAGGAGACAATACCGCCGCCGCCTCGTGGGAGGAGCCGTCCGGCAACCTCTGACGTGGCCTGTCCGGTCGCCGTCGGATAGTAGACCCGCTCAACCGCGGGGTGCTGCTCGAGGAACGCGACGACCGCGTTCGCGTTTGAGACATGCTGCCGCATCCGAAGCGAGAGCGTCTCGATGCCCTGCAGCAGAAGGAAGCTATTGAACGGCGACGGAGCTGGCCCGTAATCGCGGAGGAGGAGTGAGCGCAACCGGGTCGTGTAGGCGAGTGGTCCGAACCGCTCCCAGTACCCGGCGTCGCCATGACCCAAATCGGCGTGGTGGAAACCTGGCCAGCGGTCCGCATCATCGAAGGCAAACTGGCCGCCACTGACGACGACCCCGCCAATCACGCGACCGTGGCCGGCCAGATACTTCGTGGTCGAATGCACGACAATATCGGCGCCGTGAGCGAGGGGCTGCATCAGGTACGGCGTGGCGAGGGTGTTGTCGACGACGAGTGGCACACCGGACGCGTGCGCAATCTTCGCGACCGCCGGAATGTCGAGGACGGAACCGAGTGGATTCCCAATGCTTTCGGCAAAGAAAGCGCGCGTGTTCGGGCGAACCGCGGATTGCCAATCCTCGAGCGAGCTGAGGTCCGAGACCAATGTGACGTCGATGCCCAGTTCGGCGAACCGCTTCAACAACAGGTTCGTGCTCCCGCCGTACAGCTGCGACGAGGCGACGATGTGGTCACCCGACCGGGCCAGATTGAGGAGGGCGAGCGCCGTGGCCGCTTGTCCGCTTGCCGTGAGTACGGCGGAAACGCCACCCTCGAGCGCGGCAATGCGGTTCTCGACGACGGTGTTGGTCGGGTTGGCAATCCGTGAGTAGTCGTAGCCGTCTCCCTCGAGTCGGAACGAGGCCGCAGCTTCCTCGATTGACTCGTAGACGAAACTTGTGCTCGCAAAAATAGGCGGAATCCGCGCTCCGGTGACCGGTTCGGGCGAGGTTCCCGCGTGAATCTGCAGGGTGTCGAAGCCCCACGCCGAAGAATGTGCCATGTCCACAGCGTAATTCCTGCGGGCAAAGCTGATCCGAGACTCGTAACGCGGCGTCACACGGAATAGCATGAGTTCATGCCGCTTATTGGGGAGATTGCCGGCCTGCTCGGTCTCGACCGGACGACAGTTTCGCGAGCCTTGCGTGGCGAGCCCGGAATTCAACGCGAAACCGTCGATGCGGTCCGCGATCTCGCGTCCGAGCTCCGCTCCGCACCGAAGACCAGCGGTGCGTGGGGACGGCGTTCTTCCGCTGTCGGTGTAGTCGTGCCATCGGTCAATCGTTGGTTTTACACCCTCGTGCTGAGCGGCATCGACAAGGTACTCGCGGAGAACGACTTTGACCTGGTCCTCTACGACCTCTCCCAGCCCGCGAACGTCGCCCGGCTCTTCGACCGCGAGCACCTCGTCAATCGGGTCGACGGCCTGCTCATCATCGCCACCGAGTTCGAGCTCGCACAATGGGATGTCCTCATCGGTTCGGAGCTCCCGATGATTTCGGTGGGGCCCGCGATTCCAGAACTCCGCCGGATCGGTGTCGATGATTTTCAAGTCGCGACGGCCGTCACCGAACGGGTCATCGCTTACGGCCACACCCGCATCGGCTACCTCGGCGGCTTCGACGAAACGGCTCTGGTTGACTCCTCCGTCAACGATCGTGAGCGCGCCTTTCGGGACACACTCGCCGCCGCGGACATTCCCTTCCACCCCGAGTGGAATATCTCTGGCGAATACCGGATGGGGAAGGCCAAGGAGGCCACCGAGGTGTTCCTCGCTCAGGGGGACCTTCCGACCGCGATTGTGTGCGCCTCCGACGAGATGGCGCTCGGCGCGCTGTATGCCGTGAGCGCTGCCGGGCTGACCCCGGGACGCGAAATCTCACTCATCGGCATTGACGGGCACGAATACGGCGAATCCTTCGGTCTTGCGACGGCCGCGCAGTATCCCGATGAGCAGGGTGCGCTTGCCGCCGACGCCATCGTTTCGGAGCTCTCTGGCCGACCGTTCCGTTCAACCTTTGTCCCCGCCCGCTGGAACATTATTGAGCGGGCGTCCCTCGGCCGGCCACTCGACCAGGCGAACCGCGCGGAGTAGGGTAAGGCACATGCCCCACGCACATCTCGACGCAACTGTCCGAATCTCCGCTCCGGCGGATGCCGTATTTGCCCGACTCCAGGATCTCAGCCGTTTCAACGACTGGAACCCGTTCCCCTCGATGGACCCGACAACTGTCTCCACCCACGAGGGGCCGGCCAGCGGTCCAGGGGCGATCTTCACCTACGAGGGCAAGCGACTCGGCAAGGGTCGGATGGAAATCACATCGGTCGAGGCCCCGTCGCGGGTCAACATCCGCATGACGTTCTGGCGAGGTGCAAGCACGAGCGAGGCCAGCTCGGCGTTCACGGTCCACCCGACCGATGGCGGCTCGGAGGTGCACTGGATCTTCGATGAGGACCGCGGCTTCGGAATGTTCCTCGCCGGCAAGCTCATGTTTGATCGCATGATGACCGGCACCTTCACGAGCGGCCTCGAAAGGCTCAAGGCACTCGTCGAGGCGGAGGCGCACTCCGCCTAGCGTGCGATTGTCCAGCCGAGGCCTGCGAGTGCGCTCGCGGTCGCATCGATCGCGGCATCGATGTCGTCGGCGGTTGAGTCGCGACCGAGCGAGAACCGCACCGCGCTGAGTGCGGTATCGGAGTCGATTCCAATCGCGGTGAGCACCGAGCTGGGCTCGTCGCTCCCGGCCGAGCACGCCGAGCCGCTTGAGCACTGCACCCCGCGTTCTTCAATTCCGATGAGCAACGCTTCGCCACTGATGCCGGGAAAGACGAACGAGGCAATGTGCGGTGCGCGGCGTTCAGGATCCCCGGTCGGCGTGACGCCGGGGTTCAGTCGTGTCAGACCGGCGGTGAGGCGTTCGCGAAGTGCGGTCACGCGGGCCGCGGTCTGCTCACGCTCCTGAGAGGCGAGCGCGAGCGCCGTTGCGAGGGCAATCGCGCCCGGCAGGTTTTCGGTGCCGGAACGACGGTCGCGCTGTTGGCCACCTCCCCAGACGGTCGGTTCGAGCGGCAGTTCCGAGCGGATGTATGCCGCGCCAATACCCTGCGGGGCTCCCACCTTGTGGCCCGAGAGGCTGATCGCATCGAGCTGGATTCCGCGAAGGTCGCGCCACTCCACGGACTGCACCGCATCGGTGTGCACGAGTGCACCGGCCCGCCGACTGAGCTCACTGATTGCGGCCAAATCGTGTTCGGTGCCAATTTCGTTGTTTGCGGCCATGAGCGTGACGAGGGTGGTGTCGTCGCGAAGCGCCCGTTCAAGCGCGCCCGGCTCGAGCGTGCCATTCGAATCGAGATCGACCCATGTCACCTCGAAGTCGTGCCACCGCTGCAACCAGGCAAGCGTGGCGCGGACGCTACTGTGCTCGGTTGCGGCCGAGACGATGTGCCGGCCGCGGGGCGAGCCGAGCGCGAGGCCGGAAATGGCGAGATTGTTGGACTCGGTGCCGCCGGAAGTGAAGACGACGTCGCCAACTGACCAACCGAGCGCTGCCGCGCACGTCTCGCGCGCCCAGTCGAGTGCTCGAGCCGCATTGAGTCCGCGTTCATGCCGGCTCGATGGGTTGCCGAACTCGCTCGTGAGCGACGGCCACATCGCTCGAAGCGCTTCCGCCCGCGGCGGGCTCGTGGCGGCGTGGTCGAGATATGTCACGGTGTGTGGTTGATGTCGAGGCCAAGGTCGAGCGCACGCGCCGAGTGGGTGAGTGCGCCCACGGAAATCACGTCGACACCGGTGCTGGCGATGTCGCGGACCGTCTCGAGGGTCACGCCGCCGCTCGCTTCGACCGTCGCTCGACCGTCGATGAGAGCGACCCCAGCGCGCAGATCGGCAAGGCTGAAATTGTCCAGCATGATGATCGGGACCCCCGCGTCGAGGAGCGGCGGAATCTGATCGAGCCGGTCCACCTCCACTTCGAAGGCGACCGTGTGGCCGAGCTGAGCACGTGCGGTACGGAGGGCATCCGTCACCGAAGCGCCGCTCGCCGTCAGGATGGCCAGATGGTTGTCCTTGACCATGACGGCATCGCTGAGTGAGAACCGGTGGTTGAAGCCGCCGCCATCCCGGACGGCTTGGCGCTCGAGGATGCGCAGGCCCGGGGTGGTCTTTCGGGTGTCGACGATGCGAGCCCCGGTCCCGTCGACGGCATCAACGAACTGACGAGTCAGCGTTGCAATCCCGGACATGCGTTGCACCAGGTTCAGGCCGATGCGCTCGGCCCGCAGGATTCCTCGGGCCGGCCCAGTGACCGTTGCCAGTCGAGAACCGGCCTCGAAGCGATCGCCGTCACACGTGTGCCAGGTGACCTGGCTCGAAGCGTCCGCGAGGGTGAACGCGGTCGTCCACGCCTCGCATCCGCTAAATACGCCGGGTTCCCGGGCGACGAGGTCGGCCCGGGCCGTGGCATTCTCCGGGATCAGCGCGGCCGATGCGTCACCCCAGGGGGCGTCTTCGGCGAGTGCATTCGCGACGATGTCGTGCAAGGTGAACGCATTAGACATGGTGGGCCTCCGGTCGTCGGTTCGCATCTGTGCGAGCGGCTTCGTCGTCGACTCGATAGTGTGCGCCGACGGACTCTCGGCGCCCGAGTGCGGCCCGCACCACGGCGCGCGCCACGTCGAGGAGATTTCGGTCTTCGAGTTCGTGAACCGTGCTCGGCGTGAACGTCTGCTCGGCCCAGTGTGCGATTTGCGCATCGGCCTCGCGCAGGCCATCCTCTGAGCGTTCAAGTCCGGCCGCGTGCCACATGATGTTCTGAAGATCCTCTCGACGCCAGGTGCGAGCGCCAGCTGGTTCGGGCGTGTGGTGCGTGCCGCGAAGTGAACGTCCCGACGGTGCCGGTATGTCGAGCGACCGCGCGGCTCGTCGGGCGAAGACGGCCGCTTCGAGGAGCGAATTTGAGGCGAGCCGATTCGCGCCGTGCACGCCCGTGCGGGCGACTTCTCCGACCGCCCAGAGTCCGGGAAGAGTTGTCCGACCGTCGCTATCGGTGTCGACGCCACCCATGATGTAGTGCGCTGCCGGAGTGACGGGCACCCACGCTCGAGACCAGTCGATGCCGTTCGCGCGGCAGAGTCGATCGATGGTGGGGAACCGCTCGGCCAGGTAGGCGGCGTTGTCGGGGGCTGGCCGGAGTGCCGTCGCGTCAAGCCAGGCGGGAGCGCGGTCTGCCGCCATTTGGCGTGCGACGGCTCGGGCGACGACATCTCGCGGGGCGAGTTCGGCGTCCGGGTGGACGGTCAACATGAACCGTTCGCCGGCCGCGTTGCGGAGTACCGCGCCGTCACCGCGGACAGCCTCGGAAATGAGCGCGCCTGCCGCGCCGGCAAGAGCGGTCGGATGGAACTGCACGAACTCGAGATCGCTCGTGGCCGCGCCGGCGCGCAGGGCGGCCGCGAGACCATCACCGGTCGCGACAGCGGGGTTTGTCGTGAAGGGGTAGAGCATCCCGGCGCCACCCGTGGCGAGCACGACGGCGTCCGCACTCCAACGGCCTGCCTCTCCGGCATCCGAGAGCGTGGTGACCCCGGTGACCCGACCGTCGTGCAGGATGAGATCCAGCAGTGCGGTGTGCTCCACGACGGTGACCGTGGTGGAGCGGATCGCTGCAATGAGTGCGCGTTCAATCTCGCGTCCGGTGGCATCGCCTCCGGCGTGGATGACCCGAGCAACCGAGTGTGCCGCCTCGCGGCCGCGGGCCAGCTCACCGTCCGAGGCACGGTCGAAGTGCGCCCCGCGTTCAGTGAGCTCGCGAACGATATCCGGACCGTCGCTTACGAGCACATCGACGGCGCTCGGAACGGCGAGATTCGCGCTCGCCCGCATGGTGTCTGCGGCGTGGAGGGCGGGGGAGTCGTCCGGTCCGAGCGCGACCGCGACACCGCCCTGGGCCCACGCGGTGGCGGAGTCCGCGAGTTGCCCCTTGGTGAGAATCGTCACGTCGTGGCCGAGCTCGTGCGCGGTGAGCGCACACTCGAGGCCCGCGAGCCCGCTCCCGACGATGAGGACGCGCATCGCTAACCGCGTCCCGGAGTGGCGCCCGACTGCTGGGGAACCGCTGCCAGCATGCGCTCGAGAGCGATCTGGGCGGTCTGGGCGACGTGGGCGTCGACGCGAATTTCGTTCACGGTGCGACCGGCGACGAGCTCTTCGAGCACCCAAGCGAGGTAGCCGGGGTGGATGCGGTACATCGTCGAGCACGGGCAGACGACCGGGTCGAGGCAGAAGATGGTTTTGTCGGGGTTCTGAGCCGCGAGTCGTTGCACGAGATTGATTTCCGTGCCGATCCCAATCACGGCACCCGCGGGAGCCGCCGCGACGTACTTCGTGATGTAGTCGGTCGATCCGGCTCCGTCGGCGGCATCGACAACATCCATCGGACACTCCGGGTGGACAATGATGCGCACGCCGGGGTGCTCGGTGCGGGCCTGGGCAATCTGGTCCACAGTGAAGCGCTTGTGCACCGAGCAGAAACCGTGCCAGAGCAGCACTTTGGCGTTGGCGAGCGACTCGGCGGTGTTTCCGCCGAGCGGTTGACGTGGGTTCCACATCGGCATTTGCTCGAGCGGGATGCCCATCGCCTTCGCGGTATTGCGACCGAGGTGCTGGTCGGGGAAGAACAGCACCCGCTGTCCTCGCTCGAATGCCCACTCGAGGACCGTCGATGCGTTCGACGATGTGCACACGATGCCGCCGTGCTCACCGCAGAAACCCTTGAGCGCTGCCGATGAGTTCATGTAGGTCACCGGGATGACCGGGACGCGGCCGTTCGCGTCCGGTTCGGTGCCATACAGTTCCTCGAGTGCCCGCCAGCACTCGGTCACCGACTCAATGTCGGCCATGTCGGCCATCGAGCAGCCGGCAGCGAGGTTCGGCAGGATGACACGCTGCTCGGGCTGAGCGAGGATGTCGGCGGTTTCCGCCATGAAATGGACGCCACAGAACACGATGGCTTCGGCTCCCGGGTGCTCCTTCGCCGCACGGGCGAGCTGGAACGAATCGCCCACGTAGTCGGCATGCTGCACGATTTCGTCGCGCTGATAGAAGTGTCCGAGCACGACGGCGCGCTCACCGAGTGTCGCTTTTGCCGCCCGAATGCGAGCGTGAAGCTCGTCGTTACTCGCCTCGCGATACTCCGCGGGGAGCGCGCCCTGCCGAGGCGATCCCACGGGGATGACATCACCCATCGACGAGCCCGGCCCGTATCCCGGGGTTGCGTCGGCCACCCAGGGCCCGTCGGCGAGATCTGGCGTGCAGGTCTGGCCCGTGGCGGTTCCCGCCGAAATCAGCTGGATGAGCCGATCCACCGATGCGGTGGGGGCGCCGAGATTGATTGCGGTCATGCGGAACTCCGTTGTGTGGGAAGCGGGGAGGCGAAGCGATACAGTTTGGGCGGCCGATGCGGCGTTCCGGCGAGGCGCTCGCCGGTATCAATGAGTTCACCGCTCGCTTCCAGAGTGCGGCGGAAGTTCGCCGGGTCGAGCTTGCGCCCCAGGACCCCCTCGTGCACCTCGCGCAACTGGGCGAGCGTGAACGTGTCACCGAGGAACGCGTGCGCAATGCGCGAGTATTCGACCTTGGTGCGCAGACGCCAGAGAGCGTAGTCGACGATGTGATTGTGGTCGAAGGCCAGTTCGGGGAGTTGATCGGCCTGGAACCATGCCACATTTTCGTCGACCGACACTCGGGCCGCCTCTGCCGACTGAACCATCGCCCAGTACACGACCGACACCACTCGCTCGGGGGAACGGCCGATACTGCCGAAGGTATAGAGCTGCTCGAGGTAGGCGGGTGCGAGGCCCGTGGTTTCCGCGAGCGTGCGTGAGGCGGCAGACTCGAGCTCTTCGTCGCTCGGCAGCCAACCACCCGGTAGGGCCCATCGGTTGGCAAACGGCTCGCGCGTCCGACGGACCAGGGGAATCCACAGGGCGGGCCGTTCACCGTGCTCGCCACGAAGCGCGAAAATCACGGTTGACACCGCGAGTCGAGCGGACGTGCTCATCGCGCCCCCTTCGGGCTTCGAGTCAGAATGACTATTACACCGTTCATCTTAGAGTCAATGTGACCTCAACGCCAATTGCGTCGGACGTCGTCGCAGAACTCAAGTCCTGGTTGAAACTCTCGGGCGAGCCGTTCTGCTCATCTGCGCATGCGCGATAAGCTCGGCTCACAACCGCATACTGGGCCGATAACGCATCGCGGGAGAGCCGGTTCGCCGGCACCGAAGGAGCAAGCCTCCCCGCCAATCTCTCAGGTTCATTCACCGCATGTCGAGGCCACTCTGAAAATGAGTCGGACGCGTATTCCGGCCCAGCCCACGGTGAAAGCCCCGCACGGGGTGAAACTCTCAGGCCAATGACAGAGGGGGAGTTCTCATTCACATCACGTGTTTCCTTACGACGTGCCACCTGGGAGAACTCATGGCCCTCAGTCCACTCGATCAGCTCCACCGCGCTGCCGGTGCGAGTTTCACCGACTTTGCCGGCTGGGACATGCCGGTGCGCTACAGCAGCGACTTGGCCGAACACCACGCCGTTCGAGAGCGATCGGGCCTGTTCGACATCTCCCACATGGCCGAGTTCCGCATTGAAGGTGCGGACGCAGGCGCGTATCTCGACTACGTCCTCGCCGGTGTGCTCTCCAAACTTGCCCTGGGTCAGGCGAAGTACAGCCTGCTGCTGAGCGAGACCGGCGGAGTTATTGACGATCTCATCGTTTACCGATTGGGCACGACCGAGTTCCTCATCATCGCCAACGCAGGGAACCGCTTCCCGGTCGCCGAGGCGCTCGCCGCTCGCATCGGTGGCTTCGACGTGTCGGTGAGCGACGAATCGGACGAGACGGCCCTCATCGCCATTCAGGGGCCAACGGCCGAGGGGATTCTGCGCCGTGTTCCGGGTCTCGTCGCCGAGGCATTCGCCGAGGGCGAGCCGCCCGCTCCGGACGCCCTCTCCGCACTCGGCTACTACCGCTGCCTCGCCGGGCGATTCGGCGAGACTCCCGTGTTGTTCGCCCGAACCGGGTACACCGGCGAGGACGGCTTCGAGATTGCCCTCCCGAATGCGGCCGCTGCCGCGCTGTGGAGCGCCCTCCTCGAGGTCGGCGGTGACGACGTTCATGCCTGCGGACTCGCCGCTCGCGATACGTTGCGGCTCGAGGCCGGCATGCCGCTCTACGGCCACGAACTCGGCCTGCAGTGGCGGCCCGAACAGGCCGGGCTCGGCCGCGTCGTCGCCATGTCGAAGACCGATGAATTCGTTGGCAAGTCTGCCCTCTCGAATCCCGTCGACCCGGACGCTCACGTGCTCGTCGGGCTGGTATCCGAGGGCAAGCGTGCCGGCCGTGCCGGCTATCCCGTGCTCGCTGGCGACGAGATTGTCGGAGAGGTCACGTCTGGTGCCCTTTCTCCGACTCTGGGATACCCGATTGCCATGGCGATGGTGCACCCGAGCGTCAGCGCAATCGGCACCGAGCTTGAGCTCGATGTCCGTGGGACGCGCATTCCCGCCGTCGTGACCGCTCTTCCGTTCTATTCCCGATCCGCCCGCAACTAAGGAGTCCTCGTGACCGACCTCACCGCCCTGAACTACACCGCTGAGCACGAGTGGATTGCCGTCGATGGCGACGTCGCCACCATCGGCATCACCGACTATGCCGCTGAAAAGCTTGGCGACGTCGTGTTTGTCGACCTCCCTGCCGTCGGCGCGCAGGTGACCGCTGGCAGCGTCTGTGGTGAGATTGAATCGACCAAGTCGGTTGGCGAGCTCTACGCCCCGGTCACCGGTGAGGTCATCGAGGCCAACCAGGGCGTCGTCGACAGCCCCGAGCTTGTCAACGCCGACCCGTTCGGCGCCGCCTGGATGATCAAGGTCCGCTTCACCCAGACCGGCGAGTTCCTCGACCGCGCCGCCTACGAGGCCCTGACCGCCGAATAACCCCCTCTCGATCGAGCCTGAAAGACCGCCATGCACGAGCTTGACCGTTTTGACCGCCGCCACATCGGCATCGACCGCGCCGCGCAGGAGCACATGCTTCGCGTCGTCGGCTACGACAGCGTCGATGCGCTGCTTGCGGACGCTGTTCCGACCGCCATCGCGATGCAAGACGTGGTCGACTCGGTCATTCCTGAACCCATCTCGGAGACGGACACGCTCGCCGAGCTGCGCGCGCTCGCCGCCCGCAACACGGTCAAGAAGGCGCAGATTGGTCTCGGCTATTACGGCACGATCACGCCGAGTCCGATCAAGCGAAACGTACTCGAGAACCCCAGCTGGTACACCGCCTACACGCCCTACCAGCCGGAGATTTCGCAGGGTCGCCTCGAAGCGCTCATCAACTTCCAAACGATGGTGACCGACCTCACCGGACTCGACACCGCGAATGCCTCGATGCTCGATGAGGGCACCGCCGCCGTCGAAGCCATGTTGCTTGCCCGGCGAGCATCGAAACATACATCCAACCGGTTTATTGTCGATGCCGATGTGCTGCCGCAAACGCGTGCTCTGCTCGAGAGTCGCGCGGTCCCGGTCGGAATCGACATCGTCGTCGTGGACCTGCGCGCTCTTGAGAACGCACACGAAGCCGAGGTGCAGGCAGCGCTCGGCGAGCACTATGGCCTCGTCGTGCAATACCCGGGCGCGAGTGGCCTGCTCTGGAATCCTCGGTCGGTCATCGCGGCGAGTAAGGCCACCGGCTCCGAGGTCATCGTTGCGGCCGACCTCCTCGCTCTGACCCTCGTGACCTCGCCCGGCGAGCTCGGTGCCGACATCGCCGTCGGAACGACCCAACGCTTCGGCGTCCCCATGGGCTTCGGCGGCCCGCACGCGGGCTTCCTCTCGGTGCGGTCGGGACTCGAGCGTTCCATGCCGGGCCGCCTCGTCGGCGTCTCGCAGGATGCCGTCGGCCACCCCGCCTATCGGCTCAGTCTGCAAGCCCGCGAGCAGCACATCCGCCGGGAAAAGGCGACGTCGAACATCTGTACCGCGCAAGTGCTTCTCGCCGTCATGGCCAGCATGTACGCCGTCTATCACGGACCGGTTGGCCTGCGTCACATCGCCCAGCGCGTCGCCAGTTCGACCCGAGCGCTCGCGACCGAGTTGTCCCGACGCGGTGTTCCCGTCCAGTACGAGCACTTCTTTGACACGCTTCGAGTCACGGTTGCCGACGCGAGCGATGTGCTTGCTCGCGCCGACGCCGCGGGCTATGTGCTGTGGAAGGTCGACGACACGACCGTGCAGGTGGCGATTGACGAGACGACCTCGGTGGCCGATCTCGCCGCAATCGCAGAGGTATTCGGTGGAGACACCGGACCGGCGCTCCAGTGGGACGCGAGCGTCGACGGCATCCCGAGCGAGCTGAACCGCACGAGCCCCTACCTCGAGCACCCGGTGTTCAACTCGCACCACTCCGAGACCTCGCTCATGCGCTACCTCAAGAGCCTGGCTGACCGCGACTATGCGCTCGACCGCGGCATGATTCCGCTGGGGTCGTGCACGATGAAGCTCAACGCGGCGACCGAAATGGAAGCGGTGGGCTGGCCCGAATTTGCCGGTCTGCACCCCTTCGCTCCGGAGGCACATGTGCTCGGCTCGCTCGACATGGTCGAGCAGCTCGAACGTTGGCTCGCTGAAGTCACCGGGTACGATGCCGTGTCGCTCCAGCCGAACGCTGGTTCGCAGGGTGAGCTCGCCGGATTGCTCGCCATTCGCGGATACCATCTCGCCAACGGCGACACGCAGCGCGACGTCTGCCTCATCCCCGAAAGCGCACACGGCACCAACGCCGCCTCGGCCGTGCTCGCCGGAATGCGCGTCGTCGTCACCCGTTGCGATGCCCAGGGCAACGTCGACCTCACCGACCTGCGCGACAAAATTGCCGAGCACGGCGAGCGCCTCGCGGCACTCATGATCACCTACCCATCGACCCACGGCGTGTACGAGCACGATGTCCTTGACATTACGAAAGCGATCCACGACGCCGGAGGTCAGGTGTACGTCGACGGCGCCAACCTCAATGCCCTCCTCGGTTTCGCTCGCTTTGGCGACTTCGGCGGCGATGTGTCCCACCTGAACCTGCACAAGACATTCGCCATCCCGCACGGAGGTGGCGGGCCGGGCGTCGGCCCGGTCGCGGCAAAGGCCCACCTCGCTCCCTATCTGCCCGGTCACCCGATGGCGCAACGTGCCGCGCATGGCTCGGTCGTGCACGCCGGCGGTCCGGTTTCCGCGGCGCCATACGGTTCCGCCGGTGTCCTGCCCATTTCGTGGGCGTATGTGCGAATGATGGGCGCTCAAGGCCTGAAGGATGCGACCGCCGCCGCGGTGCTTTCCGCCAACTACATCGCCAAACGCCTCGAGGGGCACTATCCCGTGCTCTACACCGGCGAAAACGGCCGCGTAGCGCACGAGTGCATTCTGGACCTGCGTCCGCTCAAGGAGGCGACGGGGGTCACGGTCGACGATGTCGCGAAACGACTCATCGACTACGGGTTCCATGCCCCCACCATGTCGTTCCCGGTTGCGGGCACTCTCATGGTCGAGCCGACGGAGTCCGAAGACCTCGCCGAAGTGGACCGGTTCGTCGACGCGATGATCGCGATCAAGCTCGAAGCCGACGCGATTGCCGCCGGCACGTGGCCTGCCGACGACAACCCCCTCGTGAATGCCCCACATACCGCTCAGTCCGTGGTTGAGGGGGAGTGGACCCACCCATACACGCGCGAACAAGCGGTTTACCCGGTGCGGTCACTCATTCGGAGAAAGTACTGGCCCACCGTGCGCCGAATCGACAACGCTTTCGGTGACCGCAACCTCGTGTGCGATTGCCCTCCGCCGGAGGCGTTCGTCGACTAGGGAGGTTCCCTCGAACTGACCGAGCCGTTCGTTGACGACGCCCACACAGGTGGACGGGTTGCGGCCCCGCACCGGATGCTTACGCAGGCGGCCCGAACACCGCCGGCCAGAGGTCAACGGCAAGCGGATAGCCGACGAACTGGATGGCGTCGAAGGCGAAGTGGGCGAGCACGAGCGGCATGACCCGACCCCAGCGCGCACAACACCAGCCGAAAATCAGCCCCATTGCCACGTTGGCGAAAAACGGACCGGGGCCTTGATACAGGTGATAGCTCCCTCGGAGGAGGGCGAGCAGCACGATGAGTGTCCCCGGCCGCCAGCCCAAACCTCGGGGTCGAATCCAGAGAAAGCCGAGGAGCACGACCTCCTCCTCGAGGGCGGCACGCGCCGCAGCGAGCAGCAGCATGGGGATGGTCCACCAGTACTGCGACAACTCGGCCGCCTGTACCGCCACGGTCAAACCGAGGAGACGACCCAGTACGTAGACGCCGATGCCCGGAATGCCAACGCACACAACCAGAAGGAGCATGCGCGACACGTCGAATCGCGGCGCCCGGAAATCGAGCCCGACTCGCCGAAACGGATCCGAGCCATCGCGCCAGAGCAGATACATCGCGAGTGCCACGACCGCAAGGGGAAAAAGGTTCCCCAAGAACTGGTAGGTGGCATCCAACCACTCACGGCTGGCCTGCGCGGCATTGAGCGCCGCACCTTGTTGCGAGAGTGGCTTCCCGGCGGTGAGCCGAGCGATGAGCGCAACGATGGCATAGACCGCTGACTGGCCGAGCCCGAGCGCCAGGACGATCCACACTTCGGCCCGGGCAAAACGGCGTCCCTGAGACATGTCGGAGAGCGAGGGCGAACTGGTCACCCGAGGAGTGTATCGACCACGAGCGAAACCGCGGTCAACGCCGCCAGTACCGCTCCCGTGATGAGCGAGCCGCGCAAGAAGATTCGTTCGACCGGCGCCCCCGTGTCGACCGCGGTCGAGGCAAATTCATTGAGGGTTGCGGATTCGCTCCGGTCAAGGCCGGTATTGGCGACCCGCGGTGCCGAGGTAGATGCACGCCCCAAGATGGGCATCGAGGACAGATCGAACGGCGCCTTCTGCGGGTACACGCGTTTGGCTTGCGGGGTGCCCACGGCTTGAATCGGGGTTCCATCCTTGAGATACACCACGAGATTGATGCGTTGTTCGACTCCGGACACACGGAACCACGGCACCACCCACGCGTGGGCAAAGTTCACCACGATGACGCGCTCTGCGTCGTAGTACATTGCGGGGCGGGCCATCAGCACCCAGAGTGCCCAGAGCAAGAACCCCGCGAATGGCAGCGTGAATGCCAGCATCCGGCCGGAGCCATTGACCGCGGGCCACAGCGCGCTCGCCGAAACCGCAATCGCCACGATGCCATACGACACAAGCGATGCAATCGAACGAATCGCGTAGTTTGGCTCGCTCAGTCGCGAGCGGAACCTACTCCGGGAAATGGCACGCAGCGGATTGCTTGGCATTGTGTGCGTTGAGGTCAAGGGTTGGCTCGACCTGGCTACAGATGTCTTGCGCCTTCCAACACCGGGTGCGGAAACGGCAGCCGCTCGGCGGGTTAATCGGAGATGGCGGGTCACCTTGCAAACGTATCCGCTCGACGCGCTGCTTCGTTGCGGCCTGTGCAATATCCGGCACGGCAGAGAGCAATGCCTTGCTGTACGGGTGCTTCGGGTGCGCGTACAGCTCTTCACGAGGAGCTTTTTCCACGATCTTGCCAAGGTACATCACGGCAATTTCAGGGCAGAAGTGTCGAACGACTGCGAGATCGTGGGCAATGAAGAGGAACGCGATGTTGAATTCCTCTTGCAGGCGTTGCAGCAGGTTGATGACCTGGGCCTGAATGGACACGTCGAGCGCTGACACCGGCTCGTCGGCGACGAGCAATTTCGGTTGCAAGGTCAGTGCACGAGCAATGCCGATGCGCTGACGTTGGCCACCCGAGAATTCGTGTGGGTAGCGGTTGTAGTGCTCGGGGTTCAATCCGACTAGCTCGAGCAGTTCCTGCACCCGGGCGAGACGCTGAGCCTTCGGCACGAGATTGTGGATCTCGAGCGGCGCTCCGACAATCTGGCCGATGGTCAAGCGCGGATTGAGCGAGGTATACGGGTCTTGGAAAATCATCTGAATGTCGCGACGAATTGGCTTGATTGCGCGCTCATTTGCCTGAGCGATGTCCTCACCATTGAACAGAATTTGTCCGCTGGTCGGGCGTTCGAGGCGCGTGACGAGTCGACCCGTGGTGGTCTTACCCGATCCTGATTCACCGACGAGGCCGAGGACCTGGCCCGCCTCGATTGAGAACGACACTCCGTCGACGGCCTTCACGTGCCCAATCGTCCGGGAAACCACCCCGTTGGACTTGACGGGGTAGTGCATCTTGAGGTCTTTCACCTCGAGGAGCGGCTGTGTGCTCACTTGCGGCCTCCTGCGGCGGCGGTTTGGGTGTACATGACCGAGGCGTCAGCAAGATGGCAGCGCTTGAGGTGACTCGCGTCAGCTCCATTTGCCTCAAGCAACGGAAGTTCCGTGGTGCACCGGTCGTCCGGAACGAGGTGCTTGAACTCGCATCGGGGAGCGAACGGGCAACCGGGCGGCGGGTTCAACAAGCTCGGGGGGTTTCCCGGGATGGGCTTGAGCGGAATATCTACGGAGCTCGTAATGTCGGGAACCGACTGGGTCAAGCCGAGCGTGTAGGGCATCGCGGGCTTACTCAGGAGTTGAGCAGCCTTACCGTATTCGACCGCCCGACCCGCGTACATCACGAGAACATCGTCGGCGACCTCGGCGATCACGCCGAGGTCGTGCGTGATGAGCAACAGTGCCGTGTTGAACTCGCTCTGGAGGTCCTGGAGCAGGTCGAGAATCTGGGCTTGGACGGTGACATCGAGGGCGGTCGTGGGCTCGTCTGCAATCAGCAGGGCAGGGTCGTTGACCAGTGCCATCGCGATCATGACGCGCTGGCGCATGCCACCGGAGAACTGGTGCGGGTAGTCGTCGACGCGACGCTCCGGGTTGGGGATGCCAACGCGTCCGAGCATGTCGATGGTGCGCTTCCGCGCCGCCGCCTTGCTCACATTGTTGTGCGCGAGGTACGCCTCGGCAATCTGGTCACCCACCCGGAAGTAGGGGTGAAGCGAGGACAGCGGATCCTGGAAGATCATCGCGACGTCCTGGCCGCGGCGTGCCTGCATCTCCTTGTCGCTGAGCGCGAGCAGGTCGACACCGTCGAGCCAAATGCTTCCGCTCACAATGGCGTTCGTGTTTCGGTGCAGGCCCATGATGGCAGACGACGAAACAGACTTGCCCGAGCCGGATTCACCGACGATACCGAGGGTCTTGCCGCGCTCAACCGTGTAGGAGAGGCCGTCGGTTGAACGGACGATACCGTCAACCGTGGGGAAGTGGACGAAAAGGTTTTCGACCGAGAGGAATGGCTGTGTCATGACGAGGTGGCCTTACTTGCTCAGGCGGACGCGCGGATCGATGTAGGCGTAGAGCACGTCGACGATGATGTTCATCACGATGACGGCTGCGCCGGCAACCAACACGAGGCCAATCAAGACGGGGAGGTCGCTGTCCTTATTGGCGGTAATCGCGAGCAATCCCATTCCCTGGAAGTTGAACACCGACTCGGTAATGATGGCGCCGGCAAGAAGCGAGGCGAAGTCGAGGCCCGCCATCGACACGAGCGGAGTGAGGGCCGCGCGCAGACCGTGCTTGAACAGAACGACGCGCTCCGGAAGGCCCTTCGAACGGGCGGTGCGGATGTAGTCCTCAGACATCGACTCGAGGACGTAGGCACGGGTGATTCGGACGTATGCGGCCATATAGAACAGGGCGAGCGTGAGAGCGGGCAACAGCAGTCCGGTGGCCCAGCCGAAAATCCCGCCGTCGGCGATGGTCTGGTATCTCGGGTAGCTGAATATCTGCCACTTGATGGCTGCGTATTGCAGCAGGAACGTACCGATAACGAACGTCGGGAGGGCGTACACCACGAGCGTGACGCCGACGAGGGCCCGGTCGAGGAGACGCCCCTGGAAGACCGCGGCGATGACGCCGAGGAGGACGCCGAATGTCATCCAAATGACGAAGGCGGCAATGGCCAGTGAAATGGTGACAGGTGCTTTTTTGGCAATGAGCTCGTTGACACTCGCAGTCTGCTTGAGCGAGTAGCCCAGGCAGGGGGCGTCGCAGTGCACAACGAGTTCGGGGTTCTTTTCGGCGAGGATCGCTCGGTATTCGTCGTTGACCGGGTAGTCACGTCCGACGACAAGTCCACTCATGAACTTGCCGAACTGTTCCGTGATCGGCTGGTCGAAGCCGAAGGTCTTGCTGATGCTGTCGATTTTCTCGGGCGTGCAGTACTTCTCACACATGTTCACCGCGGGATTACCCGGTGCGAAGAACAGCACGAAGGTCACAAAGACCATCGCGAGAAGCATCGCGACGCCAATCAGCACGCGACGAATGGTGAATGCAATCACTGGAAGTTCTCCTCAGCGAGGTGGTGGGGGTACCGCCGAAGCGGTACCCCCAGCACTCAATTGGGGTTACTTGGACGAAACGACGTACGCTGCGCCAAGGTCCGGGTAGAAGCTCATGGCGACGTCGGGCAAGAACCCGCCGACCTTCGAGCCGTAGATGAAGTAGTTCTTCTGGTTCAGGATCGGCACGTATGCACCGTCTGCGCCAGCGATTTCATCTGCCTTCTGGAGCTTCTTGATCTGCTCAGCCGGGTCGGTCGAAGCGGTTGCTTCGGCGATCAGCTTGTCGACTTCAGCGTTGCTGTAGAAGCCGTAGTTGAAGCCAACACCGGTGGTCGAGTCAGCCGGGTTCGACTGCAGGATCGGCGGGATGACTGCGAACAGTGCAGGCCAGTCAGCTGCCCAGCCGGACTGGAAGACGTCAATCGCCTTGTCCTTCTGGAGCATCTGGGCGTAGTAGCCCGGCTTTGCGGTCTTGGCAATCGGGTTCAAGACAACCTTGAAGCCCGCGGCCTCCCAGCTCTGCTGCAGAACTGCGGCGATCTTCTGGTTGGTGGGGGTGTCCGGGAACGCGTAAGCGAGCTCGTAGCCTTCCTTGCCAGCCTTCTTGAGGAGAGCCTTTGCAGCCTCCGGGTCACCCGAGGTCTTGTCGCCCTTGGTGGCGGCATTCTCCTGGTAACCGGCGACAGCCGACGACACGATGGTGGTCGACGGGGTTCCGTAGTTCTCGCCACCCCATGCCTGGATGACACCATCACGGTTGGTTGCAACAACCAGCGCGCGGCGAAGGTCCGGGTCGCTCATGCGGACCGAGTTGATCTGCAGGAAGCGGGTGTACGGCGAAGTGGTCTGCTTGACGCGGTTCGACAGGGCCGAGCTGATCAGCGAGTACTTCGAAGCCGGAATGTTGCCCGGGGTCAGTGCGGTCTGGTCATCACCCGAGTCAGCGAGCAGACGCTCGGTAACGGTGTCCTGGTCAGCAACGAACTCGAACTTGATGGTGTCCGGGTAGGCGCCACGAGCGTCGACCGAGTCGGTCTTCGGGTCGTAGTTCTCGTTGCGGACGAACTCGTTCAGGCCGTTGTTGTCGAACTTGCCCTCGAACTTGTACGGACCGTTCGAGTTGATGAGCCACTGGTTTGCAGTGCCCTTGTCGAACGACTTCTGGTACGGGTCAGTCGAGAACAGTGCGGCGGCTGCGTAAGCAAAGTCCGGCCACGGGTTCTTGAAGTGGTAGGTGATGGTCTTGTTGTCATCCGAGCACGATGCAGCGTTGTTGAAGTGCTTCTGTGCATCTGCGCTACCGGTGAACGGACCGGTGTACTCCGCCGAAATGTCGAAGTCCGGAGCTTCCGGGTCGTAGAGGCCGTACTGAGCCATGTAGGTGGTGCCAACGCCGCCACCGAGGCTGACGATGTCAGCGTCGAAGCTGCGCGACAGACCGTACTGGAGGTCTTCACAGGTGATCTGCGAGCCGTCCTGCCAGGTCACGCCATCCTTGAGGGTGAAGCTCCAGGTCTTGCCCGAGTCCGGGGTGGTTCCGGTGTCGGTTGCGAGGTCCGCAATCGGCTTCGGGTTCGGGTCGTTGGTTGCCGGAAGGGCAGTCAGACCGCGGTAGACCGTACGACGCAGAGCCGCGATCTCCGATCCAAGGTAGACGGCGGCCGGGTCGGTCGCCTCAAACTGGCCCTGAACGTCGAGCCAGGTGATGGTTCCACCCTTGACCGGCGTTCCGCGGCCGTTATCAGTGTTGGACGAGCCGCCGGCGCATCCTGTCAGCGCGAGCGACAGGACGCTGAGGCCGGCAACAGCCCCAACAATTGCCTTTTTCTTCATGCGCAATTCACTCCTTGTGCATTGTTGTGATTCAGGATCGAGTGAACGATGCCTGCTTTTGCAGCGACGGGCGCTACGAAAGTTTGTGTGGACGTCACCGGCGGCCCGCCTTGGGGTCGAGGGCGTCACGGACGCCGTCGCCAAGGAGGTTGAAGGAAACCACGATGGTGACGAGCAAGAATCCGGGAAGGAAGAAGTAGAGGAAGTCTGCTGACGCGTATTGGATTGAGTCCGCGAGGATGTTTCCAATGGTCGGCGTGGGTGGGAGCACCGAGACGCCGAGATACGCGAGTGCCGTTTCAGCCGAGATGTAGGCCGGCAGAATCAGCGTGAACTGAACGAGAATCGGGGCCCACAGGTTCGGAAGAACCTCGCGGAACCACAGTCGCGCCTTGCTCGCACCAAACAATCGGGCCGCGTCGATGAACTCGCGTTCCCGGAGCGACAGCACCTGGCCGCGAATAATGCGGGCAACCGGGGGCCAGCCGAAGGCGGAAAGTACCAGCACGACGTACAGCGCCTGGACCGTGTTGCCTTCGGGCACGCCGAAGCGGGTCACCATGAATGTGATGATGGTGCTCGACAGCGCGAGGAGCATGAGGGTCTGCGGGAACGACAGAATCAGGTCGATGGTGCGACCGATGATGGTGTCGGCGGCTCCGCGGGACATGCCGGCAATGATGCCCATCACGGTTCCGATCGAAACGGAGAGCAGCGCGGCACCCGCGGAGATCATGAGCGAGTAACTCAGTCCAAACCAGATGCGGCTCATGCTGTCGCGTCCGATGCCGGGTTCAACCCCGAGCGGGTGCGCCCAGCTGATGCCGCCCCAATCGCCGATTGGCAGGGCGTTGGCGTTGATGAGGTTCTGGTTAATCGAGAAGGGGTCGATAATCTTCGCCGCCACGAAAATCGGGGCGAGGATGGCCAGAATGAGCGTGATCAGAACGATGATGGCGGAGGCAACGGTCTTGCGGTCGTTGCGGAAGCGGCCCCATGCGAGCTGTCCAGGGGTACGAGCCGCGATGCCGGACGCCGTTTTGGGCGCCGTCACTACTGCGGTGTCGGGTGATGTCATTCGGATGGCCTCTGTTGATTTGGGGAGCCTACGTCTCAGGCGAGCCTAGACCCGAGGGGTCGCAAGCGCGCCAAGATTTCTCGAATGTTATCGACTTGACACATCGAATCGCGAGAATTTTGCGTCGAACAGCCGCTTTTGCGCGGATGAGCGGCAGTGCGTCGTGGCCGGGCGCTATGAATCGGCGCGGTAGAGTGAGGACGGTGCCTTCGGGCGCCTTTTCGCTGTTTGGCAGCGATCCATTTGAACGCAAGGAATATTTGTATGGCGCAGGCCACCCGCTCAGACATCCGGAACGTCGCCATCGTCGCGCACGTCGACCACGGCAAGACGACCCTCGTCGACGCCATGCTCAAGCAAACCAACTCGTTCGGGGCACACGAACACGTCGATGACCGCGCAATGGACTCCAACGAGCTCGAGCGCGAAAAGGGCATCACGATTCTCGCCAAGAACACCGCGATTGAATATAGCGGCGCTCACGCCGGCGGCACTCCCGTGACCATCAATGTGATCGACACGCCCGGCCACGCCGACTTCGGTGGCGAAGTTGAGCGCGGCTTGTCAATGGTCGACGGCGTTGTGCTCCTCGTCGACGCCTCTGAGGGCCCGCTCCCGCAGACCCGATTTGTTCTTCGCAAAGCGCTCGAAGCTCAGCTTCCCGTCATTCTGCTGGTCAACAAGACCGACCGCCCCGACGCGCGCATCGACGAGGTGGTGAGCGAGTCGCAGGACCTGTTGCTCGGCCTCGCGAGCGACATGGTCGACGGCACCCACCACGAGGTTGACCTTGACGCCGTGCTCGATGTGCCCGTGGTGTACGCCTCCGGCAAGGCCGGACGGGCATCTTCGAACAAGCCGGCAAACGGCTCGCTTCCGGACAGTGAGGACCTCGAGCCGCTGTTCGAAGCCATCCTCAAGCACATCCCGGCGCCCACATATGACGACGCACACCCGCTGCAGGCGTGGGTCACCAACCTCGACTCGTCGCCGTTCCTCGGTCGTCTCGCGCTGCTCCGTGTCTTCAACGGCACCATCAAGAAGGGCCAGACGGTCGCTTGGGTGCGCAGCGATGGATCGAGCCAGAATGTCCGCATCACCGAGCTCCTAAAGACGAAGGCGCTCGAGCGCTTCCCGGCTGAGGACGCCGGGCCGGGCGACATCATCGCGATCGCCGGTATCGAGGACATCACGATTGGCGAGACCCTCGCCGACCCCGAAGACATCCGCCCGCTGCCGATCATCACGGTCGACGAGCCGGCCATCTCGATGACTATTGGCACCAACACCTCTCCGCTCGTCGGCAAGGTGAAGGGGCACAAGCTCACTGCGCGAATGGTCAAGGACCGTCTCGACCGCGAGCTCATCGGTAACGTCTCGCTTCGAGTCGTCGACATCGGTCAACCGGATGCGTGGGAGGTTCAGGGCCGTGGCGAGCTTGCGCTCGCCATCCTGGTCGAGCAGATGCGCCGGGAAGGCTTCGAGCTCACTGTTGGGAAGCCCCAGGTCGTCACCCGGCAGGTCGACGGTAAGCTGCACGAGCCGTTTGAAGCGCTCACGATTGACACCCCCGAGGAGTATCTCGGCGCCATCACGCAGCTCCTCGCCGCACGCAAGGGTCGCATGGAGGGCATGTCGAACCACGGCACCGGCTGGGTCCGCATGGAGTTCATCGTTCCGTCACGTGGACTCATCGGTTTCCGCACCGAGTTCATGACGATTACGCGCGGTACCGGCATCGCCAACGCGATTTCGCACGGCTACGAGCCGTGGGCCGGCACCATCACGACCCGTAATAACGGATCGATTGTGTCCGACCGCGCCGGAACGGCGACGCCCTTCGCCATCATCGGCCTGCAGGAGCGCATGTCGTTCTTCATTGAGCCCGGTGACGAGGTGTACGAGGGCATGGTCATTGGTGAAAACTCGCGTCCGGACGACATGGACGTCAACATCACCAAGGAAAAGAAGCTCACGAACATGCGTTCGTCGACCGCCGACACCTTCGAATCGATGACACCGCCCAAGCTCCTCTCGCTCGAAGAGTCGCTTGAGTTTGCTCGCGAAGACGAGTGTGTCGAGGTGACGCCCGAAAAGGTGCGCATCCGCAAGGTTTTGCTCGACGCGAACGAGCGCGCACGTGCCGCATCGCGCATGAAGAAGCAGGGCTAAGACTCAGCCAAACAGGGGCGGGCGCTTTTCCAGGAAGGCGCTCGTCCCTTCTGCTTTGTCGGCAGTGTCGAAGCGGTTCGCGAAGGAATCCAGCTCGATGGCCAGGGCGTCGCGAGTGGATTCACCAATGATGCGGTCGAGAACAAGCTTGGTTGCGCCAATACCCGATGGGCTGTTGGCGGCGTACTCAGCCAGGAGCGCTCGCGCGCGACGATCGAGAGCGTCACGAGTGTCGACGACTTCGAGCACCAGGCCGTACTGTCGAGCCGTCTCGGCGTCGATGATTCGGCCCGAGTAGAGCAGATCCTTGGCACGGGCGAGGCCGACATATCGGGGGAGTCGGACAGCCCCGCCGAAGCCGGTCATGAGGCCGAGCTTCACTTCGGGCTGCCCGAATCGTGACTGCTCGGTGGCGAGGATGACATCGCACGCCATGGCGAGCTCACAGCCGCCGCCGAGCGCGACACCGTCGACCGCCGCGATGACCGGAACAGGAAGTGCTTCGATTGCCGCCGTGACCGCCTGGCCGAGGGCACCCATGCGGAATGCCTCTTCACGGTCCATCGCGGCCATCGCCCGAATGTCGGCTCCCGCCACGAAGGCGCGACTCCCGGCTCCCATCAGGATGACGCCGCGAAGGGTGCCGGGCGAGGCCTGCCACTCCGCTGACAATGCTGTGAACGCATCAAGGAGTTCTTGGAGTGTTTCGACGGACAACGCGTTGAGGGCATCGGGCCGGTCAATCGTGACGGTCCCGATGCCCTCATCGGTGAGGAGCTGAACGTGAGAGGTCATGGCTCCAACGTAGGCCAGTCTGCGTCGTTAGGCGACCGGAGTGACGGTGTCGGAGGTCGTCCCAGCGGAATTCTTCGGCGCATCGTCGTCCTTGAGCGCCGGAGCCGATGTCGCCTTCTTGCCGTAGACCTGGCGGAGGAACAGCGCCCCGACAATGACGAGGTATCCGCCCCACACAATCGCCTCGATGAGGGTCGGCTTCGGGGTGAAGTTCACCAGGCCGGCGAGCAAGGCGCCGAGCGGTTCGGTCGTCGCGAGCGGTCCGCCGAGGGTGTAGAGCGTCAAGCCCTCGGGGAGCCAGCCGATTTCCTGGAACTCGTGAGTGGCGTATCGGAGCACACCTGCGGCAAACACGACGAGCAGAATGCCGGTCCAGGCAAAGAATGTGCGGAGGTTGATCCGGATCAGGCCCAGGTAGATGAGCCACGACAGGACAACCGCGGTCGCAATGCCCAGGAGGGCGCCCACAATCGATACGTTTCCGGACGTTTGAGCAGCCGCCCAGACGAAGAGCGCGGTTTCGATGCCCTCGCGCATCACGCCAACCATGGCGACGACGACGATGGCCATGCCACTTCCGGCCATGGCGGCTTCGAGCTTGCCGCGAAGCATGCCCGCGAGCTCGGTGGCGTGCTTGCCCATCCAGAAAATCATCCACGTGACCATCGCCACGGCAACCACGGAGAGGATGCCCGCGATGGCCTCCTGGCCCTCGTCCGTGATGCCGATCGGCCCAAGCGTCAAGAAAGCGCCGAGCCCGATCATGACCGCGACCGCGATGCCGACCCCAATCCAGAGCTTGGGGAGAATGTCGCGTCGGTTTGATTTGACTGCGTACGCGACCAGAATGCCGACAATGAGTCCCGCTTCGAGACCTTCGCGCAGTCCAATAAGGTAGTTGGCGAGCATCGAGCGATTCCTTTCTGGATTGGTTAGGTTAGCCTAACTTAACTTCTTCGAAGGCTCAACTTTCGACCGACGAGAGGCCCCCATGAACCGCTGGCTTGTGCGAACGCTCGCTGCGTGCGGCGGATTCCTCCTCGGCATGGTGTTCACGTTCGGCCATCAGGCCCGAGCGGGGGTCGCCGGAATCGACCTCCCGTGGGGCCTCGGAGTTGCGCTCGTGGGGACCGTTTCTGCCCTCATTGGTATTCGTCTCTTCGCGTCGCGACTCGTCGCAGCGTGGGCAGCCGCCGGTCTGGTCGCCGCGGTTGTGCTGCTCTCGATGCCGGGGCCGGGAGGCTCGGTGTTGGTTCCGGCAAACCTCTCGGGCATCATTTGGGCAATCGGACCCAGCCTTTCCGCGATTGTCATCGTGATGTGGCCCGCGTCCAACGCCTCGAGACGCTAACGGCGCACTAGACTCGTGAGCATCGAAAGGACTTGTCGTGACGTATGTAATCGCTCTTCCCTGCGTTGATGTCAAAGACCGCGCGTGCATTGATGAATGCCCCGTCGACTGCATTTACGAGGGCGAGCGGTCGCTCTACATCCACCCGGACGAGTGCGTCGACTGCGGCGCGTGCGAGCCAGTGTGCCCGGTCGAAGCCATCTACTACGAAGACGACCTACCCGGTGAGTGGAGCGACTACTACAAGGCCAACGTCGAGTTCTTCCAAGAAATCGGTTCGCCGGGCGGAGCCGCCAAGATCGGCAAAATTTCGAGCGACCACCCCATCATCTCGGCGCTTCCGCCGCAAGCCCACTAAGGCTCGGCGTGGCACTCGGGGCGCTCCCGGACTACCCCTGGGATGCCATGGAGCCCTACCGGGCCGCTGCGTTGGCGCACCCCGAGGGAATGATTGATCTTTCCATCGGCTCGCCTGTCGATCCGACACCCGAACCCGTTCGACGAGCGCTTGCCGAAGCAACGGATGCGCACGGATATCCCGCAACCGTCGGCACGGCCGAGCTTCGCGACGCCATTACCGCATGGTTCGCCCGGCGCCGCAACGTCCCGGGGTTGGGCCACGAGAACGTCTTGCCCACGGTCGGCTCAAAGGAACTGGTCGCCTGGTTGCCGTTCATGCTTGGTCTCGGCGAAGGAGACATCGTCGTGCACCCTCGGGCGGCATACCCCACCTATGAGATGGGCGCCATCTATGCCGGGGCCCGCGCACTCGCGAGCG
>DATGWF010000007.1:0-38994 GCA_035299585.1 Microbacteriaceae bacterium
GCTCGCCGCCTTCATGAGCGCCTCTGCATCGACCGAGTGGACGAATGTCTGGGTGGCGTTCAATCACGAGGAGGTTGGCTCGGAAAGCCCGGCCGGAGCGTGCGGTCCGCTCCTCGAGGACGTGCTCGATGCGCTCGCGGAGCATCGTGGTGCGACGGCAGCAGAGCACCGAGCAGCGCGGGCCGCAAGCTGGCTTATCTCGGCCGATGCCGGGCATGCCGTGCACCCGAACTTCCCGGAGAAGCACGACCCGGTGAATCGGCCGGTGCTGGGTGGCGGCCCGCTTCTCAAGATTAACGCCAACCAGCGGTACGCGACCGACGGTCTCGGCGCTTCGCTGTGGTCGCGCGCCTGCGCGCGGGCGGGAGTGCCGTTCCAGACCTTCGTGTCGAATAACGGCGTCCCGTGCGGGTCAACAATCGGTCCACTCGCCGCGACGCGCCTGGGCATTCGCACCGTCGATGTCGGTGCGCCCCTCCTCTCGATGCACTCCGCGCGGGAACTCGCCCACGTGGATGACGTTCCCGCTCTCTCGGCGGCGCTCGGCGCGTTTTGGGCGGGCGCCTAACACTCCACGACGTTGACTGCGAGTCCGCCCTCGGCGGTCTCCTTGTACTTGTGCGACATGTCGGCGCCGGTTTGCCGCATGGTCTCGATGGCCGTGTCGAGCGACACAATGTGCGTTCCGTCACCGTTCCGGGCGAGCCGAGCCGCGGCGACCGCGGTCGACGCGGCAATCGCGTTCCGTTCGATGCACGGGACCTGAACGAGTCCACCGACCGGGTCGCAGGTGAGACCGAGGTGGTGTTCGATGGCGATCTCCGCGGCGTTCTCGACCTGTTCCGGAGTCCCGCCGAGGAGGGCGCACAGCCCCGCAGCGGCCATTGCGCAGGCCGAACCGACCTCTGCCTGGCAGCCACCTTCAGCGCCTGAAATCGAGGCGTTCGCCTTGATGACTGAACCGATTGCGGCGGCGGTCAACAGAAAGCGGTGAATGCCCGAACGGTCGGCGCGTGGGCTGAATCGCATGTAGTACATCGCGACCGCCGGAATGATTCCGGCCGAACCATTCGTCGGGGCGGTCACAACCCGCTGGCCGGCCGCGTTCTCTTCATTGACGGCGAGTGCGAACGCTTGGAGCCAGTCGGTCGTGCTCGCATCTTCCTGGGTCTGCAGTGCGGCGGCGAGCTTGGCGGCGCGGCGCGAAACATTGAGCGAACCGGGCAGGACGCCGTCCGTGCGCATGCCCGCCTCGATGCACCCAAACATGGCATCCCAAATGGCGTCGAGGTTCGCCAGGGTGGCGGCCTCGCCGCGGATGGCCACCTCATTACGCCAGGCAATCCCGGCGTGGTCGGTCGTGTGGCTACGGCACAGCTCGAGGAGATTGGCCGAACTGGAGTAGGGCAAAGGGTGTGCAGGCGCTTCGGGAACCGGGTCGCCATCGCGTCGTATGAATCCGCCGCCAATTGAGAAGTAGGTTGCGTCGGCAATCTCGTCTTCACCACTGAACGCGCGGAAGATGAGCGCGTTCGGGTGGCCCGGAAGGCGGGTGAGCGGAGCGAGACGAATGTCGGCACTCGCAATCCGGATGGGGTGGCCTCCCGCGAGGAGAACGTCTGTCCCCTCGCCGAGAGATTGCCAGACGCCGTGCACGCGGTCCGGCTCGACGGTCTCGGGCGCATCGCCGCGCAGTCCCGCGATGACCGCGTCGGGGGTGCCGTGGCCGATGCCAGTCGCACCGAGCGAACCGCACAGCGTCACCGAAATGCGAGTCACCTCGCCCAGCCGTCCGCTCGCAGCGAGACTGCGAACCCATTCCGCGGCGGCGCGCATCGGTCCTACGGTGTGCGAACTCGAGGGTCCGATTCCGACGGAGAACAGTTCGGCAACGCTGACAAACGCACTCACATCGCCATCTTCCTCCGGGAAGCCCCGCCGGGGCGACCCCCGGACGGTGTGGCGGCGTCTGCGTCTAGCGCCAGCTCGGCAGCCACATGTGCGCGTTCCAGAACCAGAACGGCACCTGCATGCCGGTCATGAGCGGCACAAAGAAGGCGCTCACAGCGACTGTTGCGCTGAGATACACCGCGACGAGAGCGAGATTTCGGGTGCGCCGTTCACGAGCGTCGGCGGCCGTGCCGAGCACGAGGCCGAGGCACCAGGTGAGCCCGAGAATGAGGAACGGCTCGAACGCGATCGTGTAGAACTCGAACACCGTCCGGTTCAGATAGTTGAGCCAGGGCAGGTATCCCGCCGCAAGCCCGACCAACATGAACCCGACCTGCCACTCTCGTCGCATGATGAGCCGGTAGTAGAGGTATCCCGCCGCGATGGTCGCAGCCCACCAGATGAGCGGGTTGCCGATGCCGGTGATTGCGGACGAGCACGAGTCAAACGTGCAGCCATTTTCACCGAACGTTGCCCCCTCGTAATACATCGAGGTGGGTCGAATCATAAACAGCCAGGTCAGCGGGTTGGCCTGGTAGGGGTGATGGCTCGTCAAGGAGACGTGGTAGTTGTATGCCTGCTGGTGGTAGTAGCCGAGGCTCGCCAGCCAGTTCGGGAACGGTCCGGTGTAGCCGTTCAAGCTCGCCCAATTACGGTTCCAGCCGCCACTGGTCAGAAGCCAGCCGGTCCAACTTGCGAGGTACACGAGCGCGCCCGGTGCCACGACGGTCACGAAGCTCACCGGGCCCTGCGCGAACAGGCTGGCCCGCACGCCCCGGCTGAAGCCGACGCGACGCCGCGCAAGAGCATCCACTGCCACGAGGTAGACGCCAAAGCCGGCAAGGAACCACAGTCCCGACCACTTCACCGCAGTGGCGGCGCCGAATGCGAGCCCGGCCGCCAGCAGCCACGGACGCCACCAGAACACGGGTCCCCATGGATGCACGTGGCCGCCCGATTGAGCCCAGGCGAATCGCTCGGCAAGCCGGCGCTCGTGCCCGGCACGGTCGGCGAGGACGGCCGCCGCGCCGATCAGAACGAACAGCATGACCCAGTTGTCGAGGATGGCGACGCGGCTCATGACGACCGCGCTGCCGTCGACTGCGAGCAGCAGGCCGGCAATCGAGGCGAGCAGCGTCGATTGCATCAGGCGACGTGCCACCGCGATGACGAGCCACACCGCGATGATCCCGGCGAGGGCCGTCGTGATGCGCCAGCCCATCGGGTTTTCAACGCCAAACCACTGGATACCGAGTGAGATGAGCCATTTGCCGAGTGGGGGGTGCACGACGAAGGACGGGTCGGTGGAGAGTCCCGTCGTGATTCCCTGTTCAAACTGCGGATTCGCCGCCTTCGCCCACGACCCTTCGTAACCCAGGCGGCTGAGCGAATAGGCGTCCTTGACGTAATAGGTCTCATCGAAGACGAGCGCTCGCGGCGAGCCGAGGTCCCATAGCCGCAGCACCGCAGCGAGGAGCGTGACGGCAATCGGGAGGCCCCAGTGCCAGATGCGCTGGCGAATCGGCGTGGACACGGTCCGCGAGAACCAGTCGTCGAGGCGGCTTCCGGTACGCGGTCCGTCAAGTCGTTCGGCAGTCACAGCCCCATGGTAGAGGCTTGCATCCGCGCCTGAGAGACTGTCGGAGTGATAGTGCTCGCGGCGACTCCCATCGGCAATCTCGGCGACGCCTCAATTCGGCTTCGTGAGGCGCTGTCGACAGCGACCCACATCGCGGCTGAGGACACGCGGACCACGGTCAAGCTGCTTGCGGCCCTCGGCATTGAGCACCGCCCGACCCTCATCGCCCTGCACGAGCACAATGAGCGCGAGCGGGCCGCGAGTCTCGTTGAACTTGCCCGCGAAAACGATGTCCTCGTCCTCTCGGATGCCGGAATGCCGGCCATTTCCGACCCCGGATTCGTGCTCGTGGAGGCAGCCGTCGCCGCGGGCGTGGACGTCACGGTCATCCCCGGCCCCTCGGCGGTGCTGACCGCGCTCGCCCTGTCGGTCCTTCCGACCGATCGGTTCAGCTTCGACGGGTTCGTACCGCGCAAAGCGGGGGAGCGCGCCGCATGGTTTGCCGCCCTTGCCTATGAGCAACGCACCATGGTGTGTTTCGAGGCGCCGCACCGACTCGCCGAATCGCTTGCCGCTGCCCGAGACGCAATCGGCCCCAACCGCCGTGCCGCGGTCTGTCGCGAACTCACCAAACGCTTCGAGGAAGTGAAGCGTGGAACACTCTCCGAACTCGCCGACTGGGCCGCCGGAGAAGTCCGAGGTGAAATCGTCATCGTCATCGCAGGCGCCGAGCTGCGCGAAGTGAGTTTCGACGATGCGCTCGCCCAGGTCCGATTGCTCGCCGTGGGCGGCTCTCGGCTCAAGGACGCTGCCGCCGAGGTGGCCGAGCGCACCGGACACTCGAGCCGAGAGCTCTACAACGCCTCACTCGTCGGCCGATAGCGCCCGCCGACCGGTTCGACTCGCCCGCGCCCGTAGGATGGAACCTATGGCCGGAGCCGAATCGTTCACCATCACGACCCCCATCTACTACGTCAATGACGTGCCGCACATTGGTCACGCGTACACCGACGTGGCGGTCGACGTCCTCGCGCGCTGGCATCGTCAGCAGGGGCACGACACGTGGATGCTGACCGGTACGGACGAGCACGGCCAGAAGGTGCTGCGCACCGCAACCGCGCACGACGTCACGCCGCAACAATGGGCCGACCGACTCGTCGAAACGGCCTGGAAGCCACTCCTCGACACCATCGACATCGCGAACGACGACTTCATTCGCACCACCGAAGACCGGCACGAACAGAACGTGCAGCGCTTCCTGCAGAAGCTCTACGACGACGGCCACATCTATACGGGGGAGTTCTCCGGTCACTATTGCGTGGGCTGCGAAGAGTACAAACAACCGAGCGACCTGACCGCCGGCGAGGGCGAGTTCGCCGGCCAGCAGGTCTGTGCCATTCATTCCAAGCCGGTCGAGCTGCTCAACGAAAAGAACTACTTCTTCCGCATGAGCGCATTCGCGGACCGTTTGCTCGCCCTCTATGAGGAGCGCCCCGACTTCATTCAGCCCGCTTCGGCACGCAACGAGGTCGTGCAGTTCGTGAAGCAGGGCCTGCTCGATCTCTCGATTTCACGCTCCACCTTCGACTGGGGTGTCAAGGTGCCCTGGGACGAGACCCACGTTGTCTACGTGTGGTTCGACGCACTGCTCAACTACATCACCGCCATCGGGTACGGCGTCGATGAGGAGCAATTCAACCGCCGCTGGCCCGCGTTCCACGTGGTGGGCAAAGATATCCTTCGATTCCACGCGGTCATCTGGCCGGCCATGCTCATGGCGGCGGGCCTCGAGGTCCCGCGCGGCGTGTTCGGTCACGGGTGGCTCCTCGTCGGCGGCGAGAAGATGAGCAAGTCCAAGCTCACCGGTATCGCCCCGAACGAAATCACCGACGTGTTCGGTTCGGATGCCTTCCGCTACTACTTTCTTCGCGCCATCACCTTCGGCCAGGACGGCTCGTTCTCCTGGGAAGACCTGCACGCTCGGTATACCGCCGAGCTTGCCAACGGGTTTGGCAACCTTGCCTCCCGCGTGCTCGCCATGATTGAGAAGTACTTCGGTGGCACCGTGCCGGGACTCGGCGCGCTCAGCCCGAGCGACCAGGCCATCGTCGATCTGCAACGCAGCTGCCTCACCGACGCCGACGACGCCATCGCCCGATTCGCACCGGGTGAGGCCATCGCCGCCGTCTGGCAGTTGGTCGACGCGCTGAACGGCTACCTCACTGAGCAGGCGCCCTGGACGCTCGCCAAGGACGACGCGAACGCGGAACGCCTCGCGACGGTGCTCGGCATCTCGTATCGCGCACTTGGCACGCTCGCAATCGCGCTCGCACCCGTGCTCCCCGTCGCCACCCAAAAGCTGTGGCGAGCATTGGGGGCTCCCGGGACGCTCGCCGAGCAGCGCATCGCTGACGCCGCCAACTGGTCGATCGGTGAGCGGGTCGCACCACTCGAGCCACTGTTCCCGCGCATCGAAGACGAGTCGTGACCGACGGATTCGTGCGCGCTCGCGGGGGCGCCGAGGAGCGCCACTATCCGGAGGCGCCCGAGCCGCTCTCGTTCCCAATTATCGACAACCACACCCACCTCGAGATTGCCGATTCTGCCCTTCCCCTTTCCCCCGAGGAGCACCTTGAGCGAGCCTCGGCTGTCGGTGTCACGCGAATCGTGCAGGTCGGCACCGACCTTGCCACGTCGCGCTGGTCGACCGAGCTGGCTTCCCGCGACGCCCGGGTTCTCGCCGCGGTAGCGCTCCATCCCAACGAGGCTCCTCGCCTCGCCGAGGCCGGTGTGCTCGAGGCGCACCTCGATGGAATTGCCGCCCTCGCCGCTCACCCTCGCGTGCGCGCCATCGGCGAGACCGGACTGGACTTCTTCCGCACCGAGCCGCCGGGGCAGGCCGCGCAACGAGCCTCCTTCGAGAGACACATTGACATCGCCAAGCGCCACAATCTCGCGCTCCAGATTCACGATCGTGATGCGCACGAGGATGTCGTCGAGACGCTCGAGCGTGTCGGCGCTCCGGAGCGGACGGTATTCCACTGTTTTTCCGGCGACGCCGCCCTCGCTCGTCTAGCCGCCGATCGCGGCTGGTACCTCTCGTTTAGCGGCACGGTCACGTTCAAGAACGCTCCGGAACTGCGGGAAGCCCTCGCGGTCACGCCTCTCGATCGCATCATGATCGAGACGGACGCACCGTTCCTCACCCCGGTTCCGCTGCGTGGCCGACCGAACGCGCCCTACCTGTTGCCGCACACGCTGCGCTTCATCGCGAACGAACTCGGCCTCGATGAGCGCACTGCGGCCGAGCAGTTCACCGCAAACACCGTTGCCGTCTACGGGTCATGGGAGGACGACGTTGCCTAGTCTCCTGGGAGCGGCCGAAATTCGCCGTCTTGCCGCCGTACTCGATGTGACGCCGACAAAGAAGCTCGGTCAAAACTTCGTTCACGACGCGAACACGGTCCGCAAGATTGTGGCTCTCGCGCAGGTATCTGCCGGCGATGCGGTGCTCGAAATCGGGCCCGGCCTCGGTTCACTCACGCTCGGATTGCTCGAGGCCGGTGCGCGGGTGCTCGCCGTCGAAATCGACGGCCGGCTGGCCGCGAGACTGCCGGACACTGCGGCTCAGTTTCAGCCGGGGACCGAGCTCACGGTCATTCACTCCGATGCCCTCGAGGTCACCGAGCTGCCGTTCGCGCCGACTCACGTGGTGGCAAACCTGCCGTACAACGTTTCGGTGCCCGTGCTCCTCCACCTGCTCGAGACGTTCCCGTCTCTGCGTTCGGCCCTCGTCATGGTTCAGGCTGAGGTGGGCTACCGCATCGCCGCCGAACCCGGTTCGAAAGTGTATGGCGTCCCGAGTATCAAGGCCGCTTGGTGGGGTCAGTGGAGTGTCGCCGGGACTGTCTCCCGCCAAGTCTTTTGGCCCGTTCCGAACGTCGACTCGGTGCTCGTCCGGTTCGAGCAGCGCCCCCGAATTGGCGATGAGGCTCTGCGGGAGCGCGTGTTCGCGCTCGTCGATGCGGCCTTCGGCCAGCGACGCAAGATGTTGCGTCAGTCGCTCGCGAGCATCCTGGGGGATTCGGCCCGTGCGACGGCGGCGCTCGAGGCTGCCGGTATCTCGCCCGAGGCTCGCGGTGAGGCGCTCTCGCTCGATGACTTTGTCCGGCTCGCGCAGTCGGTCTGACCGAACTCTCTAGACTCGCATCATGGCCCAGACTCTCCCCATTGCGGTGCGTGTCCGCGCCCCCGGGAAAATCAACGTGGCCCTGTCCGTCGGACCACTCCGGGAGGACGGATATCACGACCTTGCGACGGTGTTCCTCGCGGTCTCCCTCTACGAGGAGGTTGCCGCGTGGCCGGCGCGCGGATTCACGGTCACCTACGGCGGTTCCGTCGACACCTCGATGCTCACCGGCGATGACACCCTGGTACATCGTGCGGCTCGGCTCGTCGCGGCCGAACTTTCGGCGGAACAGCGAGCCGTCTGGGGCATTGGCGAGGGAGGCGTGCCGGGTGTGCACATCGCCGTGGAGAAGCACGTCCCGATTGCCGGCGGTATGGGTGGCGGTTCGGCAGATGCCGCGGCCACACTGCTCGCCTGCAACGCGCTGTGGAATGTCGGGCTTGGCAAAGAGCGACTCTGGGAGCTTGCGGCGACGCTCGGTGCCGATGTTCCGTTCGCACTGCAGGGCGGAACCGCCCTGGGGCTCGGTCGTGGCGACGAACTCACGCCGGTGCTCGCCGGGGGAACGTTCCACTGGGTGCTCGTTCCAAACGAGACCGGACTATCCACACCCGCCGTGTATCGCGAGCTCGATCGACTTCGGGCCGAGCACGTCGTGCCGAACCCGGATCGGGCCGCGGTTGCTCCAGAAGTCATGACCGCGTTGCGGTCTGGTTCCGCCTCCGGCCTCCGCGACGCGCTGCACAATGATTTGCAAGCGGCCGCGTTCTCTCTGGCCCCCGAGCTCGAGACGCGAGTGCGTCAGTTCAATCTGCACCGCGATGCGATGGTGACGCTCGTCTCGGGGTCCGGGCCGACGCTCGCGATTCTCGCACCCGACCAGATTGCCGCCCGGATGCTCGTCGCAGACCTGCGCGCGCAGGGACTCGGTGCAATCGAAGTCGTCGGGCCGGTGCACGGCGCACACTTCGTGCACGAGCCCGACGAAGACGATTTGCTGGCTTAGCGGTGGCGGCGGTCATTCATCTGCTCGGTGCCGAGGCAATTCACCTCGAGTACCCGAACCGTCGTGTCCTCGAGAGCGTCACCCTCGGACTGAACGCCGGCGAACGTATCGGCATTGTCGGTCGGAACGGCGACGGAAAGTCGACCCTGTTGCGCATCCTCGCCGGCGACCTCGAGCCGGATTCCGGTCAGGTCACCCGGCGGGGCGGTACCAGGATTGGCATGCTCCAGCAGAGCGACGCCTTTGGCGACTCAGATACGGTTTCTCGAGTCGTCGTTGGCGACCGGGCGGATCACGAGTGGGCCGGAGACGCACGTATTCGCGGCGTGCTCGCGGGTTTGCTTGGCGATGTCGACTGGGGCGCCACAATCGGCTCGCTGAGTGGTGGGCAGCGCCGGCGGGTTGCCCTCGCGCAGCTTCTGGCTGGAGATTGGGATGTGCTCTTCCTGGATGAGCCCACCAACCATCTCGACGTCGAAGGTGTCGCCTGGCTTGCCGAACACCTCACAACGCGCTGGCCTGCCGGCCAGGGTGCCTTCGCCGTGGTCACCCACGACCGGTGGTTCCTCGACGAGGTGTGTCAGGCAATGTGGGAGGTGCACGACGGCATCGTCGACGCCTTCGAGGGCGGCTACGCGGCATACGTGTTGCAACGGGTGGAGCGGGATCGACAAGCGGCAGCCATCGAGTCGAAACGCCAAAACCTCATGCGCAAAGAACTTGCCTGGTTGCGTCGCGGCGCTCCGGCACGCACGTCGAAGCCGAAGTTTCGGATCGATGCCGCAAACGCCTTGATTGCAAACGAGCCCCCGATCCGCAATGCGATCGCACTCGAACAGCTCGCGGTGTCGCGCCTCGGCAAAGACGTGGTCGACCTCGAGCACGTGTCGATGCGATTCGCCGACCGTGACATCCTCCGCGATGTCACCTGGCGCATTGCACCGGGCGAGCGGGCCGGCATTCTCGGCGTGAACGGTGCGGGCAAATCGACGCTGCTCGACCTCATCACGGGCGTGCACGCTCCCACAACTGGTCGGGTCAAACGGGGCAAGACCGTCAAGATTGCCGTGCTGAGCCAGCAACTTGACGAGCTCAGCGAATGGGCGGATGAGCGGGTGAGCGACATCATTGCGCGCCAGCGCACGAGTTATCAGGTGGGCGACAAGGAGTTCAGTCCCGGGCAGTTGTTGGAACGGCTGGGCTTCGAGTCTCGGCAACTGGCGACACCCATCGGAAACCTGTCCGGCGGTCAGAAGCGTCGGCTGCAATTCCTGCTCATTCTGCTCAATGAGCCAAACGTGCTCATTCTCGATGAGCCGACCAACGACCTCGATACCGACATGCTTGCCGCCATGGAGGACCTCCTCGACTCCTGGCCCGGCACGCTCATCGTGGTTTCGCACGACCGCTACTTGCTGGAACGTGTCACCGATGTGCAGTACGCGGTGATGGACGGGCACCTTCGGCATTTGCCCCGAGGAATCGACGAGTACCTCGAGCGCTCTCGCGAAGCGGCCGGGAGACGTGCCGCAGATCGCACTCGAGCGTCGGTTGGCGAACCGGCGACGTCGCCCGCTCCGGGATCAGGCTCGGCAGCGAAGGCGACTGCGTCGGCACTCGGTGGGGCCGAGCGGCGCTCCGCTGAAAAGGAGATCTCGTCCATCGATCGCAAACTCAGCCGGCTGGCCGAGGAGATTACCGCGGCGCATGAGCGACTCGCCGCGCACGACCAGAGCGATTATGCCGGACTTGCGGCGCATGCCGAAGCGTTGCGTGCACTCGAGGAGGAGACGAGCCGGCTCGAAGAACGCTGGCTTGAGCTCGGCGAATTCCTCGAGGCTTAGTCGTCGTCATCCTCAGCGTCCGGTTCGAGGCTCAGGGCAAGTTTGCGGAGCAAATCGGCAAGCCGACTGCGTTCGGATTTCGGCAGGCGTTCGAGCAGGCTCGTCTCCGCGTCAACGAGGCGCGTAATCGCTGCATCGACGCGGGTTTTGCCCTCTTCGGTCAGGGTCACGAGGACGCTTCGGCCATCGCTTGGGTCGGCCTCGCGCCGCACGAGTCGCCGTCCGACCAGGCGGTCGATGCGGTTGGTCATCGTGCCGCTCGAGACGAACGTTTGTGCCATGAGCTGCTTGGGAGACAACTGATAGGGCTCGCCCGAACGTCGCAGTGCTGCCAGCACGTCGAACTCCCACGACTCGAGGTTGGAGCGGGTGAATGCGGCTTTGCGCTCGCGATCGAGGCGTCGCGCCAGTCGTCCAATCCGAGAGAACACTTGGAACGGTGCGAAATCGAGGTCGGGTCGTTCGCGAACCCAGTTGGCGACGATTCCATCGACGTCATCATGCTGTGGCACGCTCCACCTCCCGTCCGCCTGTCCCCGTGCTGGGGAAAGCCTATCGACCTGCGCACTTGGGCGAACAAAAGATGGCAGACTAGGGACGCGCCTTCGGGCGCGTTCCGCCGTAGTGTAATGGCAGCACGGCAGCCTTTGGAGCTGTTAAGTCTTGGTTCGAATCCAGGCGGCGGAGCCACCGAACATCGGGAGAACACATGAGTGACCAGCGGTTAGCCATCATCGTCCTGGCTGCCGGTCAAGGCACTCGCATGCGGTCCGCGACCCCCAAGATTCTGCATCCGCTCGCGGGAGCCCCGCTCATCGCGCACGTCCTGGCAACCGCCGAGGCGCTTGGTGCCGCTGTCACCCAGGCGGTCGTCCGGCACGAGCGGGATCGCGTCGCGGCGGCCATTGTGTCAGCCCTGCCCGACGTGGTTCTGGTGGATCAGGACGAGGTTCCCGGCACCGGTCGCGCCGTCGAACTCGCTGTCGAGGCGCTTCCGGCAGGTTTTGACGGTGACGTGCTCGTTCTCAACGGTGACGTACCGCTCCTCGATGCCGTGACCCTCGCCGAGTTGATTGCTCGACACCGCGAGGAGGGCCGTGTCGCCACGGTGCTGTCCGCCGAATTCGATGACGCCGCCGGCTATGGCCGCATCGTCCGGGACGGCTCGGGTGCGTTTGCTCGAATCGTCGAGCACGCCGACGCCTCGGCCGCAGAGCGAGAGCTTCGCGAAATCAATGCCGGCGTCTACGTGTTCCGGTCGACGGATCTCCGGGATGCTCTCGCGCACCTCGACCAACACAACGCGCAGGGCGAGAAGTACCTCACCGACGTGATTGCCATTCTGCGTGAGTCCGGCGCTTCCGTCGCGGCCATTCCGGTGGCTGAGGCGTGGATGGTTGCCGGCGTCAACGACCGGGTCCAGCTCGCTGAGACGGCCGAACGTCTCAACTCACTCATCCTTCGCGGTTGGCAGCGCGCCGGAGTCACCATCAACGACTCCAGTTCGGTGTGGATCGATCGCAACGTGACCATCGAGCCAGACGTCACCATCTTGCCCGGCACGCAGTTGCGCGGCGCTACCACGATCGCATCGGGCGCTGTCATCGGCCCCGACACCACGCTCGTCGACACCGAGGTGGGCGCTGGTGCCACGGTCAAGCGCACCGACGCGACCCTCGCGGTGATTGGAGCGGGAGCCGAGGTGGGCCCGTTCTCATATCTGCGCCCCGGAACCGTGCTCGGAGCCGACGGCAAAATCGGAGCGTTCGTCGAGACGAAGAACGCCTCGATCGGTCTCGGAAGCAAAGTCCCGCACCTGTCCTATGTCGGTGACGCCACCATCGGTGAGCACAGCAACATTGGCGCAGGGTCGATTTTCGCCAACTACGACGGTGTTGCCAAACACCATTCGGTGGTCGGATCGCATGTGCGAACCGGTTCGCACGGCGTGTTTGTCGCGCCGGTTTCCATCGCAGACGGCGTGTACACGGCGGCCGGCACGGTCGTTCGCAACGATGTTCCCGCGGGCGCGCTCGCAGTCACCGTTGCCCCCCAACGCAACATTGAGGGCTGGGTCGAGAAGCATCGCCCCGGCTCCGAGGCAGCGGCAGCTGCAGAACGGGCGCACAATGGCCAGTAACCCGGTCAAGAGCAAGACCATCGATCTGGATCGCGCGCACGACATCGCGCCCGGCATCGAGCTCAAGACGCGCAAGCGTCTCGTCGTGGTGAGTGGTCGCTCCCATCCGGAACTGGCTCACGAGGTGAGTGCCGCTCTCGGTACCGAGCTCGCACCGATTGAGTTGCGCACCTTTGCCAGCGGCGAGATCTATGCCCGTCCCGAGGTCAGTGTCCGCGGTTGCGACGTGTTCGTTATGCAGTCGTTCGGTGCCGGCATGAACGAGTCCCTCATGGAGTTGCTGCTCATCGTCGACGCCTTGAAGCGCGCCTCGGCGAAGCGCATCACCGCGGTCGTCCCGTATTACCCGTACGCCCGTCAGGACAAGAAGGGCCGGGGTCGCGAGCCCATCAGTGCGCGACTGGTTGCGGACTTGCTCCACACTGCGGGCGCGGATCGCATCATGAGTGTCGATCTTCACGCAGCGCAGATTCAGGGCTTCTTCGACGGCCCGGTGGACCACTTGTTTGCCCAGCCGGTGCTCATCGATTACTTCCTGAACCACTTCTCGAACGTGCCGAACCTTACGGTGGTGTCTCCCGATATGGGCCGTGTCCGCGTTGCGGATCGCTGGAGCAACAAGCTGGGTGCACCGCTCGCGATCATTCACAAGCGTCGTGATCCGAAGGTGGCAAATCAGGTGAGCGTCCACGAGATTGTTGGTGACGTTTCGGGCCGAGTGTGCCTCATTGTCGATGACATGATCGACACCGGTGGGACCATCGTGAAGGCAGCCGAGGCGCTCAAGGCAAACGGTGCAGAGCGCGTTGTCGTGGCGGCGACGCACGCCGTGTTCAGCGGTGAGGCGGTCACTCGATTGCAGAGCGAGGCTATCGACGAGGTCGTTGTGACGGACACGATTCCGCTCCCGGACGAGCGTCGCTTCGCTGGCCTGACGGTCCTTCCCATTGCTCCCCTCATCGCTCGCGCAATCCAAGAGGTATTCGAGGACGGTTCGGTCACGAGTATGTTCGACGGCGAGGCGTAGCGACAGCACGCCCGAAGGCGAACCGTGGGGTTCCGCGACGGCGAGGCATAGCGACAGCAACCACAGCGCCCCATCACGGGGTGACGGGGCGCTGTGCGATGTGGACTAGAGAACGCTGATGGCGGTGGCTCGCCAGCGCTTGTCCAGGCCTTCAAGTCGGATGGCCACGGCGCGAGTGCGCACTCGCGAGTGCACCATAATGACCGCCTCGATGGCGCCGTCACGGGGTTCAAAGATGCGAACGTTTCCGATGCTGAAGGATGGCCGGACGACGGTTTCGCCGCGGACTCGGCGGCTGCGTTCGGCGAGGATGACTCGCTTGAGGAGGTGGCGGAAAACTTCGTCGCTCACCCAGCGGGCGATTTGTTCGAGGTCGCGGGCGCCGGCGAGGATCTCGACGACGCAGCGGGTGAGGTTCACCAAGAGTGGTTCGGGGTTGGGGAGTTCGTCACGCCGGGATGGCTGTGGGGCGAAGAATTCGTCGGTGTGTGCTGCGGGTACATTACGCAGCGCGTCAACTTCTTCGAGAGTCAGGGCGGTTAGTGCGCTCATGGTGTTCTCCCAGCGTTCAGAAACTCGTCGAGTTATGGCACGGTAAGCGTGGGGAAAATGGTTCGGCAAGCGGGTTGACCCCGTGTGGACAAACCCTTATGGAACCTTGAGCTGGGCTTCACAATACGGTGGTGAAACCTCAAGATTTCCCCGATTTTTCCGCAGGAGAATTGGCCCGCAATGAGCTCTGGAATCACTCCATTCCGGCGGTCTTGACGAGTGTTGTTGGGCGCACAATTCGCCTCGGGATCGCCGGGTGGGGGACCCTCGAATGGTTCATCGTCGAGGTGGCGCCGGAATGGTTTCGAGCCACCGCGCACGGCGATGTCGAATTCGTTGCGCAGACGGCGCGGGTGGACTGGTTGGAAGTCGACGTGCGATCGCCGTCAGAGCCGCCAGATTCGGTTGCTCCGCGGTTCCGCGGGGTATTGGCCGAGATTGGTCGCCGGCGTTCGCTGGTGCGTCTCATGCTCGACTCGAGCGACTTCACCGGTCGGGTGCACCATGTCGGGGCGGATTACCTGGAACTCACGCGCGAGACGGGGGAGCCGATTGTCATCGCCTTGTGCTCAATCGGGTGGGTCGAGTTCCTGCCGGATTGAGGCGGTTGAGCCGCTGGTGATTTCGGGGAGATCAACGAACGCGGCCTGCACCCAGAGCGCTGCCCTTCGACTCTCTTCGTATTTGCCGTCGATGTACCCGCGAAGCACTTCTCGTTCGATTCGCCACATTCCCGAGCTGATTCGGATGGCTGGGAGTTCGCCGTCGGCGATAAGCGCGGTGACCTCAGCGATGGACAGGTTCAGAATGTCCGCGACGTCTGCGACGGTGAGGAGTCGCCCAATCTCATGAGGCATGCCCTCGATTATTCGTCGCGGCCTTCTCGAGTGCCTGAGTTCCTCTCATGTGGATAACTAGGCGGCACGGCATGTGCCGTTTTCACAATGGTGGCTTTGCGTGTGAGGAGCGGTCGTGGGACGAAAAATGGGTGGAGCCAGGCTGGCTCGCATCGACATGAGGTTCGTCGTGGGCATCGGCCTCGCGGTGGCCTCAATCGTGGGGGTCGTGAGTTATGTGAACGCTTCAACCGTCGCTACGCCCGTATGGATCGTTTTGCATCCGGTTGCGAGTGGCCAGAAGCTGTCTCGTGACGATGTCCGTCTGATGTCACTCGAACTTGGGTCGTCACGGGCGAACTATCTTGAGGGGGCCGCCGACCCGACGACGTTTGTGTTGAAGCGACCGCTCTTTCCCGGTGAGCTCGTTCCGCGTTCCGCGCTCGAAGCCGACCCTTCGGACGAACGGGTCGGCACGGTGCTCACCATTTCCGCGGTGCTACCTGAGGGGGTGAGCGTCGGCAAGACGGTCGAAGTTTGGGCAAGCTCGCAGCCGTCGCTTCGGTCCGACAGCGTGGTTGTGCCGTTCGTTGTCACCGACCAGGCAGAGGTGGTTCGAATCACCACCGGCTCGGGGTTCGCCTCGAGTTCGACTTCGAGCGTCGAAATCCGTATGCCCCGGGACAGTCTGTCGAACCTGCTTCAAGCGCAGTCGGAAGGACTGCAATTCAGCCTCATCGTGGGGTCAGGACGCTCGTGAGTCGGGTTGGACTGCTCGAGCCGAGCGAACTCGTCGACATCGCGCATTGGTTGGAGCTGCTCGGGCATGTCGTCGTGACGCTCCCCGGCATCGATGCGATTGGGGCCGATTCGCGCGGAATCGAGTGTGTTGTGGTCTCGGCCGCATCACTTCGCGCCCGCCCCGAAGCCCAGGCCAGATGTGATGCGGCGGGCATCCGACTCATTGCCATCGTCCGAGACCAGTTCACTGACCATGGGCTTCTTCCGTCGGGGGTCGTCACCGTCCGTGAAAGTGAGTTGGCGGACGCACTTCCCGCTGCCGTCGCCCACGGTGTTGTTCCCACGCCGGGCGCACAGGCTTCAGCGGCGCCCTTGGTCGCAGTGTGGGGCGCACCCGGAGCCCCGGGGGCCTCCACGCTCGCTGCAAACCTCGCCGTGGAACTCGCCCTCGGTCCGCAACGGGGAGGCGCACGCGGACGCCGCAACGAACGGCGGCGGGTGGTGCTCATCGACCTCGACTGTTGGGCACCCGCGCTTGTGGCGATGTTCGGCGCAACCCCAGACGTACCCGGAGTCGTCGCCGCGGCTCGTCTCGCTGAGATGGGCGAGCTCACGCCGGCGGAGATTGCGCGACTCTGTGTCGATACGCCGTACGGCGTCCGATTGCTCGGTGGTTTGAGCGCAACGGGGCGGTGGGCGGAGCTCTCCGCAGCTCGAATCGGCCGGGTTCTCGACGCCGTCCGACGCAACGCCGACATGGTGGTTGTCGACCTCGGATCGCATGCTCCCCGCGACGAAATTGCCCTCTTGGATCCACTCGCCCCACGACGAACGAGCGCCGCGGAGGCCGCGGCAAGTGCGGCAACCCTGCTCATCGGTTGCGGCGCGGGCAATCCCATCAGCCTTGCTCGGCTCGTACGCGCTTGGCCGGCCTGGGCGGAGGTGACGACGGCACGTCGCGAACTCGTGGTCTCTCACGTGCGTCGCGGCGCTCTCGGCCTGGATTCGGCTGCCCAGATCAACCGCGCCTGCCGAGACTTTATCGGGGTGCATCCGATGGCGTTGCTCCCTCGCGATCACCAGGCGGCGGATGCGACCATGCGCGCAGGACAACCGCTCGCGGTGGCGGCTGCGAAGTCGTCTCTACGGCACGCCATCCGTGAACTTGCGGCGGAGCTTGCTGGCGAGCTCTTGGGTGGCTCCGCAGTGGCGGGAGAGCCGACATCTCACGCCATACGATAGGAGCATGGCCACCCTGAGCGACGTTGTCCTGTCGCGTCCCGAGCGCTCCCAAGACGATGTGTATTGGCTGCAGCTCCTTGTTCGAGACCTCCCGCTCCTGGCCGATTTGGCGTTTGCAGACCTGGTCCTGTGGGTGCCCAACTCTGACGGACAGTTCGTCGCGGTTGCTCTTGCCCGCCCGTCGAGTGCGGCGACCCTGTTCTACCGCGACTTTGTCGGAACGACGGTTCCGGACGGTTGGAGCGATTTGGTGTCGGCGGCCTACGATTCCGGCGACATTGTCGACAGCTCGGCGCTGGACTGGTACGAGGAGATTCCGACGCGCGTGAGTGCCGTTCCGGTTCGGCGGCGCGCGGAGGGCTCGGGCGAGCTGTTCGGACCGATTGCGGTGCTCACGCGGCACATGAACCTCGGTCAGACGCGCACACCGAGCCGCCAGGAGCTGGCATCGAACGAGGCCGTGAGCGAGCTATTCGGCATGATCTCAAACGGCGACTTCCCCGACCTCGGAGCGCCGACCGGTCAGCGTCGGGGCGCGCCCCGCGCTTCGGACGGCATGATTCGTCTCGACGTCGACGGCATCGTCACGTTTGCAAGTCCGAACGCGATGTCAGCGTTTAACCGCATGGGTGTGGCCGAGGAACTCGAGGGCCAATCCCTCGCCGAGGTCACAACGCGGGTTCTCGAGGGCGCGCACGTCGTCGATGAGTCCCTCCCGCTCGTCGTGACGGGTCGTGCGCCGTGGCGTACGGACATCGAGGCGCGCGGTGTTTCGGTATCTCTCCGAGCGATTCCGTTGCGCGCGGGGGCCGCCAGAACCGGTGCTGTCATCCTCTGCCGTGACGTCACCGAACTGCGACAGCAAGAGCAGGAACTGCTCACCAAGGATGCCACCATCCGGGAGATTCACCACCGTGTGAAGAACAACCTCCAGACGGTTGCGTCCCTGTTGCGCATCCAAGCTCGCCGGGCGACCACTCCCGAAGCGAGCGATGCCCTCGGTCAGGCCATGCGTCGCGTGGAGGCGATTGCGCTCGTGCACGACACGCTTTCATCCGGATTGAGTCAGAACGTCGACTTCGACGACGTCTTCGATCGGGTGCTGATGCTCGCTGCGGAGGTGGCATCGGCTCATAACTCGACGGCCCACACCAGGAAATCGGGACTCTTTGGCGTGTTGCCGTCGAGCTATGCGACGCCCTTGGCGGTTGCGCTCACCGAATTGGTGGCGAACGCCGTCGAACACGGGCTCAAGGGGCAGTCTGGCACCGTGGATGTGACCGCGGAACGTGGCGAGGAGGCGCTCGCGATTCGCGTGCACGACTCCGGGCTCGGTCTCACCGACGGGGTCGTTGGCGAGGGGCTGGGTACGCAGATTGTGCGCACGCTCATCCAGGGTGAACTGAGCGGAACGATTGCCTGGTCGAGCGCACCCGGAGCTGGAACGGACGTCGATATCCGAATCCCGTTGCGCTGGATGAAGCTCGACTAGCTCGCGCGTCGAGCGCGCGCGACGAACCTGCCCGACTAGCCTGCGCGTCGAGCGCGGGCGGCACGGCGCTTGAGAGCGCGGCGCTCATCCTCGCTCAAGCCACCCCAAACACCCGAGTCCTGGCCGGATTCGAGAGCGTACTGCAAGCAGATTTCGGTGACCGTACACCGGGCGCAGACAGCCTTGGCCTTTTCGATTTGGTCGACGGCCGGACCGGTGTTCCCGACTGGGAAGAACAGTTCGGGGTCTGCGGTGAGGCAAGCGGCCTTGTCGCGCCAATCCATGACTTTGCTCCTTGATATGCCGCACCCTGCGGCGCAGAGTGCACGGCCAGGTCATGAGATGATGATCGAGCGATCGGCTCACGACCCTGTGAGCATGCAAGCTGGCCGACACTATGCTCCCATGGGCGAGGCCGAGAATCAAGGGAACCACGAAGGTATGTCTGATCTGCACACTCCGTCGTCACAACCCGGCGAACCGAGCTCGCGGGCGCGGGCTGCTCACCGAGTCCTCGTATTCGTGGTGGCCGCCGAAGCACTCGGGCTCTGGTTGGGCTTCGCTTGGCTCGTCTTCGAGCTCGGAACGGCACGTCCGGACTCGCTCTCGAGCGCCCTGGCGCTCATCGTCCTGGTCGGCGTGCTCGCGCTCTGGATTTCTGCCACCGCGATTGCCTTGGCGCGGCGCATCCGCTGGTCTCGCGGCTCCACCATCACCTGGCAGGTGCTGCAAACGGCGATCGCCTTCGGCGCAAGTCAGGGAGCCAACGCTAACGGAACGATTGCGCTGGCCCTGTTTATCCCCGCAGCGCTTGCCTTCGGAATCGTCGTTTCACGAACCGGGCGCTCGATGTTTCGACTCGAGGACTAGTCGAGACCGAGCTTCTTGCGCAGCGAGGCAACGTGCCCCGTCGCCTTGACGTTGTAGAGCGCGTGCTCGATGACGCCATGCTCGTCGATCACGAAGGTCGAGCGGATTGAGCCAACCACGGGCTTGCCGTAGAGCTTCTTCTCGCCCCAGGCGCCATACGCTTCTTGAACCGCGTGGTCTTCGTCGGAGAGCAGCGGGAAAGTGAGCGCATCACGCTCGACGAACTTGGCCAGCTCGGTCACCGGGTCCTTCGAGATGCCGAGCACGCGATAGCCGGCGCCCTGCAAGGATGCGAGATTGTCGCGGAAGTCGCAGGCCTGGGTCGTGCAACCCGGAGTCATGGCCGCCGGGTAGAAGTACACGATGACCTTGTCGCCGCGAAACGAGCTCAGCGACACCGGGGTTCCGGTCGCGTCGTTCAACGTAAATTCGGGAGCGGTGGTGCCGGGGGTAAGCGTCGTCATGCCGCCAGTGTAGCGAGCGGCTAGTCGTGGGAGAAAGTCGCGATGAGTCGGTGAAATGAGTCGAGGCGAGTGGCAAGCACGGGGTTGCCGCCGTTGGCGAGCGCTCGATCGACAGCCGCCTGGATTTCGCAGTCGGGAGCTTCGGCTGCATGGGTGCATCCTCGCGGGCATTCCGGCGCGAGGTCGGCCAGATCGGCGAACGCGTCGAGAAGGTGCGACGGGTCGACGTGGCCGAGGCCGAACGATCGAATGCCCGGAGTGTCAATGATCCAACCGTGCTCCTGCCCACGTCCGACGCGGAGGGTGAGCGAAGACGATGAGGTGTGGCGTCCGCGACCGGTGACTTCGTTGACGGCGCCCGTAGCGCGTCCGGCGTCCGGGACGAGCGCGTTGACGAGCGTCGATTTCCCGACACCGGAATGACCGACGAAGACCGTTCGGTGTCCCATGAGAGCCGACACAAGCTTCGAGTGCGGTTCGTCGTCGCTCCGGTGGGTGAACACGGGGATGTCGAGGGCGGCGAAGTGTTCGAGAAATGCGCTCGGGTCTGCGAGGTCGGTCTTGGTGAGACAGAGAATTGGTTCGATACCAGCGTCGTAGGCAGCCAGCAAGTAGCGGTCGACCAGGCGCACGCGTGGTTCGGGGTTGGCCGCGGCGCACACGATGAGCAGCTGGTCGGCGTTCGCCACGATGACACGTTCGACCTGGTCGGTGTCGTCAGCGCTGCGACGCAGAACCGTCGAACGTTCCTCGACGCGAACGATTCGGCTCAGGGCGCCATCATCGCCACTCGTGTCGCCAACCAGGGCGACCGAATCTCCTGTCACGACCGCTTTGCGCGGGAGTTCGCGCGCAGAGGTTGCGATGACGGTGCGCTCGGTCGGTCCGCCCTCATCGAGAAGCACGTGATATCGACCACGGTCCACCCAGAGCACCATTCCCGTTACGGCATCATCGTGGCTCGGACGCGTCTTGGTTCGCGGCCGGGTGCCCTTTCGGTTCGGTCGAATCCGAACGGAGGATTCGTCGTATCGCTCGTCCTCGTCGTCTGCGCCGAGCCAACTCATTCGAGTAACCCGTTCCACAGCTCGCGGAATTGGGGGAGTGTCTTGCTCGTCGCCCCGATGTCGTCAACCTCCACGCCAGGGACTCGAAGGCCGATGATGGCGCCCGCGGTTGCCATGCGGTGGTCGGCATAGGCGTGCCACAGGCCGCCGTGCAGCTGGCCTTCACGCACTTCGATGCCATCTTCAAGCTCGATCGCGTCACCGCCCAGGCCGCGAATCTCGGCGACGAGTGCGGCGAGGCGGTCGGTTTCGTGATGCCGGATGTGGCCGATGCCGGTAAACCGACTCGTTCCTGTGGCAAGCGCGGCAAGAGCTACGAGCGGCGGAGCGAGCTCGCCGCCGGTGTGCAGATCGAGGGTCACCGGCAGCACCTCGGGACCGCCGGTGACCCGGACGTCGGAGCCGATGCGCTCAACCGTGGCGCCAAAGAGCGGGAGGTAACGCAACAGGTCGTCGCCCACCTGCGTCGTCGAGGTTGGCCAGTTGCGAACGGTCACGCTTCCGGCCGTCGCGACGGCGGCCGCCAAGAATGGGCCGGCGTTCGACAGGTCTGGTTCGATGACGACGGTGCGGCCGGCGATTGGCTGTGGTGCGACCACCCAGCGACCGGGTACGGGGGTGTCGACTCGCACCCCGCGGGCCGCCAGTGCCGCGATGGTCATCTCGATGTGCGGCATGCTCGGCAGACGTTCCCCGACGTGTCGGAGGTCGACTCCGTCAACGAATCGCGGCGCCGCCATGAGCACACCCGAAACAAACTGGCTCGAGGCCGACGCATCAATCTCGACGATGCCACCGCGAACCTGACCGGTTCCGTGCACCGTGAACGGCAGTGCGTTGTGGTGGTCGGCAGCGATGTCGACCCCGAGCGCGCGAAGCGCCGCAATCGTGCCGCTCATCGGCCGCTTGCGTGCGTACGCGTCACCGTCGAACGTCGTGGGTCCGAGGGCAAGGGCGGCCACGAGCGGGGCAAAGCGCATCACGTTTCCAGCGAGTCCGCAGTCGATGGACGTCGAGCCGATCAGCTCCTCGGGAGGTGTCACGAGGAGGTCGGGACCGAACGGTGATTCGCCGGCGACCTCGTCGATGGTGACGCCCAGGTTGCGGAGCGCCTCGATCATGAGGGCGCTATCTCTCGCGTGCATTGGAAAGCGAACGAGCGAGGGCTCGGTGGCGAGCGCCGACAGGATGAGTTCCCGGTTTGTCAGCGATTTTGAGCCGGGAAGATCGACGACGGCATTCACGGCCGAGGGGTGATGCGGCGCAGCCCACGTGGGCGGCTCACCCAGCGGCGCGTCGTCGCCGTACGGGTTGAACTGCGGTTGGGAATATCGCTGAACGGGCATCGGTTTCTAGGGTAGTGCCCACACTCTCGACTCTGTCACCCGAGCGCCCTCGCGACCGCGCCCTAAGATGGGGCACTGTGGGTGAGGCAGACGAACGTCGCAGACGCGCCGACCTGTTTGAATCGCAGGCGCTCGAGTTCCTCGACCCGCTGTACGGTGCGGCGCTGCGCATGACCCGAAATCCGGCCGACGCCGAGGACCTCGTTCAAGAGACATTCGCGAAAGCGTTCGCCGCTTTCGATCGATTCGAGCAGGGAACCAACCTGAAGGCGTGGCTCTACCGCATTCTGACCAACACCTACATCAACGGCTACCGTAAGCGGCAGCACCAACCTCACACCCAGGTGGTCGAGGACCTCGAGGACTGGCAGCTCGGTGGTGCGGAATCAATGTCGGCGACGAGTTCGAAGTCGGCAGAGGTTGAAGCCTTCGATCGGATGCCGGCATCGGTCGTGAAGGATGCACTCGGCGCCCTGTCGGAGGATTTCCGCATGGTCGTCTATTACGCGGATGTTGAAGGTTTTACGTACCAGGAGATCGCCGACATGATGGGCACTCCGATTGGCACGGTCATGAGTCGGCTCCACCGCGGACGACGGCTCCTGCGCGAGTCGCTGCGAGAGTATGCGCGCGAGCAAGGATTCACGGTGACGGAGAAGGGAACGGGAGCATGATGGATTGCGGTTGCGACAAGGCCCGACGCGAGCTCGAGGAGTATCTCCACAACGAACTCTGCAGCGAGGACGCCGCAGACATTCGCGCACACATCGCCAATTGTCCGGAGTGCGCCGACGAGCATCAGATTGGGCGGGTGCTCACCGATGTCGTCGAGCGCGCCTGCAAGGAAGATGCGGTCGCTCCACAGACACTTCGCGGCCAAGTCTTGAGCCGGCTGCGAGTGATTCAGGCAGCCCACCCGGGCGCGTCCGTTGCGTGCGCATGCGGCCATCAGGGCGGCGTGTGCAGTTGCGACGAGTCCTGCCCTTCAGGACAGGCGCGCGCGACGGTCGCCGACGCGCTCTAGCGGGCTCGACGCTCGCGAGCGCTGGGCACGCTCACATGGTGCTCGAGAGCGCCAGTGTGCCCATCGGCTAGCGGCCGAGCGCCCGCCGGATCAAGTCTGCCTGCTCTTCGGCGTGACGCTTCGCCGAGCCGACGGCCGGGGACGCCGAGGCGGGACGCGAGGCGACATTCACCGGAACCGGACCGAGCTTGTTCGTCTCGATGATGAAGTACGGCCATACGCCCTGATTCTCCGGCTCGTCCTGAGCCCAGACGAGCGTCGCGTTGCTGTACTTCTCCGCGATGGCACGAAGTTCGGCGGCCGGCAGCGGGTAGAGCTGCTCGACGCGGACGAGGGCGATACTCGGGTCGGGATTCTTTTCGAGCTCCGCGAGCAGGTCGTAATAGATCTTGCCCGAGCACTGCACCACGCGCGTAATCTTCGACGGGTCGGTGACGCGAGCGTCATCAATGACCGGCTGGAAGGTGCCCGTGGTGAAATCGGCAACCTCGCTCGTTGCTCCGCGCAAACGCAGCATCGCCTTCGGAGTGAATACGACGAGCGGACGGCGCGGGCGTTGATAGGCCTGTCGCCGCAGCAGGTGGAAGTAGCTCGCCGGCGTCGACGGCCGTGCGACCGTCATGTTGTTTTCGGCGCAGAGCTGCAGGTACCGTTCGATTCGAGCGCTCGAGTGGTCGGGACCCTGGCCCTCATAGCCGTGCGGCAGAAGCATGACCACACTCGAGTGCTGGCCCCACTTCTGCTCGGCGGAGGAGAGGTACTCGTCAATGACCGATTGGGCACCGTTGGCGAAATCGCCGAACTGTGCTTCCCAGAGCACGAGGGCGTCCTCGCGCTCTACGGAGTACCCGTACTCGAAGGCGAGTGCGGCGTATTCGCTGAGCAGCGAGTCGTAAATCCAGAACCGGCCCTGGTTTTCGCTCAGGTTCACGAGCGGGAGCCACTCTTGGCCGTTGACCCGGTCGTGGAACACCGCATGGCGCTGCACGAAGGTGCCGCGACGGGCGTCCTGGCCGGCAAAGCGCACGGGGGTCTGCTCGAGCAAGAGCGAGCCGAGCGCGAGAATCTCGCCGAAGCCCCAGTCAATCTGGCCGTTCCGGCTCATGTCGACGCGCTTCTCGATGAGCTGTTGCAGCTTCGGGTGCACTGTGAATCCGGCCGGCTTGTTCGCGTAGGCGTCACCGATGAGCTCGATAACTTCCTTCGGAACAGCGGTGGCAACCGGTTCTCCCGCGAGCTGCGGCTTGTTCGCCTCGGTAATGATCGGGTTCGCGGCAGATTCTGCCTCGTGGGTTTCCGCGAAGGCGCGCTCGAGACGGTCTTGGAAGTCCGCAGATGCGGCTTCGTATTCGGCCTCGGTAATGTCGCCTCGGCCGACGAGTGCCTCGGTGTACAGCTTGCGCACCGACCGCTTCGCCTCGATGAGGTTGTACATGAGCGGCTGGGTCATCGAGGGGTCATCGCCCTCATTGTGGCCGCGACGGCGGTAGCTGACGAGGTCGATGACGACATCGCGATTGAACGCCTCGCGGTACTCGAAGGCGAGCTCTGCGACGCGCACGACGGCCTCGGGGTCATCGCCGTTGACGTGGAAAATCGGGGCCTGGATGGTCTTGGCGACGTCGGTTGCGTAGATCGTCGAACGCGAGTCATGAGGCAACGTCGTGAAGCCGACCTGGTTATTGATGATGAGGTGGATCGTGCCACCCGTCTTGTACCCGCGCAGTTGCGAGAGTTGCAGCGTCTCGTAGACCACACCCTGGCCGGCAAACGCAGCATCCCCGTGGATGAGGATCGGGAGCACCGAGTAGATGCCCACGCCCATGCGGTCCTGCTTGGCACGAACAATACCCTCGAGCACGCCGTTCACGGTCTCCAGGTGCGAAGGGTTTGCGGCGAGAGAAACCGGAATCTGTTCGCCGGTTTCGGCAGTGAATGTGCCCTCCGTGCCGAGGTGGTACTTGACGTCACCCGAGGTTCCCGTGCCGGGGCCAGTGCCCTCAAACTCACGGAAAATTTGGCCGTAGGTCTTGCCGGCAATGTTTGACAACACGTTGAGACGACCACGGTGGGCCATGCCAATCGCGGCCTCCTCCAGGCCGGCCTTCGCTGCCGACTGCAGGACGCCATCGAGGAAAGCGATGGTCGATTCAGAGCCCTCGAGCGAGAAGCGCTTTTGGCCGACGTACTTCGTTTGGAGGAAGGTCTCGAAGGCTTCGGCCTCGTTGAGCTTGCGCAGGATGCGCAGTTGCTCTTCCTTGGTGGGCTTCTCGTACTTGCGCTCGACCTTTTCCTGGATCCATCGACGCTGCGCCGGATCCTGAATGTGCATGTACTCGATTCCGACCGTGCGGCAGTACGAGTCGCGGAGAACGCCCAGAATCTCGCGCAACTTCATGGTGCGCTTTTGGCCGAAGCCGCCGGTGACGAACTTCCGGTCGAGGTCCCAGAACGTGAGACCGTGGGTTTCGATTTCCAGGTCGGGGTGCGAGCGTTGGCGATACTCGAGCGGGTCAATGTCGGCCATGATGTGGCCGCGGACGCGATACGCGTTGATGAGTTCTTGGACGCGAGCGCTCTTGTCGACGAGTTCCGCGGTGTCAATCGCGACGTCGCTTGCCCACTTGATCGGGGCGTAGGGGATGCGCAGCTCGGTAAAGATGTCCTCGTAGAAGGAGTGCTGGCCCGTGAGGAGCTCGTGCACAATCTTCAGGAACTCACCCGAACCGGCACCCTGAATGACGCGGTGATCGTAGGTGCTCGTGAGAGTGATGGTCTTCGAGATGGCGAGGTCTGCGAGGGTCGATTCGCTCGCACCCTGGAACTCGGCCGGGTAGTCGAGGGCACCGGCGCCAATGATGCAGCCCTGTCCCCTCATGAGCCGCGGGACCGAGTGCACCGTTCCGATGCCGCCGGGGTTGGTGAGGGAGATCGTTGCACCCTTGAAGTCGTCTGCGCCGAGCTTGCCGGCGCGAGCTCGCTGAACCAGGTCTTCGTAGGCGATGAGGTACTCGTTGAAGCCCAGCGACTCGACCTGCTTGATTGCAGGAACCATGAGGGCACGCGTGCCGTCGGGCTTGGGGAGGTCGATGGCGATGCCGAGACCGATGTGAGCCGGCTTGACAAGCGAGGGCTTGCCATCGACCTCGTCGTAGTAGACGTTTTGGCTCGGGAACATCTTGAGGGCGCGAACGAGTGCCCAGCCGATGAGGTGCGTGAACGACACCTTGCCGCCGCGCGCCCGCGTGAGGTGATTGTTGATGACGATGCGGTTGTCAATGAGGAGCTTTGCCGGCACGGTTCGGACGCTCGTCGCGGTGGGAACGCTCAGGCTGGCATCCATGTTGGCCGCGAGCGTCTTCGGCATGCCCTTGAGCGTGACGATTTCGTCTTCGAGGGCCTCGCCGGGAACGACCGGGCTCGTGGCGACGGGTGCTTCAGCGGGAACGGGTTCCGGGCGGGCTGGCATGGTCGTCGTGACAGCCTGGTGCTGAGCCTTGACGCCCTCGGTGCTCGCGGGCACGGCGGCTGCGGTCGGTGTTGGCTCCGCGGCGGCAGGTGCAGCTCCGCTCGACGCGACAGGTTCAGGCGTGGCAGGAGCAGACTTCGACGTGGCGTACTGCTCGAGGATGGGCCACCAGGACTGGTCGACCGCGTTCTTATCGATTTGCCATTGGGAGAACATCTCCTCAACGAGCCATTCATTGGCTCCGTACATTTCGTCTGAACCCGTACCGCTCTGGGTGCTCACCGCTTGGCCCACTCTCTACCTTGATTGGTTTTCGCGCGAGGAATAGCGGCCGCATCCTGGCAAACCGCCGCCTCAAGCCTAGACCCACCGCCCGAGCCATTCCGGCCATTTTGCGTTCTGCGGGCCGGTTTTCTCGACCATCGGTATCGATTGACCGGTAGCGTTGAGAAACATGGAGTTCACGAACGCGCACGCTCGCCATGATTTGACCTATAGCGACGTCTTTTTGGTACCGTCGCGTTCCGGAGTTAAGAGCCGTTTCGATGTCAATCTGAGCACGCCGGACAACACCGGCATGACGATCCCGCTCGTGAGCGCGAACATGAACTCGGTGACCGGGCCGCGCTTGGCGGCCGCTCTCGCTCGGCGTGGAGGACTCGGCGTTCTGCCTCAGGATTTGTCCCTCGACGACACGCTGCAGGCCGTTGCTTGGGTGAAGGCACAATCGCCGCTCTGGGACACGCCCTTCGTGTTGGACGAGGACGCCACCGTGGCCGACGCGCGCGAGCTCGTCCCGCCAATTGCCGGCGTGACAATCCAAAGCCGCGCCGGATTGCTCGACGCCGCAGCTCTCGAGCATGCCAGCGCGGACGCAACCATCGCCGAACTCACCGGTGCCGCATCCTTCACGCTGGACGCTTCGAACATTGATCGTGGGCGCGGCGCCTTCGACGCGCTCTACGCCGCCGGAGTGACGAGCGCCCCCGTGGTCGCCGACGGCCGAATCGTTGGAGCTTTGTCGCGCAAGAGCGCGCTGCGCAACACCGTCTTCGAACCTGCCGTCGATGCCCAGGGTCGACTGCGCGTCGCGGTCGCCATCGGTGTCAACGCCGACGTTGCGACGCGAGCGCGAGCACTCGTTGATGCGGGAGTTGACGTGCTCGTCATGGACACCGCGCACGGCCATCAAGAGGCCATGGTTCGCGCACTTGAAACGGTCGCGGCGCTCGACCTCGGCGTCCCCATCGTCGCCGGCAACATCGTCACCTCAGATGCCGCCCGGGATCTCGTCGCCGCCGGCGCAAACATTCTGAAAGTCGGAGTTGGTCCGGGCGCGATGTGCACCACGCGCATGATGACCGCCGTCGGACGTCCGCAGTTCTCTGCGGTGCTCGACGCGGCCGAGACCGCGCGCGAACTTGGCGCCCACGTCTGGGCGGACGGCGGAGTGCGCTACCCCCGCGATGTTGCGCTCGCGCTCGCCGCGGGAAGCTCGGCGGTCATGATCGGCTCCTGGTTTGCCGGCACCGTGGAGGCTCCGGGCGTGGTCCGGCGCGACGCCGCGGGCGCCCTCTACAAGGAAAGCTGGGGCATGGCCTCAACCAAGGCGGTGCGTGCTCGGTTCGCAGCCCTTGACCCGTTCGAGCGGGAACGCAAGGAGCTCTACGCCGAGGGCATCTCCTCAAGTTCGATTTACCTCGATCCGCTCCGCCCGACGCTCGACGATTTGCTCGACATGATTACCGCGGGCGTCCGGTCCTCCTTCACCTACGCCGGCGCGCAAACGGTGACAGAGTTCCACGCTCGAGCACGCGTGGGCATCCAGTCCGCCGCCGGCTATGAAGAGGGCAAAGCGCTCCCGGTCTCCTGGTAGCCGGCCTCGGTATACTCGGACCATCATGGAGCCTGCGCATAGCACCAACCGGGGGGTTCGCTCGTGAACGAGTGGGTTCTTCTCTCGTTCGGCGTGCTCCTCACCGTAGGCACCGGCCTGTTCGTGGCAAGCGAGTTTGCCATCGTCAATCTCGATCGACCGGAGCTCGAAGCTCGGCGCGAGCGAGGCGAGCGGCGGCTCGGGCTCACGATCGACGCGCTCAAGCACACCTCAACACACCTCTCGAGTGCTCAGCTCGGAATCACGCTGACCACGCTGTTGGCCGGTTTCACCCTTGAACCTGCGCTGAGCTCGATGCTTTCGGCTCCGCTCGCTGCCATTGGCGTGAGCTCGGGCGTCGAGCGTTGGCTCGCCCCCATCCTGGCGGTCACCATCGCGACGCTGGGATCAATGGTGCTTGGCGAACTCGTGCCCAAGAACTTCGCGCTCGCCGTGCCGCTCGCCACGGCGCGCATCGTCCTGCCGTTCCAGGTCGGCTTTTCGACGCTGTTCAAGCCGGCTATTGGCCTGCTCAACGGCAGCGCGAACCGCATCCTGACGGGGATGGGAATCGAACCGCAAGAGGAACTTTCGGCCGCGCGGTCGGCGGAGGAATTGGCCTCGCTCGTCCGACGCTCTGCTCAAGAGGGCTTGCTCGAACACGACACCGCGTCGTTGCTCGATCGCACGCTGCGATTCAGCAGGCTCAACGCGCTCGACGTCATGACGCCGCGCCCCCGGCTCGAGGTCGTCGAAGCTGGAGAGAGCGCGGAGGACATCATCGCGCTCGCGAGGCGCACTGGACTGTCTCGCTTTCCCGTCATCGGCGAGGACATTGACGATGTCATTGGCGTCGTCCACATCAAGAACGCCGTGGCGGTTCCGAGTGCACGCCGAGCGGACGTCCCGGCGCAAGCCCTCGCGGTTGAGCCGCTTCGTGTGCCAGAGACGATGCCGCTGGATTCCCTCATGGGCGCACTTCGTGAGCGCGGATTCCAGCTCGCCGTCGTCGTCGACGAATACGGCGGGACCGCCGGCGTCGCTACTCTCGAAGACCTCGTCGAGGAACTCATCGGCGACGTATCCGACGAACACGACCGGCGCTCGCCTGGCGTCGTCCGGAAGGGCGATTCGGTGACCTTCCCGGGCCTGCAGCGACCCGACGAGGTGCGAGACGCGTTCGGACTGGAGGTGCCCGAAGGGACTGCCTACGACACTGTCGGTGGATTCGTCATGGCCGCGCTTGGCCGACTTCCGAAGGTGGGGGACACCGTTCCGGTCGCTGGTGGGCGACTCGAGGTCATGCGACTTGAAGGGCGCCGTATCGATCGGCTGCGCTTCGTGCCGGAACCGGAGGTGACCGAGTGATGCTCGCGGCGGGGACGACCCCGGTCGGCGCTCAGGACTGGGCCGGTTTGCTGTGGCTCGTCGTACTCTTGCTCGGCAACGCCTTTTTCGTCGCGGCCGAGTTCGCCGTGATCTCCGCGCGTCGCTCACAAATCGAACCGCTCGCTGAGTCGGGCAAACGCAGCGCCAAGACGGCGCTGTGGGCGATGGAGAACGCGACGCTTATGCTGGCCATGAGTCAGTTGGGCATCACCGTCTGCTCGCTGCTCATTCTGAACGTGTCCGAGCCGGCGATTCACCACTTGCTTGCGGTCCCGCTCGGACTGACGGGCTGGCCGGAAGCGGTGATTTCGACGGTCGCGTTTCTCGTGACGCTGCTGGGCGTCTCCTACCTGCACGTCGTCTTCGGCGAGATGGTTCCCAAGAACCTGTCATTCAGCATGCCGGCCCGCGCAGTGTTGCTCCTGGCCCCGCCGCTCGTGTTGTTTGCGCGCGGATTCCGCCCGATCATTGCGGTCCTCAATGCGGTCGCGAACGCCATCGTCCGAGCGGTCGGCGTGCGACCGCGCACCGAAGCGACGAGCGCCTTCACTCTCGACGAGGTCGCGACAATCGTCTCGCACTCGACCCGTGAGGGTGTGCTGAGCGATCCGAGCGGAGCGCTCACCGCGGCATTCGAGTTCACCGAAAAGAAGGTGCACGACGTCGCCGTTCCGCTGACCTCACTGGTTTCACTTCCGGAGGATGCAACCCCGGGAGACGTCGAACGGGCGGTCGTCGAACACGGCTTCTCGCGGTTCGTCGTCGTCTCGCCCGAAGGAGAGCCCACGGGGTATATCCACCTCAAAGACATCATCGACCTGCGCGAAGACGAATACCCGAATCGGATGCCGGCGAAACGTGTGCGACGACTCGCCTCGATGTTCGATGGAACTGACCTCGAGGACGCGCTCGCGACGATGCGTCGAGATGGCGCCCACGTGGCGAAGTGCTTCGACGCAACCGGCACCACCACCGGGGTGCTCTTCTTGGAAGACATCCTCGAAGAGCTCGTCGGGGAGATTCGCGACGCAACTCGACGCCGCCAATAAAGACCCGGAGGGCACCGACGACAAACGCATCGCGAATACGGCACCCTGCGACTTCACGAACGTGCCGATATGAGACCACCCGTTCGCGTGTTCGTCATTCCCGTGCCGGTGTCATGCGCTTGAGCCGAGCCGCGTGAAACTCCGTGACATCGCTAGTCTGGATTCATGGTGTGGTCGCAGTCAGAGGTCGTCGAAATCCTTCGCGACGCACAACCCGACGATGACAAATATCGGCGCGGCGTGCTGGCTGTCTGGACCGGCTCGCCAGAGTTCCCGGGAGCCGCCGTACTCGGAGTCGAAGCGGCTCTGCGCACCGGCGTCGGCATGGTCCGCTACGTCGGCTCGGAGCGCGACACTGTGCTCGCCAGGCGCCCCGAAGCGGTCACTCAACCCGGCGATGCAACCGCCTGGCTCGTGGGCTCTGGCATGGTCGACGTGCCGCCAACTCACCCGACGACCGCTCGACTCCGAACGGTGGAGGGTCCACTTATTTGCGACGCCGGTGCCCTTCGCGCAGACGACCTCGATGCCCTCGCCGGACACGTCCTCATCCTGACGCCGCACGCCGGCGAGGCGGCACGCATACTCGGAACAACGAGAGCCGCGGTCGAGGTCGATCGCGCAGGCGCGGCATCCGAAATCAGCTCCCGATTCGCTGCGACCGTTCTCTTGAAGGGCCATCACACCCTGGTGAGCTCCCCGAACGGGCGTCGAGTCGAACTCGAACCCGCGACGCCGCGCCTCGCAACCGCGGGAACCGGCGACGTCCTCGCCGGCATCCTGGGTGCCCTTGCCGCGAGTCGACCGGATGCCGACCCGGTGGCACTCGCCGCGAGCGCCTCCTGGATTCATTCCGCGGCTGCAGAGCGAATCACCGGCCCGATTCTTGCACTCGAGCTTGCGGAAGCGGTTTCCGTTGTCATAGCTGAACTGGGCGGAATCCGCGGATGAAACTTCGGACCCACACCTCGCTGTGGATTGCCTTCGCCGCAGTCCACCTCATCCTGAGTGCACTCAACATCTGGGGGCCCGGGTTCCCGATGGGTGACGTCACCCGGACCTACGTTGTCTGGGCAATTCACGCGCGCGAGGGCCTTGACCGCGTCGGTATCGATCAGGCCTGGGTGTATCCCATCCTTGCGTTCCTCCCGATGACGCTCGCGCTCTACCTCCCATTTTTCGACTATGGAACCTCCTGGTTGCTCATCGTGGCAGTGCTCGACGCCGCGGCGTTTGCGCTCCTTCTTGGTGCCGGACCGATCGCCCGAAGTCGGCGGATTGCCGCAATCTGGTGGCTCGGGTTCATGCTGGCTCTCGGTCCCATCACCCTGGGTCGCATCGACGCCATCACCATCCCGTTTGCGCTCGCCGGCCTCCTCTGGGCGGCCGGGCGCCCTCGCGTCGCGAGTCTGCTGCTGGTCATCGGAGCGTGGATCAAGGTGTGGCCGGGAGCGCTCTGGGCGGCGCTTGTCATGTCTGTCCGCCGTCGCGCCGAGGTCGTCGTGGTTGCCATCGCGCTGTCAATCGGGATTGCCGTCACGAGCCTGCTCGCTGGGGCCGGGTGGAACACCTTCGGCTTCGTTGCGCAGCAGGCTGGCCGCGGGCTGCAGGTCGAATCACTCGGTGCGATTCCGTTCCTCTGGGCCATCGTGTTTGGGTCTCAAGCACACTCGGTCGTGTTCAACTTTGACATCCTCACCTTCGAGGTCATCGGGCCGAACACGGCGACAATGGCGTCGGTCATGACCCCCTTCATGGCGCTCGGAATGGCGCTGATAGCGGTGGTCGGCTATCGAGCGGTTCGCAGTGGGGCGTCCACCAGCCGGGTGCTCCCGGAACTCGCATTGGGCTTCACCATGGTGCTCATCTTTACGAACAAGGTGGGATCGCCGCAGTACATTGTGTGGCTCGCTCCGGTGGTCGTGTACGGCTTTGTCATTGCCCGTCGGCGGATGCGCACCCCGGCGAGACTCTCCATCGGAATCGCAATCTTGACCCAGCTCATTTACCCCTACTTCTACTCGGCACTGCTCGAGGTGCAGGTATGGCAGGTCATCGTGATGACACTCAGAGCGGGCCTCGAGGCGTGGCTCCTGGTGTGGGTTATCGGTTCGTTGTGGGACGCGGGTCGGGGGAGTCTGCGAGCAGACCTTCGTTCATGGCTTGACGGTGCAGGTCGACTTTTGTCGAAACGCTGATGCCCACCGCTCGATATTTCTGTCGGATCCGCTTGAGGTAGCTTTTCGCCGTCTCCTCCGTGATGGAAAGCTCCTTCGCCACCTCACCGACGGTTGCTCCTGCGGCATAGCGCAACATGACGCGACGCTCTTGGAAGCTGAGCTTCGGCAGGTTTGACCGGATGACACTCGCGGTGACGTCTCGAGTGAGGTGGCTACTGCCGCGCGCAAGCGCTCGAATGGCCGTGCTCAGAACGTGGGGCGAGTCTGTTTTGGCGACAAAGCCGTTTGCCCCGGCCGGCAAGATTGCCCGCAAGAGCCACGGAACGGGCTCGCGGGCAATCGCGAGCACATGGGTTCCGTTGTCGACCGCGGCGCGCACCCATGTCGGAAGCTCCGGCCCGCGGGTGCAATCGAGGCAGAGCAGGATGACGTCGACTCGGGTATCGGCGCGAGCACGGAACGCGTCCCAGTCGTTCACGAACGTCACCATTCGCAATTGCGGTTCGTGGGTATGGAGCCATGCGGAGAGCGCCTCGCCGAGGAGGCGCTCCTGATCAATCATGGCTACTCGGATGAGCCCCCCGAGAGCACTTCGCGAATTCCCTGTCACCCCTGGATTCTGAGGGTGGGGCTCAATCGCCGCTGGGCGGAGCGCAAAAGGTGTGTAGAACCCCGGAATTCTGCTCCCTAGTGGGTGACAGGTGCGGCAATCGGGGTCGAAAGCAACGTCTGTAGCGCGTGTCCGACCGCCTCCGATTCGATGAGGAAGGCGTCGTGTCCGAACTCCGAATCAACGACGACGGCGTCGTCACCGTGGATGTTTCCTGGAATGTGCCGCGCGAGTTCGAATTGGCCGTCGACGCTGAAGTACCGATCGGACGTGATGCCGAGGACCAGGGTGGGCATCGTGAGTCGACTCAGTGCCTCCGCGACGCTGCCGCGGTCCCGAGCGATATCGTGCGAGTTCATGGCTTCGGTCAGCACGATGTAGCTGTTGGCGTCGAACCGTCGGGTGAACTTGTTGCCGTGGAAATCAAGATAGGACTCGACCGCAAACCTGCCGCCGTCACCCAGCGGAGAGACGGTGCTCTGCCAGCGCCGGTCGAATCGGTCGTTCAGCTCGCCCGGGGTGCGGTAATTCAGCATGGCCATGCGGCGAGCGAGAGCAAGACCTCGCGTCGGGCCGGCCCCAATTGGCGCGTCGTAGTAGTCGCCGCCGTTGAAGTTGACGTCGCTTCGGACGGCTTCGATTTGGACACTGTTGTGTGCGATTTGGTCCGCCGACGTTGCGGGCGGAGCCGCGAGCACGGCCAGCCGCGCTACGGTCTCCGGTGCGGTGACCGCCCACTCCAGCGCGTGCATGCCTCCCATCGATCCGCCGATGAGTGCGGACCAACGAGCGATACCGAGTTGAGCTCCGAGCGCCTGGAACGCGCGAACCTGGTCGCGAATGGTGAGGTGCGGGAACCGGGAACCCCACTCGGTGCCTCGAGCTGAGAGCGACGCGGGCCCGGTTGAGCCCTGGCAGCCGCCCAAAACGTTCGGGCAGACTACGAACCATTCGTCCGTGTTGATTGCCAGACCTGGCCCCACGACGGACTGCCACCAGCCGTCGGCCTGCGCCTCGGTACCGGAGGTTCGAGCCACGTGCGAGTCGCCGGTGAGTGCGTGAAACACGAGCACGGCGTTGCTCGCGTCGGCGTTGAGGGTGCCGAACGTTTCGTATGCGATACGGACGTGGGGAAGCGTGGCGCCAGCTTCCGTCGTGAACTCACCGATCGGTGCGAACCTTCGGGCGCCCACCGGGTCGCCTTCGCGCCACGCCCCAGTCGCCGGCGCCTTGCCGCGCGCAGCACGTTCATCCGCGTCCGTGACGAAGTGGGAGGGACGCACGTCCGCGGTTGTCTGCCAGTCCATGCCTCTATTGTGGCCGCAACCACGGCCGCGTCCGCGAATATGACGCCGCTGGTGGAGTGACGCTATACCGCCGCTCGGCGGTTCGCCTCCACGACGGACTGCGCGGCATCCAAACCGGTCGCAAGGTCGGCGAGGATGTCGTCGATGTGCTCGATGCCGACTGACAAACGCACCAGCCCGGGGGTGACACCCGCACTGAGTTGCTGTTCGGGCGTCAGCTGCGAGTGCGTCGTCGACGCGGGATGGATGACCAGCGAGCGAACGTCGCCAATGTTGGCGAGGTGCGAGAACAATTGCAGCGAATCGACAAACGCTCGGCCCGATTCGACGCCACCCTTGAGTTCGAAGGACAACACCGCACCGACACCCTTGGGCGCGTACCGGTTTGCAGCGCCGAACCACCGACTCGACGGGAGTCCGGAATAGTTGACCGACGCGACCTCCGGCCGCGACTCGAGCCAGCGGGCCACCTCGAGGGCATTCCCAACGTGACGCTCGATGCGCAGAGACAGCGTTTCGATGCCCTGGAGAAGGTTCCATGCGCTCTGCGGCGCGATGGCCGCCCCGAGGTCACGGAGCAATTGCACTCGCGCCTTGATGATGTACGCGAGGCCGTCACCGAGCGCGCCGGTGTAGCTGACGCCGTGATACGAGGGGTCCGGTTCGGTGAGTCCCGGGAAGCGTTCCACGTTCTTCGACCAGGCGAATCGACCGCCGTCAACAATCACGCCACCGATGGTCGTGCCGTGGCCCCCGATGAACTTCGTTGCCGAGTGCACCACGATGTCGGCCCCGAAATCGATCGGGCGGATGAGATACGGGGTCGCAATGGTGTTGTCGACAATCAGCGGCACACCGTTTTCATGGGCGACGTCGGCTACGAGGCTGATGTCCAGGATGTTGATCTGAGGGTTCCCGATGGTCTCAGCGAAAAACAGCTTGGTATTGGGGCGGACCGCACGCCGCCACTCGTCTGGGTCGTCCTGATTTTCGACAAAGGTTGTTTCGATGCCGAGCTTCGCGAGGGTGTACTTGAACAGGTTGTAGGTGCCACCGTAAATCGAGCTCGATGAGACGATATGGTCGCCAGCCTGAGCAATGTTCAATACGGCGAAGCTTTCCGCGGCCTGCCCCGATGCCAACAGAAGCGCTGCCGTGCCGCCCTCGAGTGCGGCGAGACGTTGTTCCACCACGTCCTGGGTCGGGTTCTGGATGCGGGTGTAGATATTGCCGAACTCGGCAAGCGCAAAGAGATTCTTCGCATGCTCTGAGTTGTCGAAGACATATGACGTCGTCTGATAAATCGGAACGGCTCGCGCCTTTGTGACCGGATCGGGCTGGGCCCCCGCATGAACCTGCTGCGTCTCAAATCGCCACGACTCGTGTGCCATTGCTGTCTCCTTTGCCTCGAACGCTGTGTCAGCACGTTACGTGACAACCCGCAAAATCGCTTGGCGCGCCGAAACCCGACGTAACGTGACAGCGTGCGCCAGAATGGGGACATGACTCTCCTTGCCGTCGTGACCGGTGCGAGCACCGGAATTGGGGCCGCCACCGCGCGGGCACTTCGCGCCGAAGGGTGGAACGTCATCGCCGTCGCTCGACGTGCGGAGCGACTCGAATCGCTCGCCGAGGGTTCCGGCGTGATCCCGTTTGCCGCCGACCTCACCAACGAGGATGCGGTCGCGAACCTCGCCACCTTCATTGATGAGCGTGGCGGTGTTGACGCGCTCGTCCACGTCGCTGGCGGCGCACGCGGGGGCGAATCCGTCGAGGCCGGTTCGATTGCTGACTGGCAGTGGATGTTCGAGGCGAACGTTCTCGCGACGAAACGCCTCACGAGTGCGCTGTTGCCGCTCATGCGCAGGGCCGCCCGCGAGCGCGGGGTGTCGAGTCTCGTCACGGTGACGTCGACCGCGGCCTTCGCGGCCTACCCCGGTGGTGGTGGGTACAACGCGGCGAAGTTCGCCGAGCACGCCATGGTGGCGGCGCTTCGCTTGGAACTCGCGGGTGAACCCATCCGGGTCATCGAGGTTGCTCCCGGAATGGTCAAGACCGAGGAATTCGCCCTCAATCGCCTTGGCGGCGATGCCGCCGCCGCCGCGGCTGTCTACGAAGGTGTCGAGGAGCCGCTGACGGCCGCAGACGTTGCCGAGGTGATTGCAGACGCTCTGCGGAAGCCGAAACACGTGAACCTCGACCTCATCGTGCTGCGCCCGGTCGCCCAGGCGGCTCAGCACCTGTTGATTCGGCAACCTCTCGCGGTGAAAGACGATGCCTAGCGGCCCAACACTTGGTGCGGGATGGGAGCGTGCGCTCGCGCCGGCGCGATACGAATTGGACCGTGCGCTCGAGCTGGTCGCTGCCGAACGCGAGAGCGGTATCGAGGTTTTGCCGGAAACCCAGCGGGTGCTTCGGGCGTTCGAGCAGCCGTTCGATGATGTCCGCGTCGTTATCGTTGGCCAAGACCCGTATCCGACGCCGGGGAACGCGGTTGGGCTCGCGTTTTCAATCGACGCCGACGTCGCGAAGTTTCCCGCGAGCTTGCGAAACATCCTCGCCGAGTATGCGACCGACCTTGGTCGCGATGTACCGCGAACGGGCGACCTCTCTCCGTGGGCACAACGGGGAGTGCTGCTGCTGAACACGACCCTGACGGTTCGAGCGGGGGCCCCTGGCTCTCACTCCGGTCTCGGCTGGGAGGAGGTCACCCGGCAGGCCGTGGTCGCACTTGCCGCCCGGGATGTTCCCCTCGTGGGTGTGCTCTGGGGTTCCCACGCCCGATCGCTCCAGAACGCCTTCGGCCGCTGGCCCACGATCACCAGCCCACACCCGAGCCCGCTGTCCGCGTATCGCGGCTTCTTCGGTTCGCGACCGTTCACTCGCGTCAACGCGCACCTTCGCGCGCTCGGCGCCACACCAATCGACTGGTCGCTCGCCTAGGCTGGCGTCATGCTGGAAAGCGAGTACCAACGACGACGTGTGCTCCCGCATCACCTGCGGAAACCCGTCGAACCTGAGCGTGCCTTCAGCTTCGTCATCCGCGACGCCCGCGCGAGCGATTTGCCCGAGGTGCGCGAGATGTACAACTATTACGTCGCCAACTCCTCGGTGACCTTCGATTCACGAGCGATGTCCCACAGCGACTGGGCTCACAAGTTTGGTGTGCTGCAGAAGTTCCGAATGCCGTTCCTCGTGGCCGAAGCACCTACGGGTCAGATTCTCGGGTATGCGCTCGCTGCGCCCATTCAGGAGCGCCGGTCGGCTCGAGTCGTGGCGGAAAACTCAATCTACCTCGGCCCGGCTGCGACCGGTAAGGGGTTGGGAACCGCACTCATGGCGGCGCTCATTGAGAAATCGCGGGCGCTCGGTTTGCGCGAGCTCGTCGCCATCATCGCCGACAAGAACGCTGAAGGTTCCCTGCGGTTGCACGAACAATTCGGATTCGTCGAGAGCGGGCGCATGGGCCGAGTGGGCTTCAAGTTCGGGCGACACCTGGGCAGCATCATGATGCGCAAGTCGCTCAAGCGCGGGTAACGCGGTCGCTTCGACCTGAGTGCTCGTGGCGCCGCGGTCGAGACCTTCCGGCTCGTGCTTGGCGGTCAGCGGCCGCGGAACTCCGCCGGCACCCCGGTGAGGAACGACGCGATGGCAATCGCCGCATCCTCCGAGGCCATGAGCGAGGTGAGTTGTGCCGGGAGCATCGCGCGGGCGGCATCGGCGTCACGCTCGGCAACCCGTGCGT
>DATGWF010000008.1:0-6324 GCA_035299585.1 Microbacteriaceae bacterium
GAGCCGGTCCGATGAGCCTTCGCTGGTTCTCCACTCCTTGAGCTTCCCCAGCGACGGAAATCGACCGTCTGAATCGGATTCGACGCACGAGTTGCCAGCCCAGAAGCATGAATGCGCAAGATTCTGGCGTAGGCTGGCCAAATGGACTCCATTGACCGCGCCATCCTCGAGCAGCTCCGTCTCAATTCGCGAGCGGGCTATGCCGACATCGGTTCGGTTGTTGGGCTCAGCGCCTCTGCCGTCAAGCGTCGCGTCGACAAGCTCGTCGCCGACGGTGTCATTCGCTCCTTCACCATCCAGATCGACCCGGATGTCGACGGACTCAACACCGAGGCCTGGGTTGAAGTGTTCTGCCGGGGCACGGTCAGCCCCGAAGACCTGAAGCGCATCCTTGCTGGCGTTCCGGAAATCATCTATGCGGGAACGGTGAGCGGCAGTGCGGACGCGATTGTGCACTTGCGCGCTCGCGGCATCACCGCCCTCGAGGACGCGCTCGAGAAAATCCGTGTCGCGCCAAACGTGGACCACACCCGGAGTGCGGTCGTGATGAGCCGCTTGGTGAACCGCTACAACGAATAGCGCGTCGCGAGATCGAGCTCTGACACCGCGGGGAACGGATTCCCGAAGCGGTGCGCCGTGAGTGACACGGCCTGCTCGCGCAGGAACGGGAGAAACTCGACGCGTCCGGACAGCGTGACTTCGTGCGCCCAGACGGCAACGTCAGGCGTGCCGCCCAGCGCTTTGAGCACAGCGGATACCGTCACCGCTCCCGATGAAACGAGTCGAATCCGCGAGGGCATGAGCGAACGGGAACCCGAGGCGAAGGCAAGTCCCGCCGGACCGTGCTCGCCGAGGTGCGCGAGCCACTGCGCGTCCGTTGCGGTGTCTACCGGGACGTGCAATGCCCGCAGGAGCGTGCGAAGCGGTGCCGGAAGTGCAATACCGCTGGAAACGGAGAAGGCTGCTCGGCTTTGCGCCGCCACTGACAGGATTCGGACTGCGTCTTCGAGGCTCGCATCCTCTGCGAGACGCACCGCGACCGATAAGGTGCGGTAGCGCAGGACGTTGCGTTCGACACCGAGCCCGCTGCGGTCGATGGCTCGGGAGAACTCCGCGTGCCATGCCTGGGCGTCGCCATAGGCAGATTCCCGCACCCGAGCGAACGCTTCGAGCGAGAGTTCGGCTTGGGCCGCTTCGATGATGTCCCGAACCCGCACGTCGAGGTCCCGAAGGTGCAGCTCGTCTGACACTGGCATGTCGACTCGCGACCACTCGCCAAGCCCGAACAGATAGTTCGGCCCGCCCGCTTTGCTGCCCGCGCCGACCGCCGAACGCTTCCAGCCACCAAACGGTTGACGTTGGACAATCGCCCCCGTAATGACTCGGTTCACGTAAAGATTTCCTGCCTCAACCCGTTCGAGCCATCGGCTGATCTCGCGGGCATCGAGCGAATGCAGGCCGGCGGTCAGACCGAAAGCGACCGCATTTTGCAACTCGATAGCCTCGTCGAGCGTTGCCGCAACCATGATGCCAAGGATGGGCCCAAAGTACTCCGTGAGATGGAATTCGCTGCCCGGCGCGACTCCCTCACGGATACCCGGAGTCCACAGCGATTCCGAAAGCTGCTGCGGCTCGACAAGCCACCGCTCACCAGATTCGAGCGTCGTCAGCGCTTTCGCGAGTTTGCCTGACGGCGGCTCAACCAACGGACCCATTTGACTCCGGGGCTCGGTCGCTGGGCCGACGCGAAGGGAGCGTGCGGCGTCGACGAGTTGTCTGCGGAACCGCTCCGAACGGGCGACCGAACCAACCAGGATGACGAGCGATGCGGCCGAGCACTTCTGTCCGGCATGACCGAAAGCGCTCCGGACGACGTCGGCGGCGGCGAGATCGAGGTCGGCGGATGGTGTGACGATGATGGCGTTCTTGCCGCTCGTCTCCGCCAGGAGCGGGAGGTCCGGTCGGAAGCTGCGGAACAGCTCGGCAGTCTCGTATCCACCGGTCAGAATGACCCGATCGACGCTGTCGTGTGCGATAAGTTGACGACCGAGGTCGGCACCATCGAGCGCTACGAGTGCGAGCAGCTCTCGCGGAATACCGGCATCCCACAGCGCCTGAACCATGACCGCTGCACTTCTCGCGGTGCGACGAGCCGGCTTGATAATGACACCCGAACCCGCGGCGAGCGCGGCGAGCACACCTCCCGCGGGAATTGCAACCGGGAAGTTCCAGGGTGGAGTGACCACGGTCACGCGACTTGGCGTAAACCGCGCGCCGGGCAGGGTGTCGAGGGCGCGCGCTTGCTCGGCGTAATAGTGGGCAAAGTCAATGGCCTCACTGACTTCAGCGTCACCCTCCGGAAGGGTCTTCCCGGCTTCCGACGCCATGACCTCGAGGAGTTCGGCACGTCGAGCAGCGAGCGCGATGCCTGCGTGGTGGATGAGCGCCGAGCGTTCGGCGGCACTCTGTGCCGACCAAGCGGCGGCCGCTGCGGCGACCCCTTCGACGGTGCGATCGAGTTGCTCGGCTTCAGAAATACGCTCTGCCACATCGATGCCGAGGCGACTGTCGGCTGCGCGGGCGAGGATGCCTCGACCCCATTCCCGGTTTGCCGCGATAGCCGGGTCGGTGTCGGCCTCGTTGTGGAATCCGGTGGCGTTGGCGGTCGGCCCGGCCGCTAGCTGTGCTTCGAGCTCGGCCCGCTCGGCAATCCGGTTCTGTCGACGATTCGGCAGGGGCGCCTCGAGGTGCCCCTCGAGGTCGGCGAGCGAGGCGAGGAATCGGTCGCGCTCTCGCTCAAACAGGGCGCGATTGCTCGACAGCTCGAATACCGCCGACATGAAGTTGTCCTGGGCGGCGTTCTCTTCGAGCCGGCGGATCAGGTACGCGATTGCGACATCGAATTCGTCGGGGTGGACGACTGGCGTGTAGAGGCGGAGGGGGCCGACGCTCCGCTTGACCGCGGCGGCTTGGGCCGGGGCCATACCGAGAAGCATCTCAAACTCGACGTGGTCAGTGACTCCACGTTCATTCGCAAGCAAGTGCGCGTAAGCGATATCGAAGAGGTTGTGACCGGCGACCCCGAGTCGCACGGCATCGGTCCGCTCGGGCGCCATCGACCAGTGCAAGACACGCTTGTAATTGGTGTCTGCCGCTTGCTTGCCCTCCACGGTCGCCTCCGGCCAGTCGTGGATTGCGGCATCGACACGCTCCATCGCAAGGTTGGCTCCCTTGACGACGCGAACCTTGATGGGGGCACCGCCGGCCGCTCGCCGCGCGATGGCCCACTCGGTGAGGTCTTGCATGGCGGCGACGGCGTCAGGCAGGTAGGCCTGCAGCACGATTCCCGCGGTGAGCTGGCGGAATTCGTCTTGCTCGAGGATGCGCTTGAACACGGCGAGCGTGAGATCGAGGTCTTTGTACTCCTCCATGTCCAGGTTGATGAACTTCGCCGTCGGTGCGGTGGCGGCAATTCGGTAGAGCGGAGTGAGCGCGGTCACCACACGGTCGACGGCACCGTCGAAGTCCCACATCGAGAGTTGGCTGACCACGCTGGACACCTTGATCGAGACGTAGTCGACATCGTCGCGAGCGAGGAAGGCCATCGTCCCATCGAGTCGGCGCTGAGCTTCACCCTCGCCGAGCACCGCCTCGCCGAGGAGGTTCAGGTTCAGTGAATTGCCACTCTCACGAAGGGTGGCGATGGCTGGACCGAGCTTGGCGTCGGTCGCGTCGAGCACGAGGTGACCGACCATGCCGCGCAACACCCGACGCGCGATGGGGATGACAATCCAGGGGAGGACGGGCCCGAGGACGCCCCCGACGCGAATCGCGGCACGCATCCACCAGGGGAGGAATGCTGGCGCGAGCGGTGCCACGGCGGAGAGGTTCTCCCCGGCGACGAGGAGATCTTCGGGTCTCATCACCCCGTCGACGAATCCCACGGTGAAGGCAAGTCCGTTGGGATCTTGCAGCACACCGGCGAGCCGCGCCGCCGCGGGATCGGCCGGTTGCGTCTGCGCAAACGCCAGCCAGTCTTCGACGACTTCGGTCACTCGCTGCGCGAGGCGTGACCACTCCCCCGGATTCGCATCATTGCTCATGGGTCACAGTCTGCCGTGAATTCAGCCGTGCTGGGGGTCGTCCCACAGTGACGGCGCTTCGGCACGGCTGGCCGGCAAGGAGGTGTGTGCAGCCCAATCATGGATCCACTGGGGAAGGGGCTGCGGTGCGGCACCGATAGCGTCGATGAGTTCCGCGTTGCTCACGGTTCCGCCTGTGCGCTTGAGAAAGCGCGCCCGCACGAACCCGCGCGCGTAGATTTCGGGCTGGCCGCTCGCATCACGGACGACGAATCGTTGCTCGACAATGGCGGCTTTGTCGTCGAAGCCAAGCACGCGCGACTCAATGGTGAACCGCTGCCAGAGCTTGAGTGACTTTCGGAATGAAAGCGTCTCTGCCACCACAACGGGGTACCAGCCGCGAGCGCGGAAGATTGTCCACACGCCGGTTCGGACAATCATGTCGGTTCGGGCGATATCCATGATCGAGAAGAACTTCCCATTGTTCATGTGCCGATTCATGTCCAGGTCGGTCGGGAGGGTCACGAATCGGGTTCGAGCCACGTCGTAGTGGCCGAGTCGAGGCTGACGCCGCGACCACAGCCAAATGTGCAGGAGCGTCCGCCACAGCATGTGCATGGCGTCGAGCCTACTTGGACGGCACGATTCGCTGTGACACGCCGTTGTAGACCGAGAGGGGACGGATAAGCGCGTTCGCCTCGAGCTGCTCCATGACGTGCGCGGTCCAGCCGGTCACGCGTGACGCCACGAACAGCGGCGTAAACATCTCGGTGTCGTAGCCGATGAGGTTGTACGCCGGCCCGGACGGGTAATCGAGGTTCGGATAGATCCCCTTGCGCGCGACGAACTCGGTCTCGAGTGCGTCATAGAGTGCGGCCATGTCGGGCCGGTCGAAGAAATCGATGAGGGTGTCGAGGGCGGCCTTCATGGTTGGCACGCGCGAGTCACCATTCTTGTAGACGCGGTGTCCGAAGCCCATAATCTTGCGCTTCTCTGCGAGGGCAGTGTCGAGCCATTCGACGACGTTCTCTGCCGAGCCGATTTCGTCGAAGATGTGCATAACCGCCTCATTCGCGCCACCGTGCAGTGGGCCTTTGAGGGCGCCGACCGCTGCGGTCACGGCAGAGTACAGGTCGGACAAGGTCGACGTGACGACGCGAGCGGTAAACGTTGACGCATTGAATGAGTGCTCGGCGTAGAGGATCATCGAGACGTCGAAGGCGTTGACGACCACGAGTTCCGGCACCTCACCGAAGGTTTGGAACAGGAAGTTTGCGGAATAGCTCAGGTCGGAGCGCGGCTCGACGAAGTGGAGCCCACGACGGCGCCGTTGGTCGTAGGACACGATCGACGGCAACTGGGCAAACAACCGGACCGCCTTTGCGAGGTTTCCGGACCGCGAGGCGTCGTCGGCCTCGGGGTCGCGGGCCCCGATGGCACTCACGGCGGTGCGCACGACATCCATCGGGTGGGCCGTCACGGGGAGTTCGTCGATGATTCGCTTGATGGACGGGTCGAGGCCACGAAGCGAACGCTCGAGTGTCTCGAACTCGGCGAGCTCAGCCGGGTTCGGCAGCTCGCCGTTCCACAGCAGGTAGGCAACCTCCTCGAAAGTGCAGTTCGCCGCGAGCTCCTGAACCGGATACCCGCGGTATAGGAGCGAGTTGGTCTCCGGATTCACCTTCGAGATGGCGGTGTAATCGACGGGTACTCCGGCGAGCCCCTTGTGAATCTCTCGTTCTTCCATGGTTCGCTCCCGGGAATTACTTGGTGACGGAAAAGTTGAAGACCGACGTATCGAAGTGGTTGTAGCCTTCGTAGTCGATTTCGGCGTAGAGGTCGGCGCGGTGCTGCATCTGGTCGAGCATGCCGGTGAGGTGGCCGGCAGAGTTGAGTTCGTCAAGACCACGCTCGGTTGCGCCCATCGCGAGTCGCAGCATCGACACCGGCCAGATCACGATGTTCATCCCGACGTCGGCGAGCTGCTGAGTACTGAACAGCTCGCTCTTGCCGAACTCGGTCATGTTGGCGAGCAGCGGCACATCTACGGCGGCACGCATCGCAGCGAACTCGCCGAGGTCACGCATCGCTTCGGGGAAAATCGCGTCGGCACCAGCATCGACGAGCTTCTTGGCCCGATTGATTGCCGCATCGAGGCCGGGGAACAAATCAATATCATCGAAGGCTTCCCTGATATTGTCTGGGCCATTCGTTTTTCCGCGGACGGCAAATATGTATTAAC
>DATGWF010000009.1:0-13419 GCA_035299585.1 Microbacteriaceae bacterium
TTCAAGCCGCTCTCGCGCTCGTTGTCGCCCTCGTAGCAGGTGTCGCGGTGGGCCCACTGTCGGTCGCTCTTGCTGTCGCCGCGGCTGCGGCAATCGCTTTCGTGGCGGTCCACGTCGCCCTGCGCCTGTTGGCACCGCGCATCGCCGGACTCATTTCCATGCTGCTCCTGGTGTCCCAAATCGTGCTCTTGCCCGGCCTCGTTCCCAGCGCGATGTTGCCGGAGTGGATGCAGTCAATCGCCCCGGCGCTTCCGCTCACCTGGGCGATGACGGCGATGCAGTCGGTTGCGGCGTCAGCGAACGTCCCTGCGACGGTCGGAGCGATTGTCGCTCTGCTCGCTCTCGCAGCTGTCGCGGTTGCGTTTGCGACCGTGCAACTTGCTCGTCGACGCACTCGGGACGGCCTCGGTTTCGTGGTTGCCGAGTCCGCTTAGGTGGTGTGTTCCCGGGCGAACGCGAGCGTCTCGCGCAGCAGTGCGGTGCGCTCGCGTTCGTTCTTCGCCTTCCGCGTATTGATCTCCGCGACGACTGAGCCCGTCCAATGCGCATCCGCGAGCGAGCGAAGCACTTCGGCAACCGGCTGATTCCCGCGTCCAGGAAGCAAGTGCTCGTCGAAGATCTGGCCCTCACCGATGGGTCCGGTACCGTCGCACAGGTGCACGTGACTCAATCGTGAGCCGACGTCCCGAATGAAGTCGCGGCTATCGACACCGCTCAACGCCGCGTGCGAGAAGTCGAGTGTGACGTGGTCACAATCCATCTCCCGCGGATCCGGACCGGGGGAGTAGGCCTTGATGTTCTTGCCGGCCGCACGCCAGGGGAACATATTTTCGACGGCAATCGCGACTCCGAAGCTCGCCTCGGTCGCGCGCACGATGCTCAGGAAATCTTTCGCGTAGTTCGCTTGCCAGCGAAATGGCGGATGAACCACGACCGTGCTCGCGCCGACCGCGGCGGCAAGTTCAGCGGTTCGCTCCAACTTGACTCGCGGGTCGCGCCCCCATACGAAATGGGTGAGCAACAGCACGGGGGCATGAATCGACAGAATCGGAAGCCCGTACTCTCCGCTGAGCTCACGCAATCGGACTGGGTCTTGCGTCGTCTCCTCGTTGGAGACCATGATTTCGAGGCCATCGAATCCGACCTCGGCAGCTTCAGCGAAGGCCGCTTCCGGGTCGAGCGGATACACGCAGGTCGTGCTCATGCCGATGGGGATCATCTCGGGACCAGCCTAACCCTCACCGATTGCGCATGTTCGGCACCGGTAGACTTCCGACATGGCAGAGATTGACATCAAACCCCGCTCCCGCGCTGTGACCGATGGCATTGAAGCTACAACGTCGCGAGGAATGCTCCGCGCCGTCGGCATGGGCGACGATGACTGGGGGAAGCCGCAAATCGGCATCGCGAGCTCGTGGAACGAGATCACTCCCTGCAACCTCAGCCTGAACCGGCTCGCGCAGGGTTGCAAGGAAGGCGTGCACGCCGCCGGTGGGTACCCGCTGCAGTTTGGCACGGTGTCCGTTTCGGACGGAATCTCCATGGGACACGAGGGTATGCACTTCTCGCTGGTCTCGCGTGAAGTCATCGCCGACTCTGTTGAAACCGTCATGCAAGCCGAACGCCTTGACGGTTCGGTGCTGCTCGCGGGTTGCGATAAGTCCAACCCGGGAATGCTCATGGCCGCTGCCCGGCTCGATCTTTCGAGCGTCTTCCTCTACGCCGGCTCGGTCATGCCGGGTTGGGTCAAGCTCAGTGACGGCACCGAAAAGGACGTCACCATCATCGACTCCTTTGAAGCCGTCGGCGCCTGTCTGGCCGGCAAAATGTCTCTGGAAGACCTCAAGGCGATCGAGTGCGCCATCGTCCCGGGCGAGGGCGCCTGCGGCGGCATGTACACCGCCAACACCATGGCCTCAATCGGTGAAGCGCTCGGCATGAGCATTCCCGGCTCGGCGTCGCCGCCCTCGGCCGACCGCCGCCGGGACTACTTCGCCCACAAGTCGGGAGAAGCGGTCGTGGAGCTGCTGCGTCAGGGCATCACCGCGCGCGACATCATGACTCGCAAGGCATTCGAGAACGCCATCGCCGTGTTGATGGCCTTTGGTGGCTCGACCAACGCCGTCCTGCACCTGCTCGCCATCGCGAACGAAGCCGAGGTCGAGCTTGAGCTCGCGGACTTCAACCGCATCGGCGAGAAGGTGCCGCACATCGGCGATCTCAAGCCCTTCGGCCAGTTCGTCATGAACGATGTCGACCGTCACGGTGGTGTGCCGGTCGTGATGAAGGCGCTGCTCGACGCAGGGCTCATGCACGGCGACGTCATGACGGTGACCGGCAAGACCCTCGCCGAGAACCTCGAAGCGCTCAGCCCCAAGCCGCTCGACGGCACCGTTGTTCGGAAGCTCGACAACCCCATCCACGCAACCGGTGGCATCACCATCCTGCACGGAAGCCTCGCCCCCGAGGGTGCTGTCGTGAAGACGGCTGGCTTCGACGCAGCGGTATTCGAAGGGCCCGCGCGGGTGTTCGAACGCGAACGCGCCGCCATGGACGCGCTCGCGAATGGCGAGGTCTCGAAGGGCGACGTCATCGTCATCCGCTACGAAGGGCCCAAGGGCGGCCCGGGTATGCGCGAGATGCTCGCCATCACAGCGGCCATCAAGGGCGCCGGCCTTGGCAAAGATGTACTACTGTTGACTGACGGTCGATTCTCAGGCGGCACAACCGGACTGTGTATCGGCCACATTGCACCGGAGGCGGTGGACGGAGGTCCAATTGCCTTCCTGCGCGATGGTGATCTGATTCGGGTCGATATCGCCAACCAAACCATCGACGTACTGGTCGAGGAGGATGAGTTGGCCGCCCGCCGTGACGGCTGGGCACCGCTTCCCCCGCGCTACACCCGTGGCGTGCTGGCGAAGTACTCCAAGCTCGTGAAGAGCGCCTCGCTGGGCGCCGTCACCGGCTAGGTCATCGACGACAACATCCATCACCGTTCGCGGAGGTTTTCTGTGGCAACCGAAACGCTAACCGGCGCCGAAGCAATCGTGCGCTCGCTCGAGCTCCTGGGAGTGACCGACGTGTTCGGTCTCCCCGGTGGCGCCATCCTGCCGACCTATGACCCGCTCATGGACTCGAAGAAGTTGCGCCACATTCTGGTGCGGCACGAACAGGGTGCCGGTCACGCAGCCGAAGGTTTTGCGACCGCATCTGGTCAGGTGGGTGTGTGTATCGCCACCTCGGGACCGGGCGCGACCAACCTCGTCACCGCCATCGCGGACGCCTACATGGATTCGGTTCCGCTGCTGGCCATCACCGGACAGGTGTTCTCTACGCTGATGGGCTCGGACGCCTTCCAGGAGGCCGACATCGTCGGCATCACGATGCCGATCACGAAGCACTCGTACCTCGTGACCAAGGCCGAGGACATTCCGCGCGTCATCGCCGAGGCGTACCACATCGCCGGCACGGGTCGGCCCGGCCCGGTGCTCGTCGACATCACCAAGGACGCGCAGCAGAACTCGTTCGAATTCGCCTGGCCGCCCGCCATCGACCTCCCCGGCTACCGGCCGGTCACCAAGGCCCACGGCAAGCAGGTGCATTCGGCGGCGCAACTCATCGCCGAATCGAAGCAACCCGTGTTGTACGTCGGGGGAGGCGTGGTGCGCGGTCGTGCGTCGGCCGAACTGCGCGAACTCGCCGAGCTCATTAAGGCTCCGGTTGTCACCACGCTCAACGCGCGTGGAGCATTCCCGGACTCGCATGAGCAGCACCTCGGCATGCCAGGCATGCACGGCACGGTGCCTGCCGTGCTGTCCATGCAGGAGGCAGACCTCCTCATTGTTCTGGGCGCACGCTTCGATGATCGCGTCACTGGCAAGGCGGCGCTTTTCGCACCGAACGCCAAAGTCATCCACGTCGACATCGACCCGGCCGAAATCTCCAAAATCCGCACCGCCGACATCCCCATCGTCGGTGAGTTGAGCGACGTTATCGCCGATTTGACCGAGGTGATCCGGGAATCGAAGAGCATCCCGAAGATCGACGCCTGGTGGGAGCGACTCAATCGCCTCCGCGCGGACTACCCGCTCGGCTACACGGAGAACAGCGACGGCTTGCTCTCCCCGCAGCGCATTATTCAACGCATCGGTGAACTCACCGGGCCCGAGGGTGTCTACGCAGCGGGCGTCGGCCAGCACCAAATGTGGGCCGCTCAGTTCATCACGTACGAGCGCCCGAACTCCTGGCTGTCATCGGGTGGCGCAGGAACGATGGGCTATTCGGTCCCGGCGGCGATGGGTGCCAAGGTCGCTCAGCCGGAACGCACCGTTTGGGCAATCGACGGCGATGGCTGCTTCCAGATGACCAACCAGGAGCTGGCCACCTGCACGCTCAACAACATCCCCATCAAGGTGGCCATCATCAACAACTCGTCGCTTGGCATGGTCCGTCAGTGGCAGACGTTGTTCTACGACGGCCGCTACTCAAACACCGACCTCAACACTGGTCACGACACCGTGCGGGTACCTGACTTCGTCAAGCTCGGAGAGGCCTACGGGTGCCTCGCTATTCGAGTCACCACGGAAGACGAAATCGACCCGGCAATCAAACTCGCGCTCGAAACGAACGACCGACCGGTCGTTATCGACTTCGTCGTGAGCGCCGACGCGATGGTGTGGCCGATGGTGCCGCAAGGCGTGTCGAACAGCTTCGTCCAGTACGCCCGCGATCACGCGCCGGCATTCGACCTCGAGGAGGACTAGTCATGAGCCACCACGTTCTCTCCCTCCTCGTCGAGGACAAGCCCGGTCTGCTCACGCGCGTGGCGGGCCTGTTCGCTCGCCGCGGGTTCAATATCGAAAGCCTCGCGGTCGGTGTCACCGAGGTCGAAGGGCTTTCCCGGATCACGGTCGTCGTCGATGTTGAGGAGCTGCCGCTCGAGCAGGTCACGAAGCAGCTCAACAAGCTCGTGAACGTCATCAAAATCGTCGAACTCGACCCGGTGCAATCGGTCCAGCGTGAGCACATGCTCATCAAGGTGCGCACCGACGCCACCACGCGCTCGCAGGTTCTCGAAGCGGTCGCGCTGTTCCGAGCGAGCGTCGTCGACGTCGCCACCGACTCGGTCGTTATCGAGACGACCGGCGACAGCGGCAAAGTCCAAGCCTTGCTGAAGGTTCTCGAACCGTTCGGCATCAAGGAAATCGCGCAATCTGGCCTTCTGGCCATGGGGCGCGGCAGCAAGTCCATCACCGAACGCGTGTTCAAGTAACTCGCACCACCCAAGGAGACCCATTCACATGGCTGAGATTTACTACGACCAAGACGCCGACCTGTCAATCATTCAGGCCAAGAAGGTTGCCGTTATTGGCTATGGCTCGCAGGGCCACGCCCACGCTCAGAACCTTCGGGACTCGGGTGTTGAGGTCAAGATTGGTCTGAAGGACGGCTCCAAGTCGGCCGCCAAGGCACAGCAAGACGGCTTCGAGGTGTTGTCGGTTGCCGACGCCGCAGCGTGGGCCGACGTCATCATGATTCTTGCGCCGGACCAGCACCAGCGTGCGATTTACAAGGACCACATCGCCCCGAAGCTCGACTCGAGCAAGACCCTCGCCTTCGCCCACGGCTTCAACATTCGCTTCGGCTACATTGACGCCCCGCAGGACGTTGACGTCATCCTCATCGCCCCGAAGGCGCCGGGCCACACCGTTCGCCGCGAGTACGTTGCGGGCCGCGGCATCCCGGACATCATCGCTGTCGAACGCGACGCCTCGGGTCACGCCTGGGACATCGCCAAGTCGTACGCCAAGGCCATCGGCGGCACGCGTGCCGGCGTGATCAAGACCACCTTCACCGAGGAGACCGAAACCGACCTGTTCGGTGAGCAGGCCGTCCTCTGTGGCGGCGCCTCGCAGCTCATTCAGTACGGTTTCGAGACCCTCACCGAGGCGGGCTACCAGCCCGAGATTGCCTACTTCGAGGTGCTTCACGAGCTCAAGCTCATCGTTGACCTCATGTGGGAGGGTGGCATCGCCAAGCAGCGGTGGAGTGTCTCCGACACGGCCGAGTACGGCGACTATGTCTCGGGACCGCGCGTCATCGACCCGCACGTCAAGGACAACATGAAGGCCGTTCTTGCCGACATCCAGTCTGGCGCGTTCGCGAAGCGCTTCATTGACGACCAGGATGCCGGTGCTCTCGAATTCCAGGCGCTGCGTGCCAAGGGCGAGCAGCACCCGATTGAGGCGACTGGCAAGCAGCTGCGTTCGCTGTTTGCCTGGAAGCAGCAGGATTCCGACTACGTCGACGGCTCGGCCGCGCGCTAAGTCTGCGAGCCGAATCCGAACGCTGTGGCCGAGTTCGACGACGAAGACGCCCTCCGCTGGGCCGGTGAAGATCTTGCTTCCCGGCCCGCGGAGCGTTCTCGCGCGCGGGCCGGTGGGCGGCGTCCACACGAGGTGGAATCCACCGCCGAGGTCGACGAGGTCATTGACCTCTCCGAAGGCGAGGAGTTGCGCGGCGCGAGCTCGCTCACGCTGGTCACGCTCGGCGTACTCGGCGGAATCTATTTCCTCTACGCGCTCGGCTGGCTAACCTACGCGCTCCGCAGCGTCACGCGGAGCAGCGTTGACCCGCTCGCCGCCGCGATGTTCAACACAGGGCTGGGACTCAGTGTGCTCGCTGCACCGCTGTGGTTCGCCCTGACGTTCTGGCTCATTGAGCGCTCGAGCATCCGCTACGCGGTGCTCGTTCTCGGCGCACTCGTGCTCATTCCGATTCCCCTGGTGTGGCCACGATGAGCGTCACGTCAACGACCCTCGACGAATCCGGCCGGTCCGAGCGGCGCGTGCGGATTCGCTCGCTCGTCATCGCCGCTGTGTTTGGGCTCTTGTACGCGTACGACGTGTGGGAGGCCGCTGGCAACCTCGTTGGCATCGTCACGTACGCAAACGGGCTGCAGGTCGCTGTCGCTGCGTGGGGGTGGGCCGTGCTAATCGGTGCAACTGTGCTTCCCGGTGCGCTCTGGGTTGCAGCATCCCTGCTCGGGTGGCGGCGTTCGGCCCCGCAACACGTCGCACTTCAGCTCGCGGCGCTCGCGCTGTCGGCAACCAGCTATCTCAGCATCATCACCCTATTCAACGACACCAACCTCTTCGTTCTCGCCTCCTGACCCGCGTGCTCAGTTGAGCATTGCGTGGTCGTTAGGCTGGACCGGAATCGTGTTCACAACCCGAAGGATTCCGCCGTGGCTCAGCCAATCGTGCTCATCGCCGAAGAATTATCGCCCGCCACCGTCGACGCACTCGGTCCCGACTTTGAGATTCGAACGGTTGACGGAACCGACCGCGCTGCCCTGATTGCGGCCCTCGCGGAGGCAAATGCCATTCTCGTGCGTTCGGCTACGCAGGTCGATGCCGAAGCGATTGCGGCGGCACCCAAGCTGCAGGTCATCGCTCGCGCCGGTGTCGGCCTCGATAATGTCAACATTCCGGCCGCAACCGCGGCCGGTGTCATGGTGGTGAACGCACCCACATCGAACATCATCTCGGCGGCGGAGCTCACCGTCGGTCACATTCTGAGTCTGGCCCGCCACATTCCGGCGGCCCACGCGGCGCTTGCGCAGGGGCAATGGAAGCGCTCGGCGTACACGGGTACCGAACTGTTCGAAAAGACCGTCGGCATCATTGGCCTCGGTCGTATTGGCGCGCTCATTACTGCTCGTCTGCAAGCGTTCGGCGTCAACGTCATCGCCTACGACCCCTACATCACGGCGGCCCGCGCCCAGCAACTCGGCGTGCAGTCGGTCACGCTCGACGAGCTCCTCGAGCAAAGCGACTTCATCACGATTCACATGCCAAAGACGCCGGAAACAGCCGGCATGATTGGCCAGGCACAGCTCGAGCGAATGAAGCCCACCGCCTACATCGTCAATGTCGCGCGAGGCGGCCTCATCGACGAAGACGCGCTGTTCGACGCGCTCTCGCGGAAGGTGATCGCGGGAGCTGGCCTCGACGTGTTTGTCAACGAGCCTCCGAAGGATTCTCCGTTGCTCGCCCTCCCAAACGTGGTTGTCACGCCGCACCTGGGCGCATCCACCGACGAGGCGCAGGAGAAGGCCGGAATCTCGGTCGCGAAGTCGGTACGTCTGGCACTTGCCGGTGAGCTCGTCCCGGATGCCGTGAACGTTGCTGGCGGCACGATCGACCCGTACGTACGCCCCGGAATTCCGCTCACCGAAAAGCTGGGCCAGTTCTTCGCCGCGCTTGCCCACGGCCCGCTCGCGAGCGTAGACGTTGAGGTGCGCGGCGAACTCGCGGACTTCGACGTGAGCGTGCTCAAGCTCGCCGCGCTCAAGGGCATTTTCAGCAACACCGTGAGCGAGACCGTTTCTTACGTCAACGCGCCGCTGCTCGCCGAGCAACAGGGCATCTCCGTGCGCCTCATCACCGAGCACGATTCGCCGGAGTTCCGCAATCTCATATCCATTCGCGGCGCCCTGGCAGACGGCACCCAGGTTTCGGTGTCGGGCACGCTAACCGGCACGAAGCAAGCCGAAAAGCTCGTCGGCATCAATGGCTTCGACATTGAGCTCCCGCTCGCCGAACACCACATCGTCATGCTGTACACCGACCGGCCAGGCATTGTTGCCGAGTACGGGCGTGAGTTTGGTGAGGCGAACATCAACATCGCCGGTATGCAAATCGCCCGTCAAAATGCGGGTGGGCAAGCGCTCTCGGTGCTCACGGTTGATTCGCCGGTGCCGGTCGAGATTCAGCAGCGTGTCGCGCGCGCAATCGACGCCGAACGATTCATCGCGGTACGCGTCCGCGAGCTCTAAGCCGACCATTGCGCTCGATAGACTGACGACGTTCGACCCCGAGGAGCCACATGAGCCGCCGAATCAAGCTCGCCGTCATCCCTGGCGATGGCATCGGTCCGGAGGTCGTCGCTGAGGCACGCAAGGTGCTTGACGCGGTGCTGCCACACACCGACCTCAAGATCGAGGCCACCGAGTTTTCCCTCGGCGCAGCCCGCTTTCTCGCCACCGGTGACGTCCTGACCGACGATGATCTCGTGGCGATTCGTTCGCATGACGCGATTCTGCTCGGTGCAGTTGGGGGAGTGCCGGGCGACCCGCGCCTGGCGAACGCGAACATCGAGCGCGGGCTCTTGCTCAAGCTTCGCTTCGAGCTCGACCACTACGTCAATCTGCGACCCACCGTGCTCTATCCGGGCGCCCAAAGCCCGCTTGCGCACCCCGGCAACGTTGACTTCGTTGTCGTGCGTGAGGGCACGGAAGGGCCATACGTCGGAAACGGTGGCGCAATTCGCCAGGGAACACCCGCTGAGGTCGCAAACGAGGTCTCGGTCAACACTGCCTACGGTGTCGAGCGCGTCGTTCGCTACGCGTTCGAGCTCGCTGCGCGTCGACCCCGCAAAGTCCTTACGCTCGTCCACAAGACGAACGTTTTGGTCTTCGCTGGATCGCTCTGGAAGCGCACCGTTGACACGATTGCACAAGAGTTCCCCGAGGTTACCGTCGACTACATCCACGTCGACGCGGCGACCATTTACCTCGTCACGAATCCGGCCCGCTTCGACGTCATCGTCACCGACAACCTGTTCGGAGACATCCTCACCGACCTCGCCGGTGCCATCAGCGGCGGTATTGGACTGTCGGCATCGGGCAACATCAACCCGAGCGGTGCGGCGCCTAGCATGTTTGAGCCGGTGCACGGTTCCGCCCCGGACATTGCCGGCCAGCAGATTGCCGACCCGACGGCGGCCATTTTGTCGGTCGCGCTCATGCTCGACCATCTCGGCGAGCCATCCGCCGCCGAGCGCATTCGCACGGCCGTGCACTCCGACCTCGAACAGCGCGACGGATCGCGCCGCTCGACCACCGAAATTGGCGACTCCATCGCCACTCGCGTTCGATAACCGAAAGAGACACCATGACCACGCAACTCCCAATGGCGGGCGGCAACTTCATCTGGCAGACCATTCGCAACGAGGCGGCGAAGTCGGCCGAGGAGCGCAACGAGATTCTCGCAAATCCGGGCTTCGGTGACTACTTCACCGACCACATGGTGGACATCTGCTGGTCCGAGAAGGGTGGATGGCACCGACCGCGCGTGCAACCATACGGCCCCATTTCGCTCGACCCGGCCGCGGCCGTGCTGCACTACGGTCAGGAAATCTTCGAGGGCATGAAGGCCTACCGCCACGCCGACGGCAGCATTTGGACCTTCCGACCCACCGCGAACGCCGAGCGATTGCAGCGTTCCGCGCACCGAATGGCCCTACCTGAGCTGCCGACCGAACACTTTGTCGAATCGCTGCGGCGGCTCATTTCGGTCGACGCCGACTGGGTGCCGAGTGAGCCGGACACCTGCCTGTACATTCGACCGTTCATGTTTGCCAAAGAAGCCTTCCTCGGCGTTCGTCCGGCCAAGAAGGTTGCGTACTACGTCATCGCGAGCCCCGTCGGCTCGTACTTCAAGGGCGGCGTCAAGCCGGTCAACATCTGGCTCTCCACGCAGTACGCGCGCGCCGCTGAGGGCGGCACGGGTGCCGCAAAGACCGGCGGCAACTATGCCGGCAGCATGATCGCGCAAATGGAGGCGTACGAGAACGGCTGTGACCAGGTGCTGTTCCTGCAGGACCACACCTACATCGAAGAGCTCGGCGGTATGAACGTCATTCTGGTCAAGGCTGACGGAACGCTCCTCACACCGAAGTCGGAATCCATCCTGCCCGGCATCACGCGCGATTCCATCCTGCAGCTCGCCGAAGACCGCGGGCACCTCGTCGAACGACGACAGATCAGCGTGCAAGAGTGGCGAGACGGTGTCGCCTCGGGCGAGATTGTCGGTGCCTTCGCCTGTGGCACCGCGGCCGTGGTCACCCCGATTGGCACGCTTGTGGCCCCGGACTTCACCATCGAGCACACCCACCCCGATGCGACCACCGTCGCAATGTCACTCCGTGACGAACTCACCAACATCCAGTACGGTCGCGCGGCTGATCCGCACGGCTGGATGGTGCGGTTGGACGCCGAGTGAAAGTCGCACGGTTTTCGCACGGCGGGACCATTCGGTTCGGCATCCTCGACGATGACGCGCTCGTCGTCCTGAGCGGCGACCCGATGTACGCCGGTTGGGACACCACCGGTGAGCGGATACCGCTCGGCGACGCGCAACTGCTTGCGCCGGTCATTCCCCGGTCAAAGATCGTATGTGTCGGAAAGAACTACGCCGACCACGTGACCGAGATGGGCGGCGGTCCGGCTCCCACCGAACCGCTGTTGTTTTTCAAACCGAACACTGCGGTTATCGGGCCCGGCGACGCAATTGTCCGGCCTCGTATCAGCGACCGGGTTGACTTCGAGGGTGAGCTCGCCATTGTGATCGGCGCGGTTGCCAAGCATGTCCGCGAGGAGGACGCCGACTCGGTCATCTTCGGTTACACGATCGCCAACGATGTCACGGCGCGTGACCTGCAGGAGCGGGACGGCCAATGGGCGCGCGCGAAGGGGTTCGACACGTTCTGCCCGCTCGGGCCGGTCATCGAAACCGAGTTTGACCGCACGGGCTCGCGGATCGAAACGCGCCTGAACGGCGCGGTTCGTCAGAGCGCGAGCTTCGATTTGCTCATGTTCGACATTCCCCGCATCGTGGCGGCAGCAACAGAAGCGTTCACCATGCTCCCGGGCGACATCATCCTTACCGGCACTCCGGCCGGAATTGGTTCGATGACTGCGGGCGACGAGGTTGAGGTGACGATCGACGGAATCGGCACCCTCCGCAACCGCGTCGTCGACGCGAGCTGACACAGGCCGATTGCCGGGCACATCACTGACACATGACTGACTCTGCAACCGATGCCTTCAGCAATCTGAGGCGTGTGCAAAACCGCACGGTCCGGGTGCTCGCGCTGGGCCAGACCCTCGGAGCCCTGGCGTACGGTGTGACTATCTCCATCGGCGCACTGCTCGCCGTATCGGTGTCTGGCGATGAAGCGTTCTCTGGGCTCGCCGTCGCGATGCTCACGCTCGGTGCAGCCCTCGCCGCCATGCCGCTCGCCCGGCTTGCAAACCTTCGCGGGCGACGGTGGTCGCTCGGGCTCGGAAACGCCGTGGCCCTCATCGGCATTGCCATTGTTTTGAGCGCTGCCGCGCTCGGGAGCTTTCCGCTGCTGCTCGTCGGGTATCTGTTCGTCGGCTCCGGAAATGCCGGCAACCTGCAGGCCCGCTTCGCTGCGACCGACCTCGCCAGCCCGGACCGCCGTGCCCGCGACCTCTCGATGGTGGTGTGGGCGACCACGGTCGGGGCGGTACTGGGGCCGAACCTGCAAGCTCCCGGTCAGCTCATTGGTGACGCGCTCGGAATGCCGCACCTCACCGGCGCGTACGTGTTCTCCATCGTCGCGCAGGTTGCCTGTCTTCTGGTGTTTGTGCTCGGCCTGCGACCCGATCCGCTACTGCACGCGCGGGAACTCGCCGCCGAGCGCCGGGGGACTGCGGCGAGCGCGGGCGCGGGAATCGATCGTCCGTGGCTCGCGCGTTTTGCGATGCTCGCCGTTGCCGCGTCCCACGGGGTCATGGTGGCAGTGATGTCCATGACTCCCGTGCACCTTCAGCACGAGGGGGCGACGCTCTCGCTCATCGGCATCACCATCAGTTTGCACGTCGCGGGGATGTACGCGCTCTCACCGGTGTTCGGGGCCCTTGCGGACCGATTTGGCCGGCTCACCATGGTCCTTGTCGGTCAGGTGCAATTGGCGCTCTCGCTCGTGCTCATTGTGGCGGACCCAATGAATCCGGGCCTTGGCGTTCTCGCGCTCATTTTGCTCGGAACCGGATGGTCGGCGGCGACCGTCTCCGGTTCGGCTCTGTTGAGCGAGGCCTCGTCGCTCGATCGTCGAACGGCACGTCAGGGCCGTAGTGATTCGCTCATGAGTTTCACCGGAGCGGCATCTGCTGTTGCCGCCGGGGGTATCCTCTCGGTTGCCGGCTATGGCGGCCTCGCTGGCGTGTCCTTCGTCTTCGTCGGGCTTGTTGTACTGGCCGCGCCTCTTGCGGCTCGCTCGCGGGGCCGCGGGGGAGTGCGCACGCCCGAGTAGACTCGGTTCGATGTCTGCTCTCGTCTCGCTTCCGTTCTCGACCGCCACTGGATCCGATGTCCGTGTGCGGTTCTGTCCGTCTCCGACCGGCACCCCGCACGTCGGTCTCGTGCGCACCGCCCTGTTCAACTGGGGGTACGCCCGGCACACCGGCGGCACCTTCGTGTTCCGAATTGAGGACACGGATGCCGCACGCGACTCCGAGGAAAGCTACGAACAGATTCTCGAGGCGCTCACCTGGCTCGGTCTGAACTGGGACGAGGGCATCGGCGTCGGTGGTCCGAACGAGCC
>DATGWF010000010.1:0-6138 GCA_035299585.1 Microbacteriaceae bacterium
GTGGGCATCTTTGATGTTGGGCACAATGAGCCCGCGCGGGGTCGCGGCAGCAATGCCAAGGTTGACATAGTGCTTGACGATGATTTCTTCGTCGGTCCACTGCGCGTTCACGGTGGGATTTCGACGCACGGCCCAAATGATGGCCTTGGCCATGATGAGAAGCGGCGAAACCTTCACGCCAGCAAACTCGGGCGCCGCTTTGAGTCGCTTGACGTATTCCATCGTGCGGGTAGCGTCAACATCGACGAACAGGCTCACGTGCGGTGCCGTATAGGCGCTCTGCACCATGGCCTGGGCGATTGCCTTGCGAACGCCCTTGACGGGGATGCGATCTTCTGAGCCCGGCGTCCAGTCGGGGGTTTGAATATTGCGGAAAACACTGACTTGCTCGGCGGCGCGCACCACGTCCTCGCGCAGGATCTCGCCACCCGCGCCCGTTCCGACAACGGAATGCAGGGATACACCCAGGTCCTTGGCGAGCTTGCGGATCGGCGGCTTCGCGATGACGGGACCGGTCGCCGAGCGCGGAACGCTGGGCGGCGGAACGGGTGCCGAGGTCGACTTCGGTGCGAGTGAGGCGTGCGGCGCGCTTACGCCGCCGTGGCGAGTCCGCCGGCTCGGGGCATGCCCGCTCGAACCGTGCCCGACAAGGACCGCGCCGGCAGATTCTGCGGCAGACTCCGCTTCGCCCCCTGTGGCTTCCGCGGGTGCAACTGCTTCCGCAGCCACGGTCGCTTGGCTCTCGTCAGGTGCCGCGGACGACGGTGCCGAACCCTCAACCTCGAAGGTGATGATGGGTGTCCCCACCTCGACCGTGGTTCCGGGCTGCACGAGAATCTCGCCAACCGTTCCCGCGACCGGGCTCGGCAACTCGACGAGAGACTTCGCGGTCTCAATTTCGACGAACACCTGGTCGAGCGCAATCTGCTCGCCCGGGGCGACTCGCCACGAAATGATTTCCGCCTCGGTCAGGCCTTCGCCAACATCCGGGAGTGGGAAACGAAATTCGCTCATGGGCCGATTCTCCTAATACGCCAGGGCGCGGTCAACGGCTTCCAGAATGCGGTCTGGACTGGGAAGGTAGTCGGCTTCGAGTGAGGCCGGTGGGTAGGGGGTGTCGAATGCGGACACACGAATCGGTGGCGCGTTCAAGGTGTAGAACGCTCGCTCGGTCACGGTCGCCGCAATTTCGCTCCCGACGCTGACCGATCCGTAGGCCTCTTGCGCGACTACGAGGCGTCCGGTCTTTTCGACCGACTCGAGAATCGGCGCATAGTTGATGGGCGAGAGCGACCGCAGGTCGATGACCTCAACACTCTTGCCCTCACCGGCCGCAATGTCGGCAGCCGCCAGCAGGGTCGAGACCATCGCGCCGTGGCCGACGACGGTGACGTCGCTGCCTTCGCGCATGATCCGGGTGGCATGCAAGTCGATGTCGTTCCGCGCAAAATCAACCGGACCCTTGGGCCAGTAGCGACTCTTGGGCTCGAGGAAAATGATCGGATCGTTCGAGCGAATCGCCTCGAGCATCATCCAGTAAGCATCGTGCGGATTTGACGGGCTGACGACGCGCAAACCCGGTGTATGTGCGAAGTACGCCTCGGGGCTTTCCTGGTGGTGTTCGATCGAACCGATGTGGCCGCCGTAGGGGATGCGAATCACAACCGGCATATTGACCTTGCCATCGTGACGAAGGTTGATGCGCGCAAGTTGGGTCGTGATCTGGTCGAATGCGGGGAAGACGAAACCGTCGAACTGGATTTCGACGACCGGCCTGTAGCCCCGCATGGCCAGGCCGATGGCGGTTCCCACGATTCCGGATTCGGCGAGCGGCGAATCGAACACCCGCTGCTCGCCGAACTCGTCAAGTAGCCCCTCGGTGATGCGGAACACACCGCCGAGCCGGCCGATGTCCTCGCCCATCAGCAACACCTTGGGGTCATCCAACATTGCCTGGCGAAGCGCGGCATTCAAGGCTTTGGCCATCGGCATGGTTTGTACGGTCATGATGCGTCCTCCGCGAACGAGGCCTCATACCCTGCGAGCCAGGCTTCCTGGGCGACCATGTCCGGGTGTGCCTCGGCGTACACGTGCCGGAACATGACCGAGCGGTCAGGAGCGGTGAGCTCGAGTGAACGCTTGCGCGCGTCCGCAGCGATATCTGCAGCCTCACCGTCCACGTCGTCGAAGAACGCGGCGCTCGCACCTCGAGACTCGAGGAATGCTCGGGTGCGAATGAGCGGGTCGCGCGATTCCCAGAACTCGAGTTCGCCGGCCGGGCGGTATTTCGTGGGGTCGTCAGCGGTGGTGTGTGCACCCAGCCGGTAGGTGAGCGCTTCGATGAGGGCGGGCCCGGAACCGGCGCGAGCTGATTCGAGGGCGTCGCGCGTCACGGCATAGCTCGCCAACACGTCGTTGCCGTCGATTCGAGTTCCCGGCATGCCGAAGCCGAAGCCGCGTTGCGCGAGCGGCACGCGCGATTGCCGCGCAACCGGAACCGAGATGGCCCACTGGTTGTTTTGAATGAAGAACACCTGCGGTGTCTGGTAACTCGATGCGAATACCAGAGCCTCGCTCGCGTCTCCCTGCGAGGAAGCGCCGTCGCCGAAGTACACGATGAGCGCCTCATCGGATTCCGGATTTCCGGTTGCGGTCGTGCCGTCGAGTTGCATGCCCATGGCGTACCCGGTCGCGTGAAGTGTTTGCGACGCCAGAACGAGGGTGTACTGGTGGAAACGGTTGGTTTCCTCCGCGGTCCAGCCGCCCAGCGTGACACCTCGAAGGAGGGCCAGAATCTTCACCGGATCCAGTCCGCGAATCATGCCAACGATGTGTTCCCGATAGGACGGAAAAATGTGGTCCTGGGGTCGGGTCGCGTGGGCCGAGCCAACCTGAGCGGCCTCTTGGCCTTGAGACGGAATCCAGAGTGCCAGCTGACCCTGTCGCTGCAGGTTGGCAGCGGAACGGTCGAATGTGCGGGCGACAACCATGTCGCGCCAGAACCTCTCGAGAGTGTGATCGTCGAGCGCGGAGATGTAGTGGCCGTACCGTTCGGCATCGGCGCCTGAGGTCAGTCGGCCCTCGGGATCGAGCAATTGCACCATGGGTGCGTTCGTCTGCGTTGGCTGAGGCACGCCTCTACCGTATCGGTGCAGACATGCCTTTGGGTGGATTAGGGATGGGCCAGCGGGGTGAGCACGGCGACCGCTCGGTCAACTGCTTCCGGCTCCCCGATGGAGAGTCGAATTCCTTCCCCGCTGAATGGCCGCGCGACGACACCGGCAGCGAAGAGTGCCTCGGCCACGGCGTCAGTGCGGTCTCCGGTGGGGAGCCAGACGAAGTTGCCTTGAGCCGGCGGGATGTTCCACCCCGCGGCGCGAAGGTCTGCGGCACAGCGGTCGCGTCGAGCGGCAATGTCGCGCACCCGGTCCGTGAGTTCGGTTGCGTGTTCAAGGGAGGCGAGCGCCGCGGCCTCTGCCTGTGCGGTCACGGACAGCGGAATCGCGGTCGCGCGGGCCGCGTCGAGAATCGTCTCGTCCGCAATGGCATAGCCCACTCGAAGCCCGGCAAGGCCGTAGGCCTTGGAAAACGTGCGGAGCACCATCAGGTTTGGATGGTTTCCCACCACATCGAGCCCATCAACAGCGTCTGGTTCGTCGACAAACTCGGCATACGCCTCGTCGAGTACGACGATGCGGTCGTTCGGGATGTGCGCCATGAATTCCTCGAATTCGGCTCGAGTTATGGCGGGCCCGGTCGGGTTGTTCGGTGAGCAGAGGATGATGAGGCTCGTCGCGTCCGTTACCGCAGCCGCCATCGCCGTGAGGTCGTGGCGACCATCGCTCAGGAGTGGAACGCGAACCGAGGTCGCCCCGGCGGTATTGACGAGGAGGGGATAGGCCTCGAAGCTGCGCCACGCATAGAGGACTTCGTCGCCGGGGCCACTGGTGGCAAGAATGATCTGGGCGAGAATCGCAACCGAACCGGACCCGATGTGCACCTGTTCGGCCGTGCAACCGATGCGGGCCGCGAGCGCGTGCCGGAGATGAGCCGCGGTGGCATCGGGGTAGCGGTGTATTTCGCTGGCGGCCGCGAGCGCCTCGAGCACGCCCGGCAGCGGATTCCAGTGGTTCTCATTGCTCGAGAGCTTGAATCCACCCTCGGGGGCCGGCTTGCCTTGGCGGTACGGCGGAAGTGCGGCAACGTGGGGAAGGATGCGCAGGGTCACTTTCCCAGCGTAGAGCCGGTGGCCAGGTTTTTCACCTGCCAGAGGTGGGCACTGCCCGCACCGGAGGCAAAGCCTTGGATGAGGCCAATCTGTTCCCGAATGTTCGACTGTCGTGACCGGTCGAGCGCCTCAGCTGTGGCGATGTATCCCGACATCTCGTGTGCGGTAAGCGGATCTCGTGTGGCTCGGGCCTCGGGGAAAGGGGTACGTACCGTGACGAGTCGATCCGATGGCTCGGTCTGGCCTGCCAGGGCGGGGACCAGGTCTTCGTTGTGTTCGATGGCGAAGGTCGGCGCCTTGGGATGCGCTGTCCCAAGCGGCCCTCCGAACGTCACGACACCGTCAACGGCGTACATCTGCGTGTTTGCAACTCGTTCAACTACGAGTGCTCCCTGGGAATGCCCGACGAAGAGAACTCGGTCGCCGGGGCGAATGCCCTCACGTCGCATCGCTTCTTCGACCGCGGCTTGGCTTTCGCCGAACTGGCCGGCCACGGCGGGGGCATTGCTCGCAACGCTCATCGGCTGCTCGGGGCTCGCCTCCGGGTCAGTGCCTTTGACGTAGACGACATAGCGTGGCCCGCTGGCATCTGCGTAGCGTTCGATGCGCACCTGTTCGCCACCTTGCGGGATGCGACGGGCTACATCGGCGAGCCCAGCCGGAGGCTGAACAGGCTCGCTGGGCTGGGCATGTAGTTCTAGATTGCGTCGAATGGCATTCACGTCGCGACGTGGGAGCCACCGATCGAGCACGCGGGCTGGCGCATCGCTCGACGCCCAACCGAGAAGTCCCGCGAGGGGTCCGCCTTGCATCAGGTCAATCGCGTCCACGTCAGCGGCAAGCCGGCGCGTTGCCTCGTGCTGACTACCGAAATTGAACTGAAAAAGTGCGGTAAGGGCGGTTGAAAGTACGTGCGAGCCCAATTGGCCACTGCGCAAGGGCCCTCCGTCTTCGGTCCACTCCTTGGGAAGAAATGCCGACGCGAAGCGGTCCCCAATCTCCTCCAAGACCTGAATGGCCAAACCAAAAGGCAGAACCGTGCGGCTGAGCCAAGAACCGAAGGCAGAAACATCCGCGAGAAATGTGTCCCACGCGGTTGCCCGGGCCTCGCCCTCCGAATAGTTCTGAATCGCTCGACCAAGGCTGTCCGCGAGCTGCTCGGCGCGGTGGTGTTCAAGCGCCGTGGCGTCAGCCAGGTCGAAGCGTGCCGCGGAAGTCAACGAGTGTTGAGCCTCGGCCAGATGCCGGGCGACTTCTCGAAGATCATCTACCGCGACCGAGAGGTGTTCCGGAATGACCACAAGCCCGACCTGCACAGTGGTGCCGGCATCGAAATTGAACGACTCTGTGGGCTTCTTCCGATACGGATATTCACTCACCGAGCACCGCCCACGCGTCGTGGAGGATTTCTTCGATGCCTCGCTGGAGGACCTGTATCTGGCTCACACAGCGATCCCTCGCCATTCCGCTCCAAACCTCGTCCGATATGCGAGGAATCGCGGCAATCGCCTCCTCCAGGTGATGGCGAGCACGGTCGAGAGCGATTCGGTCCAACTCGATTCGGGCAATGGCGTGGAACATCACACCAGTGTTTGCAAGCTCACGTTCGGTCGAGCGCACCCTGGCGGACTCGGGATGCGCGCCGCTACATTAATCTCTGTGCAGAACCGTTCCGAGCGGCTCGGCGAGGATGCCGACCAGGCCGACGACTCAATCTTTCGGATCACATTTGTTTGCACCGGAAACATCTGCCGCTCTCCGATGGCCGAAGTGGTGTTTCGAGCCCTTGCCGCCAAGCACCGACTCGGTTCTGCAATTCATGTCGATTCGTTCGGCACGGGGGACTGGCACGTCGGTGAACCCGCGGATTCCCGAACACTCGCTGCGCTCGCGCGAGCCGGCTATGACGG
>DATGWF010000011.1:0-16118 GCA_035299585.1 Microbacteriaceae bacterium
CGCCAATCACGAGCGCGATGGGGAGCGATGCAAGCCCGGCCCACAGTGGTGTGAGCTCGAGTGCGCGCTGCAAGAACATCGACGCAAAGAACAAGCTCGAGAAGAAGGCCCCCGACACAACCGCCTGGGCGGCATAGGCACCCGCGCGGTTGCGGTCACGAAGGATGCGCAGCGGCAGCAATGGCTGCGCGGTGAAGCGTTCAACAATCACAAAGCTCACGAGGAGGACACCGGCGGCGATGAACGATCCGATCGTGAGCGGCTCGTCCCAGCCGTTCTCGGCCGCATTGATGGTGCCGTACACGAGCGAGATGACGCCCGCAGTGACGGTTGCGGCGCCCAGGATGTCGAGGCGGCCGCGCTCGCGGGTCGATTCGGCGAGCACGCGCGGTGCGAGGAAAATCAGGACTGCGCCGAGTGGCACGTTCACAAAGAACACCCAGCGCCAGTCGAGCAGCTCGGTCAGCACGCCACCGAGAATGAGGCCGATTGCGGCGGCCGCACCAGAGACGGCCGAGTAGATGCCGAGCGCACGGTTGCGCTCGCGACCCTCGCTGAACATCGTCGCGATGAGCGCTAGCGCGGCGGGCGAGGCGAGCGCACCACCGGCGCCCTGGATCCCGCGGGCGATGAGCAGCTGCCATTCGGTCTGCGCGAGACCGGCCGCGAGACTGGCAATGGTGAAGATGGCGATGCCGAGCATGAAGGCGCGGCGGCGACCGATGAGGTCACCCACGCGTCCGCCGAGCAGCAGGAATCCGCCAAACACCAGGGTGTAGGCATTGATGACCCAGGAGAGGCCCGCCGAAGTGAGGTCGAGGCTGGTCTGCATCGCCGGAAGGGCGACGTTCACAATGGTGCTGTCGAGCACAATCAGCATTTGCGCGCCACAAATGACGAGCAGGGCCGCGGTCAGCGACCGGGCCTGGGTGGCGGTGGCGGTGGTACTCACTGGGTGTGCTCCTTTGACGCAAAGCTGCGCATGACGGGGGTGATGATTCGAACCCGAAGGGATCGAGGTGCGGTGGCCAAGCCGGAGCGCATGACGCTGGCGGCAAGCCCGGGTGCGAGGTTCTTGTTCTTTCGGAGGTTCGGCACGATGGCGTCAGCGACGGAATCTGCCGTGGCCATGGCGCTGAACGACATTCCGGCAGCGGCCGCAAAGCCGCTCGCGGTCGGACCAGGAGCGACAGCCAGCACGCTCACGCCGGTGCCGAGGAGGTCGCGGCGAAGCCCCTCGGCAAACGACTGCACGAAGCCCTTGGTTGCGGCGTATGTGGCTGAGCCGCCCGCCCCCTGGAAACCGAGGATAGAGGAGAACAGCACGAGTGCTCCCCCGCCGCGCGCGACGAGCCGCGGGGCGAACATGGCACACAATGCGACGACGGCGCGACAGTTCACATCGACCATCGAGGCTTCCGTGGAGGGGTCGAGCTGGTCGAAGCGTCCGGCCGATCCATAACCAGCAGCTTGAATCAGCATTGCCACGTCGAGGTCACGGGTAGCGGCATCGATAGCGTCAATCGCCTCCGGTTCGGCGAGGTCGAGTGCGAGGAAGCGTCGCTCACCGCCAAAACCGTGCAGTTCGGCGGAGAGGGCGTCGAGTTTGGCCGCCGAACGCCCGATGAGCACGAGGTTGCGGGACTGGGCTGCAAGGCGAACCGCGAGGGCTCGGCCGATGCCGTCGGACGCTCCCGTGACGACGGTCCATTCTTCATGTAGCGATTGGCGCGTGGTCATGGCGGTCTCCGAGCTCGGTGTGTAAACAGTGTTCACATCTTGCACGTAAGTGTAAACAATGTCAACATGGGGTATGCCTCGGACCTCGTACCACCACGGTGATTTGCGCACCGCGGCGATTCGCGAGGGTTTCGCCGTTGCCGAGACGGCCGGCCTCGAGGCCATCGTCGCCCGGGAAATCGCGCGCTCAGTGGGAGTGTCTCCCGCGGCAGTGTTCCGGCACTTCCCCGACCTCGAGCATCTGAAGGCCGAAGTCAGCCGGTCTGCGCGGGAAAAACTCGCTCGGCTCATGTTGCGCGATCTCGAAGCGTTCGGGAACGGGCCGTTGACGGCCGAGCTGGCGCGCCAACGTTTCGAACGCATCGGGCGGCGCTACGTCGAGTTTGCCGTCTCGAGCCCGCACCTGTTCAATGCGGCGTTCTCGAATTGCGGTGCATCGCCCGCGCGTGAAGACGATCCTTCGCCCTGGAACATCCTGTTGGAAACCATTCACGACTTGGTGGCAACTGGGGTCATCGCGAAGGCGGACGCCGAGCTTGCCCCGGTGGCCGCCTGGACGGCCGTGCACGGCATGGCGACGCTCTACACGCAGGGCCTGAAGCGGGTGTCGGGCTTCGACGACGACCCGGCCGACACGGTCATCAAACTCATCCGCCGGATGCTCTACACCGACAGCTAACGCACGCAGGCCCACCGCGTGGATGGGGCTGCTCGCGTGAGGCTGTTGACTAGAACGGATTCGCCTGTGCGTCCGGATTCTGGAGCGGACGCACCTCAACGCCGCCGCCAGCGGACTTGTCGCTCCGCCTCCGCGCTATTCAATGCTGCCCCCGAAATCGACGAATGGATTTCTCACTTCGACTTAATGTCGGCGGGTCGCTTTAGCGTCGAAGTGTCTCCGGGGGGAGAGGCCACATGGTGGTGACCCTCGGTGCATCACCAAGGAGAAACAATGACAGACGCAACAACCCCAGCGGCATCGTCGAAGAATGGCCTGGCCATTGCCGCACTCGTCCTCGGAATCGTCGCCCTGCTCGGTGCCATGATTCCGATTTTCGGCATCTTCCTCGTATGGGCGCCGGCACTCGTTGGCATCGGCCTCGGTATCGGCGCGGTCGTCAAGAAGAACGCCCCGAAGCTGCTCGGCTGGATCGGCCTCGGCTTGTCCGTCGCATCCGTATTCGTTGCAATCGTGTCGGCTGCAATTGGCGTCGGCGTGGTGAGCACCGCCGTCGACAGCGCCGTCAGCGAAGCTTCTGCCTCGGCTGCAGCGGCCATGCCGAAGGAAATCGTGTACGAAGTGACCGGCGACGGTGGCAGCGCCGACATCACCTATTCGTCGATGACCGGCGGAAACTGGGGAAGCGAGAACGCGAATGGCAGCCCGCTTCCGTTCAGCAAGACCCTCACCCCCGAGGCCGGCGACGCCTGGTCGACCTTCTCGAGCTTCAGCCTGATGGCAATCGGCACTGCCGACACCACCACCCTGACCTGCACGATCACGGTCGACGGCAAGGTGGTCTCAACCAAGACCAGCACGGGCGCCTACACCTCGGTGCTCTGCTCCAGCTCGTCCTACTGACAAGGACATAGAGCCATACGCGAAACGCCTCCGCAATGCGGAGGCGTTTCGTGGTTCTGGTCAGAGGTATAGACCGTTCCGCAGACTATGCACGTTGGCGGCGGCGCAGCGCGAACGCCACGCCTACGGCGGCTGCGAGCAGCACGCCCGCGGCTGTGCCAAGCGGGGCCACGTTCGCGCCAGTCGAAGCAAGACTCACGGTCGTTGGGGTCGAGTCGGTCGGCTCCGGCGTCGGTTCGACCGTCGGCTCTTCGCCAGGCACGATCCACACGCTCATCTGGTAGAAGTAGCCCTCAGCGTTCTGGTTGCCTGAAATCTGGCTTGCCGTCGGGTAGAGCGAGCCAGCGCGGTCGTATGCGCCAGTCGCCATCGGCCAGGCTTCGCCGGTCGCCAGGTTGACGGCGACCATTCCGCATCCGGGACCGTAGTTGTCGTCTTGGATCCAGGCGATGCCGTTGCTATCGATGGCCATCGAATCCGGCCGGAAGGTGGTAGCGCCGGTCAGGTTGGTCATGTCGACCGGCACCGTGGACAATTCGGCCACCGTGCTCTTGTCGATTTTGACGATCACATAGTTTCGAATCCCCGAGTCATATCGGAAGCCATAGAGCTGATCGTCGACGGGGTTGATGGCGAGCGCGCAGTTCCTCACGGAGGGGAGGGCGCCGACGACGGTGGTTGCCAGAGTCACCGGATCGATAATCTCGAGGTCGCCAGATTGTGAGTTTTGGTACAGCACGCCCTCGTTGTCGACAGTCACGACACAGTCGTTACTCGGGATTCGCCCGAGCAACGTGAACTCACCAGTCTCGAGATCCACCTCGGCGAGCTGGTTTTCGCCACCGTAGACCGGGAGGTAGGCCTTGCCGTTGACCGGGTTGTAGCCACCCTGGCGGCCACAGTAGAAATTGGTACCCGGGTTCGGCCCGGGAAGAACGGACGGCTCTCCCACGAGGGTGGCGTCGCCATTGGTCGGGTCGTAATCCCACAGACTCAGATTGTTCAGGGCATCGCAACCGACCGTGAACATAGTCGACCCTGAGGGCAGGGTCGGCGCGGACCCTGAAGCGTTGGCGGCGCCGACGGAGGTGGTGCCAGCCAGAGCAAGAGCGAGCGTCGTCGCCGCGACGATGGCCGAGCGAATGGAACGGTTCATTTTCTTCCCTTGTTCGGGCGCGACGTCGTGCCCACGGTGAATCGAACGTACTCAGATGCGAGAACTTGCCCAATTATATAGGGCCATAATCGAATACCAAACGAATGGCGCGGAGCTGGCGTGGGCTCCCGGTGGCACGGCTCGTTGACACACCCGTGTACAACAGAAACGCCTCCGCAATGCGGAGGCGTTTCCCGTTGCGCGCCCGGAGGGACTCGAACCCCCAACCTTCTGATCCGTAGTCAGATGCTCTATCCATTGAGCTACGGGCGCAGCTGGTTGCTGAAGCAACCACGCCACTCTAGCCGAGTCTGGCCGCAAGAGCCAATCGGGAATTCACTCGGCCGCCGCGTCGCGCCGCTGCCGCGAAACGAGCCAGACGCACAGGCCGACCAAGACGAGCAAACCCAGCAGCGCGAGCGCCGAATTCAGCGACGGCCCAGCCGCCAGCACGGTCGGTTGCGATTGCGCGGTGGGCTCCGCGACGGGCGTGCCCTGGTCGACCGCGAGTTGCCCGACCGTCGGCGCCACCCACATGCTCACTTGATAGAAGCTGCCCCTCGGGTCACCCGTATTCGCAAATCGGTCTGTCACCGAATAGACGGCACGCTCCACATCGCGCACCCCGTCTGCCATGGGCCATGCCTCGCCGGTGCGCAGGTCGACCGCAACAATCCCGTGGTGGGGCATGTAGCAATCGTCCTGCACCCAAGCGATGCCGTTCGGATCGATTGCGAGCGAACCCGGGCAGAACTCGCTCACCCCCGTGAGTCGGTCGGTGCGCAGCGGGGTTCGCTTGAGCACGGCCCCAGTGGCCGGGTCGATCTCTACAATGTCGCGGCGCACCCCGTCACCGTTCGACGCAAAACTCGCGAGGTGTCCCGTGCGCGGGTTCATCGCGAACGCGCACCACGACACCTCCGCCGCGAGCGGCACTTCATCAATCGTGGCGCCCGAGTGCGAATCAACCCGCTGCAACATCCGGTCGGTGGAACGGACCTGGAACACGGTTCCGCTCGCGTCTGCCGTAATTGCGCAGGAGTTCAGCGGCTGCTCCGAAAGCAGCTTGACGTTCCCGGTGCGCAGGTCCGCGCGCGCAATCCAGGTGCTGTCGCCCCACGCCACAAATAGTGACTCACCTGTCGTTGGGTTGTAGGTGCCCTGGCCGGCGCAGTGGTACGAAACGCCGTTCTGAACAAGGCGTGTCGGCGGACCGAGCGAACGAGCGTCACCCGTGGTGGGATCCACACTCCAGACATTCAAGGAGTGTGAGGTATCGCACCCAACGGAGTACAGGCTGAACCCGTTCGGCAAGCTCGGTGCCACGGCAGAGGTAGCCTGGGCCGGAAGCGTAGGCGTCACAGTCACGAGAATTGCCAGCGTCGCAACGACTCCACCGATTCTGGATGTTCGCATCGCGCGCCTCCCCTCATCGGCCCTGTGCCGCCAGTGTATCGAGCGGGCCGCGCCCGCGACAGCCCAGCGTTGGCACTCCGCGACGGCGGCACCTCGGACTATGGAACCCGGTACAGCGTCACGACGGTGCGGGCGAATTCGGTCGATTCGACCGGCTGGAAGCCGACGTGCTCGAGCGCTTCGCGAGCGTCCGCAGCTCCAAGGTCGCGGCGTTCGATGAGCCACACTCGGCGCTCACCCTCGAGGGCCTGGGGAGTGAGCGGCGCCACATCGATATCCCAGACGGATTCCGTGGTGAGACCTCGCCCGGTCAGATCGTGCGTCGCGGCGAATGCCTCCGGGTAGCCGCGCAGCGCGAGACGCGGACGAAACCACGGCTCGCCGGACTCGTCAAACACGACGCCGTCGCCGGGCTCGGCGTGCTGCTCGACAAAGGATGCGACCGCCGCCCAGTCGGACCCGCGGTGCGCCGTCGGAAGTCTTTCCGCCACGAGCGCCGGGCTTGCAACCGCGAGAAGCACCACTGCGGCACCGACAGTGGTCAAGCGCGCGCGCTGAGCGAGCGCGTGCACCCGGAGGGCAATCACGATGGCGACACCCGGGAGACACATGGCGAGGTAGCGCGGCGAGAGCACCGGAGCGAATACGCTCGCACCCCACAGGATTGCGAGCGGGAGGAGAGTGCTCATGAGCACAGCGCACTCGATTGAGTCCCAGCGGCGCGATCGGATGGTCGCAATCAGCGACCAGAGCAGAGCGGCCCAGCCAAGAACCGCGAGCGGCCACCAGCCGAACCACGCCGCCACAAGTACTTCGGCGGCGCCGTTCACTCCGGCGTCTGCAATCCAGGCAATCTGCCCGCGCTGTTGCCAGGCGAGTATCAGCACCGGGCTCGCTACAGCGAGCGCCACCAAGCCACTCGCGAGCAACCCGCTTCGGGAGGCGGCGCGACGCCACGCCAACCAGCCCAACACGGTAGCGGCGAAAAGCGCCAGGTAGGCAAACCAGACGACGCCGAGGGCGGTGAGCACGGCAAGAGCGATCCACCGGCCGCGCCGCCGAGAGCGGGTGGTCGATTCTGCGACGACCAGAATCAAGATGGCGAGAGCGACGGTCCCGGCATACGAGCGAGCCTCCGCCGCGAAACCGAACGCGCCGGGCAGCAGTGCGAGGGTGATGCCGGCACCGAGCGCGACCGTGCGGGAATGGAACCGCTGCACCAAGACGACAACTCCGGCAACGGCGAAGCCGAGGGCAAGGGCACTTGGCGCTCGGAGGGCAAACGGCGAGCCGCCGAACGCGGCGATCCAGGCGTGCATCGTGAGGTAGTACAACCCGTGCACTGCGTCCATGTTGCCGAGGAGTGCCATCAGGTCCGGCAGCGGACGCGAGGCCGACATGAGCGTTGCGACCTCATCGCCCCACAGACTCGGCGTCCCCAGCCCAATGCTCGCGAGCAGTGTCGCTGCCACTCCGGCGAGCACAGCCGGAAGGCCGATATGCACCCATTTCGACGGGACTCTCAACACATGCTCGAGCCTATCCGGACGCCGCGAGCTCGCCGAGAGTCGTGCGCTGAGCCGGCCGGGCCATCGCAATCCTCCTAGGCTGGAAGCATGCGCTTCCTTCTTCGAACGATTGTTTTGGCCTTCGCGCTCTGGGTGACCACGCTGTTGGTTCCGGGTATCACCGTCACGCCCTGGCAGCCAGGGACCCTCGAGACGGTGCTCACCTTCCTGCTGGTTGCAGCCTTGTTCAGCATCGTCAACGGCACAGTCGGGGTTGCCCTCAAGGTGCTGTCGTTCCCGCTCTACATCCTCACGCTGGGACTCTTCGGTCTTGTGGTGAACGGACTCATGCTTCTGCTCGTTGCTTGGCTGAGCGGTCTCATTGGCTTCGGCCTCGCCGTGGGCGGTTTCTGGTGGGGCGTTTGGGCCGCACTCATTCTGGGCGTCGTCAACGGACTCATCGGCCTCATCGTTCGGCCGGCCCGCCGCTAAATCGAGGGTTGGTGCTCGCGCCGGCGCACGAGCGCGAGGGCGAGCAACACCCCCACCGTAACCACGCCGGCGAAGAGTCCGGTGTTCTGCCAGTCGATGGCGTCGCCATCGATCGTCGCGACCGAGGCGATGGGTGCGAGGTCGACAATCGCGCGATCGAGCCCGAACAGGGGCCCGAATAGACCCACGAGCATGCCGGCCATCACGAGTCCCCAGCCGAGCCCGATGGTGAGTCGCGGTAGGAGCACGAGGACGAGCGCGGTGAGCGTGGCGAACACCGCAGCGGCGACAGCCTCCCCCGCGCTCACAATCGCGGCGTCACGGAGGACCGCCCAGCTCGGATTCGATTGCGAGGCGAGCCCAAGGGTCGCGCCGAACAGAGCCGCTGCGCAGGTGCCCACGATGGCGATTCCCGCAACGGTGAGGCTCGCGCCGAGCCAGCGCACGCGCGAAACTGGGCTCGTCCACAACAACTCGGTCGTGCCGTGTGCCTCTTCTTGTCGCGCTTTGGCGATTACCTGAACGGCGGCCGCCGAAGCGAGCACACCGAGCATCGTGAAGAACACCACGACGGCCGCCGACTGAAGGTCGGTGTGTGCCGTTATGGCTTGCAGGATGCGTTCGAGGGTCGGGTTGTCCGTCGCGGTGTCGCGGATGACGCTCGCGAGCTTGGTGGCGAGCGCACCGGTCACGAGGCCGCCGAACGCCCAGCCGACGATGGCCGCGCGGTTCAGCCTCCAAGCCAAACCGAACACGCCGGACAGCATGTTGCCGGCATCGGCGCGGCCGGTCCGTTCCGCGAACAGACTGCTACCGGCATCGCGGCGAGCCCGAACGATCGTCGCGGCCAGAATCACAACCACGGCGAGCGCCGTGGGAAGAAGGAGCGGCCACCACTCGTTGTCGGCAAACGGTCGAGATTGCTCGGCCCAGCCGAACGGCGAGAGCCACGCGGGTAGCGCGCTTTCGATCCGCAGCCGCTCCACGTCGGCCACGCCGGCGGCATTCCCGATTCCGGCAAGCAGATACATCGCCATGAGCAGCCACACCGCGAAACTGTTGGCGGCGCGAGAGCTTGGCATGAGCTCGGCGGCGAGCAGGCCGACCCCGAGGGCGCTCACACCAACCACCCCAGTCGCGGCGGCCGACAGGATGGAGCCCTCGGCGCCGAAACCCAGGCCGATGAACGTTGCGGCGATCACCGCTGCGAGCGCGAGATTGGCGAGGATTCCGTGGGCGACGGTCGCGACGAATGGCGCGAACCGTCCAGCCCCGGCCGCGGCGACGAGTTCGGCACGGCCCGATTCTTCCTCCGCGCGGGTGTGCCGGACCGCGAGGAAGCTGCTCATGAATCCGGCCATGAGAGCGAGGAACGGGAGGATGAGAAACAGTGCGACTGCGGCATCACCCGGTCCGGACGGCAATCCGCGGAACACCAGGATGATGGGGTTTGCGAGCACGGTGATGAGCAGGTTCGATTGGTCGGCGGGCGTGCGGAACGACTGCGAGACGCCACTCACGCTCGCCGCGGCAAGCGCCCCGGTCCCTCCGATCCACATCAAGAGTTGTCGCCAGTCGCGGCGAAGCCGTTGCCTGAGGAGGAGCACGAGCACGCTCATGGCTGAACCTCGCCGTAGTGACGTAGGAAGACGTCTTCGAGCGAAGCGGGCTGGACACTGAGTCCGCGGACACCGAGCGCTCCGAGCGGGGCGAGTGCCGCATTCACGCTATCCGTGGCGACAGTGAAGTGCACTCGGCCGTCTCGCACTTCGACATCGCTCACGCCCGGCAGCGTTGCGACAGAAGCGACATCGGTGCCGTCGACGGAGAACTGGGTTCGGGTGAGGTGTCGAAGTTCGGCGAGAGAGCCGGAGTCAACGATGCGGCCAGCGCGAATGATGCTCACGGCATCGCACAGGTGCTCGACTTCCGAGAGGATGTGGCTGGAGAGCAGCACGGTCGCTCCGCGGTCACGCAAGCGGGCGACCTCGTGTCGAAAGGTCACTTCCATGAGTGGATCGAGGCCGCTGGTCGGTTCGTCAAAAACGTAGAGGTCGGCGGGCACGGCGAGCGCGGCAATGAGCGCCACTTTCTGCCGGTTGCCTTTTGAGTAGGCCCGGCCGCGGGTGCGGGGCTCGAACTCGAACGCTTCCATGAGTCGCGCTTTTTCGGCGGCGACGGAAGCGCCGTGACCGCCACGCATTCGAGTGAGCAGGTCGATCGATTCGCCGCCGGTGAGGTTGGGCCAAATGCTGACGTCGCCAGGGACATAGGCGGTGCGTTTGTGGATGCGACCTGCATCCGCCCACGGGTCGAGACCGAAGACGGCGGCCTCGCCAGAGCTGGCGCGGGCCAGCCCGAGCAGGATGCGAATCGTGGTCGACTTGCCGGCGCCGTTGGGGCCGAGGAACCCGTGCACGGAACCGGCCTGGACCTCGAGGTCGAGGCCGTCGAGTGCTCGCTTCTGCCCGTATCGCTTGACGAGGGTTCGGGTGACGATTGTGCTGGTCATATCTGCAGAGTACGCCGAGCTGGTTCGGCGGTCACGTATCCCCCTCTTTTGCGGGCACTGGGGTGGGTCGTGGACTGAGTCGGCGGCCGGCAATAGGCTCGGGTCGTGGTCACCCATCCCGCCGATTCCCAGGCCGTGAAGCGCAAGCGTCGCCAGCATCACCCGGGCCGTTCCGGGATTGGCGGTCGTGGATATCTGCAGCGGCTCGGTCCGGGTATCGTCACGGGAGCCGCGGACGACGATCCGAGCGGCATCGGCACCTACTCACAGGTCGGTGCGGCGACCGGGTTCAGCATGATCTGGACGGCACCCTTCCTGCTCCCGCTCGCGTTTGCCGTGCAGGAGTCGTGCGCGCGGCTCGCGCTCGTTACAGGCGAAGGGCTCGCGCAGATTATTCGAACCCGGATGTCGCGTTGGGTGCTCATGGTCGCGGTCGCGCTCGTGGTGATTGCAAACACGGTCAACATCGCCGCAGACCTCGGTGCGATGTCGGCGGCGCTGCAGTTGCTCGTTCCGGTCCCCCAGCTTGTCGGTGTGATTGGTTTCGCAGCGCTCATCCTCGCCGCCGAGATCTGGATTCCCTATCACCAGTACTCCAAGTGGCTGCGGTGGTTGTGCCTGTCGCTGTTGGCGTACCTCGCGGTCACGTTTGTGGCCGGCGTGGATTGGTCGGAAGTGGCGGCTGGATTGCTTCCCCGAATCGACTGGAGCAAGGATTCGCTGAGCATGCTGATCGCCGTCGCCGGCACCACGATTTCCCCGTATCTGTTCTTCTGGCAAGCCGCCGAAGAGGTCGAATTGCGCAACGCCGATACGCGAGCGACCGCCAACCGTGAGCACCTCTCAGCGATGCGGGTTGACGTTGGCGCGGGAATGCTCAGCGGAGTCGTCACGATGGCGGCAATCATGATCACGTCCGCGGCGACGTTGCACGCGACCGGCATGACCGTTGTGCAGACCGCCGACCAGGCCGCGATGGCACTCCGGCCCATCGCGGGCGACTATGCGGGGGTGCTGTTCTTGCTCGGTATTCTCGGCACCGGCCTGCTCTCGGTGCCGGTGCTCGCCGCGGCATCAAGTTATGCGGTCGCCGAGACGTTCGGATGGAGCGAGAGCCTCGAAAAGAAGCCCAACCGCGCGAAGGCGTTCTATGCGGTCATCGCCGTGTCGATCGTGCTCGGCACGGCCCTCAACCTCATCGGCATCAACCCGATGCAGTTCCTGTTTCTCGCCGCGGTGCTCAACGGGCTTGCCGCACCCGTGCTGATGGGCATCGTGTGGTGGTTGGCGCGAGATGCCCGCCTGTTGGGTCAGTGGCGGAGTCCCTGGTGGTCCTCGCTATTGCTCGGCATCGCGACGCTCGGCATGGTGGTGCTACCGCTGCTGTGGTTCTTCGCGCCGTAATCCCGTCACTCGCCGCTCCGAATCGCTTGCCCCGGCAGTGGATGCTAGGCGTCGACGACGAGGCGATCGCCGCGCGCCCGTGAGACGCAGGGGTACATCACCCCGAAGGCCGCCTTCGAGTCGTCGTCGAGGACATCGTCTCGATGGTCCGGTTCCCCGGCGATCACCCGGAGTTCACACGATCCGCACGAACCCTCACGGCACGAGGCGAGAACGGGGACTCCCGCTCGCTCGAGCGCACTGAGCGCGGTGTCCTCCGCCCCCACGTGCACGGTCACATTCGAGGTGCGGCATTCGATGTCAAAGGGCGTATCTCCCGTACGAGGAAGCGCATCGATCGCCACAAAGCGCTCGGTTCGGAGACGATTCGGCGGCACGAGGGTGGCGAGCTCGTCGAGGAGCTCGAGTGGGCCGCAGGCATACACGAGTGCGCTGTCGAGGTCGAGCCTCGCTAGGTCTGGTCGAGCGCCCTCGAGCGCGGTCTCCCACAGCTGGACGCGATCGGGGAATGCTTGGAGCAGCTCCGCTGCGAACGGCATGACGTCGAGCGAACGTCCGATGTAGATGAGTCGCCACTCACGTTGCGCGGGGAGCGACTGAATCATGGCTTGGATTGGTGTGATTCCAATACCGGCGGCAATGAAGCTGTACGACGCGGCAGGTTCAAGCTCGAAGCGATGGACCGGCCCGGTCGCGCGTACCACGTCGCCGAGGGCGGCGCTTTCGCACAGCCAGGCGCTTCCACCGCGCGATTTCGGATCACGCCGAACCGCAACCAGCCAGGAGCGCCGATTGGCCGGGTCGCCGCACAACGAGTACTGCCGAACCAGACCGCCGGGCAATCGGAGGCTCACGTGATCGCCGGGCCACCAGATGGGGAGGGGCGAGCCGTCCGTGGCCGCGAGCTCAAGCTGGATGACGTTCTTCGCCAGCCGCCTCCGGCCGCGGATGACCAGGTCGAAGCCGGCGTGGCTCGCCGCCGAACCCGCGGGTGCATCGATCGCCGCCCGAGCGTTTAGCGACTGTGTCTCCCGCGCCTTGCGATTGGCCGGTCGGCCCACAAGCACCCGCACGATGGTTGCCAGGGCGAGCGCACCGATGATGCTCAGAGCGAGTGCGGTATACCACGGCTCACCCACGTCGCTTCCACTCAAACCCGCGTGGACGGCGACCGCGAGCACGACCGCATACGACGCGTAGTGGATTCCCTTCCACACCCGTCGCGGCAGCCGGTCGCGGATAAGCGAGGAACACCAAATCGCCACAAGGAGGTACATGGCCGTCACGCCGAGGGCCACCCCGATTGGCCGGTAGCTCGCCGCGAACGGCACCAACACGTCGACCAGGCTGAAGTGGATGAATCCGTCGAGCATGAGCGACACCACGTGAACGCCGAGCAACACAATGCCCATTCCGGAGAGAAATCGGTGCAGGTCTTGGAGCCACGCGGGATTGTCGATGCGACGAGCGACGCGAGTCGACAACAGAATGCCCCAAACGACAGAAACGGCGAGCAGCACCCAGGCGAGCAGCGCGCTTGCTCGGGTGATGTACCACCAAATGTGCGGATCGTTCATCGGTAGTTCTCCCAGTTCGCGCTGCGGTGCAGTGTTCCGTCACGGTGGGCGACGAGACCGGCCGCGCCCACTCGAGGCAGCCAGTCAAGATAGTCGGGAATCGTCCATACAAATCCGGGCTTGGTGCACACCTCGGCGAACCACGCCGCGCCCGCGACAACCGTCACTGCAACCGCGTCGGAGTCGACCGAGCGCCCCGTGGCGGGATTGAGCAAGTGCGATTGCGTGCCACCGAGCGCGGTGAAGCGGCGCCCAAGCTGACTCGATGTGGCTACCGCACCCGCTTGGAGCCGGAGCTGATCGATGTGCTGTCCGGTTACGAAGGGGTCTTCGACGGCGATTCGCCAAGCCTGCCCATCCGGAGCGGCGCCCCGCACCGCAATATCTCCGCCCATGTCGACGAGCACCCCGTCCGCTCCAGAATAGAGCGCGAAATCGGCAACAAGGTCGGCGGCAGCGCCTTTTCCGATACCGCCGGGATCGATTGCCATGCCGGGCGGAAGCCTGACTTCGTGGCTACCGAACTGGAGCTCGGAAAGCGTCGTCCGGCGCTCCGAGCCCCCCGGGCGCACGCTTCGCGCATCGGAATCGAGGGAATGGTCGTAGCCGATTGCGATGATTTCGCGCAGAAGGGTCGGATCGAATGCCCCTCCGGTGAGTTCAAACCCCGCGCGCATCTGCTCGAGCAAATCTCGCGTGCGCGGATCCGGCTCGAAGCACTCGCCTCGACTCAGTCGTGACAACTCGCTCGACACCCGGAAGCGGCTCCAGAGTCCTTCGAGCTCGTCCATGAGGTCGAGGCACCGCTCGGCAAGATCCTCCGAACCGCCCACGAGAGTCACGCTGACAGCGCTCCCCATGCGACGCGCGTGCCGCGCGGTGTGCTCCCGCGTGATCATGACCGGCGGGTCACCCCGTTCGAGGAACCGGAGCTAGGCGTCGTCGGTGTCGGCGTTGTGGCCGGTACGGGCGGCGGAACCGTGGCCACCGGTGTGGTCGGTGTTGCGGGAGTCGTGACCGGCGCTGGCGCGGCCGGCGCCGGTCCGAGGTTCGGAGCGGTCGAATTCGTGGAACGTATCGTCGCTGACGTCCCACTCCCGTTCTCTTGGCCGGCGTTCGCCACGGGCGACGTGAGAGGGGTTCCCGCGGCCGGGTCGGCCGCGGGAACCGCCGGGGTAGGGGGTGCCCCGGTTGCATCCGGTTGTGCTGCGCCGCCAGATTCGGGCGCGACCGGCGCGTTTGAAATTGAGCTGTCGGCAATTCCGGCGTGCTGATATCCGGTGACCATAGCGACGAATGCGACTCCGGTGAGGGCGCCCGTAAGACTGCGCGCGCCCCTGGCCGGATGGGATCGCTTAGTCATCGTCTTCGGTCTCGTCTTCAACCTCGTCGCTCTCGTCGTCGTCGTCATGTGAGCCGCCATGGCCGGCGTCACTCGAATTCGAGCGGCCATTGTTTGAGGCCGAGCCGGGGGCCACCGTGGGTGCCTGGGCGTGACCGGCCGCGGGCGCCGCCGGGCCCGGCAAGACGATTGGGCCGTGGTCGGGTCCGGGTGAAGGGACGACCTTGCCGGCGCCGTTCACCTTGGGATCACCGGGTTCAACCGTGGGAGGACCACTCGGGTCGGTCACGGGATCAGTCGTCGGGTCATCCGAGGGAAGCGTGTCCGTCGTTGGCTCCGCAGACGGCAGAAGCGCTTCGCTCCCGCCGCTCACATCCTGGGTGGCATTTGTGTCGAGTGCTTGCATGTTTGTAGCGAAGGCGACGCCAGAACTCGCGACAATGCCGGCAATGGCCAGGGCAGTCAGGACTGTCTTATTCATGTCTCAACGGTATGAAGCCGACCTCCCAAGATGCCAGCCGGAAAATCAAAGGTTTGTCAAAGGAACGGTGATGGCCCCCGAATGAGGGGCTCGCCCGCCAGAATGGAGCCGTGAAGGTGTTGCTCATCGAAGACGACCCGTCGATTGCCACGAGCGTGGCCGACGGACTTTCCGATGTTGCCATCTCCGCACACCACGTTGCGAGCGGTTCCGCGGCGCTCGACGCGCTCGGACGAGACCGCTACGACTGCGTTCTGCTCGACCTCGGCCTCCCCGATATGGACGGTATGGACGTGTGCCGAGCCATTCAAGCGCGCGGCGACGTTCCGATCATCGTCATTAGCGCTCGCGACACCGAGCTCGACCGAGTACTCGCTCTCGAAATGGGCGCCGACGACTACCTCGTCAAGCCCTTCGGTATGCGCGAGCTCATCGCGCGCATCCGGGCCGTGGTTCGCCGGCGCGACGCCAGCCCCCGGGCCGACGAGCAGGTCGTGACGATTGGCGAACTCGTCGTCGATTCGCGCCGCCAGAGCGCGACGCTCGCGGGCGACCCGGTGCACTTCACGCCAAAGGAGTTCGCCATTCTCTCTTATCTCATGCGGGATTCAGGCGCGGTGTACCGGCGGAGCGACATCATTCGTGACGTCTGGGACACCGACTGGGTGGGCGGCTCGAAGTCGCTCGACGCCCACATTGCCTCGATCCGTAAGAAGCTCACTGGCAGCGTCACTATTCAAGCGGTTCACGGCGTCGGATTTCGAATAGAGGCAGAGTCGTGAAATGGCGCTTCGTGGGCGCGATCGTGGGCGTCACACTCCTCGTCCTGTTGTGCTTGCTCATTCCGCTGGCTAACTTTCTGCAGAGCGCCAGCACCAACGCGACCATCGGTGAACTCGAGAAGAACG
>DATGWF010000012.1:0-18486 GCA_035299585.1 Microbacteriaceae bacterium
GAGGGTGCCGAGATTGCCGTCGCGGCAATCGAGCCGAAGGGTCACGAGACCACCCCGCCACCGCGGTACACCGAGGCAAGCCTGGTGAAGCGACTCGAGGAGCTCGGTATCGGGCGACCCTCGACCTTCGCGTCGATCATCTCGACCATTCTGGACCGGGGATACGTGTCGCTTCGCGGGCAAGCCCTCATCCCGAGTTGGACGGCATTCTCGGTCGTCAAGCTCCTCGAAGAGCACTTCGGCGACCTGGTCTCATATGACTTCACTGCCGAGATGGAAAACGATCTTGACCGGATTGCTTCCGGTGAGGCCAATCGCGTGGACTGGCTCACGTCGTTCTATTTCGGCGGTGGAGACCAGCCCGGCTTGCGAACCGTCGTGGACAACCTGGGCGAGATTGACGCCCGGGCCATCAACTCGGTCGCCATCGCCGACGGAATTACGCTTCGTATCGGGAAGTACGGCCCGTACCTCGAACTCCCTCCTGAGGAAGAGGGTGGCGACCCGATTCGAGTGAACGTGCCGGAGGACATTGCGCCGGACGAGCTCACGATTGCAAAGGCTCACGAGCTCATTGACAAGGCCGCCGCCGGCGATCGCGTCGTCGGGGTGCATCCCGTCACTGGGCAAACCATCGTTGCGAAGGATGGCCGCTACGGTCCGTACATCACGGAACTCATCGAGGATGAGGTCGATCCGGTAACGGGCGAGGTTCTTCCTCCCAAGAAGAATGCGCCAAAGCCTCGGACGGCCTCCTTGTTCAAGTCAATGTCGCCGGCGACGGTCGATTTGGACACTGCTGTGCGGCTGCTCGACCTGCCTCGCGTTGTGGGGGTAGACCCGGAGAGTGGCGACGAAATTAAGTCGCAAAATGGCCGCTATGGCCCGTATCTGACCAAGGGCACCGACACGCGAAGCCTGCCTTCCGAAGATGCCATCTTTGACATCGATCTTGCCGGTGCGCTCGACCTCTTTGCTCAGCCGAAGTATGGCGCCCGACGCGCGAGCGCCGCGATCAAGGAGTTCGATGCGGACCCGGTGAGCGGCAAGCCAATCAAGATCAAGGACGGACGGTTCGGTCCGTACGTGACCGATGGAGAGACGAACGCCACGGTACCTCGTGGTGAGGAGCCGACCGAAATCACGTTCGAGCGAGCGGTCGAGTTGCTGCAGATCAAGCGCGATAAGGGTCCGGCTCCGAAACGCGGCGCCAAGAAAACTCCTGCCAAGAAGGCGACGACCAAGAAAGCTCCGGCCAAGAAGACCGCCTCGAAGTCCGCAACGAAAGCTCCCAAGTCGAGCTCATGAGTCGCGGAATCTTCATCACGTTCGAGGGCGGGGATGGGGTCGGCAAGTCGACCCAGGCCGCGATGCTCGAAACCTGGTTGCGCGCGCACGGGCATCGCGTCGTTCGCACGCGTGAGCCGGGTGGCACGGAAATCGGTGAGCAGCTTCGCGCAATCGTGTTACATCATCCGGGCCACATCGCTCCGCGCGCCGAAGCGCTCATCTATGCGGCAGACCGTGCACACCACGTCGAGAGTCTCGTGCGTCCCGCGCTTGAGCGCGGTGACATCGTTCTGCAAGACCGCTATCTGGACTCGTCAGTCGCGTACCAGGGAGCCGGGCGTGTGCTCGAAGCGGGCGAGGTACGCAACCTCTCCCTGTGGGCCACAGAGGGCCTCCTGCCCGACCTCACAATTTTGCTGGACCTCGACGCGGCGGATGCGCGGGTTCGGCTCGATTCAGCCGACAAGCCGTTCGACCGGCTCGAATCGGAAGCATCTTCCTTTCACGAGCGCGTGCGCGAGGCCTTCCTGGGACTTGCCGAAGCGGAACCGCAACGGTTCCTCGTGCTCAATGCCGCCGAGGCCGCCGAGGCCATCCACGAAGCGATACGGGCTCGCGTCGCCGACCTCATCGCCACGCAGACTGACTAGCCTGTCCCTATGAGCATCTGGGCGGAGGCGAGCCAACCGGCGGCCGCAGAACTGCTGCGCGCTGCAGCGATCGCCGCACGCTCCGGAAACCGCACTGGCGAGATGACCCATGCCTGGCTGCTTACGGGGCCGCCCGGCTCGGGACGATCGACGCTCGCGTTCGCGTTCGCGACCGCGCTCATTTCGGGCAACCCCGACGGCGATCCGGCAGTCCACCGCCAGGTTGAGTCCGGCGCGCATCCAGACGTGCACGTACTCACGACCGAGGGTGTCATCATCCGCATCGATGACGTTCGCGAGGTGGTCAAGCGATCACACTTCGCTCCATCGACGGGTTTCTTCCGGGTCATCGTGGTGGAGGATGCCGACCGGATGACCGAGCACACCTCCAACGTTTTACTCAAGGAACTCGAGGAGCCGCTCGCGTCGACGGTGTGGATCTTGTGCGCACCGAGCGAAGCGGATTTGCTCCCCACGATTCGTTCGCGCGTGCGTTCCGTTCGGCTCTCAACTCCGGCCGCGGAAACCGTCGCGCGACTCCTCCAGGAGCGGCACGGAATTTCAGCTGAGCGGGCCGAACAGGCCGCGCGACTGGCGCAATCACACGTCGGTATGGCCACACGACTGGCCTCGAGTGATGAGGCCGCCGCCCGTCGAGCCGAAACCATCGACATTGTCTTGGGCGTCCGTTCCACACGCGGCGCGGTTGAAGCGGCCGCGCGGCTGCTCGAAATCGCCGGCGAAGATTCGGCGGCACTCGCCGAGGAGCGCAATCAGAGCGAGCGCGATCGGGTGTTTCGCTCGCTCGGTCTCGAGCCGGGAGCCGCTGTGCCGCCCGCTCTGCGAGCGCAAGTGAAGGCGCTAGAGGACGAGCAGAAACGTCGCGGGACGCGAGCGCTCCGGGACGGTGTCGACCGCATCCTGACGGACCTGTCCTCTGTCTTTCGCGACGTCCTGCTGCTGCAACTGGGTGCCAACATTCCACTCGTCAACACCGAGTGGATTGATGCGCTGACTCTCGCCGCTGGGCGCACCCGACCGGGGGACACCATGAACACTCTGGAGGCAGTCTTCCAGGCCAGAAATAGCATTCACGCCAACGCGCAGCCTCTGCTCGCGTTGGAAGCAATGCTGCTTTCGGCCAAACGGAAGGACTAACCATGAAACGAGTCATCGCGCCGCTGCTTGCAGTTGCGATGGTCTCGTTGGGAGTAGCGCCGGCGTTCGCGGTTGAATCGTCGAGTCAACCTGAGGACGTCTCTGCGTACTTCTCCCAGCGAGTCACGTGGACCCCCTGTGGGTTCATGAGCTGTACCACCATTACGGCACCCCTGGACTGGAGTGCTCCGAAGGGCGCCAAGATTTCTATCGCCCTGAATCGCCATTCGGCGACCGGGACGTCCCACGGCGCGCTCGTCGTCAATCCGGGCGGTCCCGGAGGAAGCGGCCTCGAGCTCGCGCAGGGCATCGCCGTCGGAGGGACATTTAGCACTCTGGCCTCGAATTTCGACATCGTCGGCTTCGATCCCCGGGGGGTCGGCGCCTCCACACAGGTCGTGTGCTCGAGCGATCCGGCCACGAGCTCCGGTATTTTCGACGTCTCTGCTACGCGAGGGAGCGCCAAATGGATTGCGCAGCAGCGCGCAGCGCAGAAAGCGCTCGGCGCTGAGTGCTTGAAGAACACCGGGTCACTCCTCGCCCACGTCGATACCAAGAGCGTGGCGCGAGATCTCGACCTCATCCGGTCAGTTTTGGGCGAGTCGAAGCTGAACTACTTGGGGTTCTCATACGGCACCAGCATCGGGGCCACCTATGCCGAGCTGTTCCCCAATCGCGTCGGGCGGTTCGTGCTCGATGGTGCGGTTGATCCTGCGCTGTCCTCGTCGCGGGTCACCCTGAATCAAGCGGTCGGGTTCGAGAACGCCCTCCGGGCATACGTGACCGATTGTCTGAGGCAATACTCGTGTCCGTTCAGTGGAAAAACCGTCCGAGAATCGATGTCGTGGATTCGTTCAACGCTCGATTCCGCTGAATCGAGTCCGTTCCTGACAAGTGCCGGCGAAAGCATCAGCTCCGACATGCTCGTAGTCGCCATCGTGACGCCGCTGTACTCCAAGGCGTCGTGGCCGGAACTGTCCGGCTTGTTCCGTGCGCTCGGATCCGGCAATGCCGACTCTGCCGCAGCGCTCATGAGCGACTACTGGAGTGGAGGCGCAAACAGCGCGGCGGTCAACCATGCCGTGAACTGCTTGGACTATCCGGCTCCCGATTCACGGCCGTCAACCATGGCGAGGGAGCGTGCGCAGCTCGAGGCTGCCGCGCCGACGTTTGGCACCTTCTTTGCGTATTCGGCGCTCAATTGCTCCGAGTGGCCGTTCCGGTCTCCGACGCCGCGGGCCCCGATCCATGCACACGGCGCGAATCTGATTGTTGTGGTCGGGACGACGAACGATCCGGCCACGCCGTACTCTCAGGCGGTCGCACTCGCTGGACAGTTGGATTCCTCACGGCTCATCACTCTGAAGGGCGAGGGCCACACCGCGTACGGCCAGTCTGCGTGCGTTCAGAACGCGGTCGACTCCTACCTCGTGAACGGCGTCGCGCCGAAGAAGGGGCTGACCTGCTAGCTGCCTCCTCGGGCACACTGCAAGATTGCACTCTATGCAATACTGCAGTGTGCCCGAAACCTCCCCCGGCCTGCGTGAGCGGAAACGTCAACTCACCCAGCGTGCGATACAGCGCGCGGTGTTGACCTTGGCGGCCGAACGCGGGTTTGCGCAGGTCACCATTGAGGAAGTGAGTCGCGTCGCCGATATCGCGCCCCGAACCTTCTTCAATTATTTCGCCACCAAAGAGGCCGCACTGCTGGGGAACGTGCCGCTCGAACCGAGTGCGGCGGCGGCGGAACGATTTGTCGCTGGCGGGCCCCACGGCGAACTCTTCGTCGACTTCGGCGAACTCATGGTCGATCAGTTTTCCGGTTCACTCATTGACCGAGAACTCCTGCAGTTGCGGCATGCCGTGTTCAAGGAGAGCCCCCACCTGGCGAAACTCCATTTCGCTACGATGCGCAATCTCGAAGAACGGTTCGCGGAACTCATTCGTGCCCGCATTGCGGAGCACCGGCCGGCGGTTGAGGCCGATGCCGTGCTGCTGAGCAATATCGCGAGCGCGACGATGCGATCGGCGTTCATGTCGTGGTCGAGAGCTGACGATGGGTCCTCGCTCGAAGAGTGGATCCGACGCTCGTTCTCGAGCGTGTGTCGCGTGGTCGACGAATACCGATAACATAGGTGAGTTCGCGAAAGCGAGCAGGCCGCTTTAGCTCAGTCGGCAGAGCGATTCACTCGTAATGAATAGGTCGGGGGTTCGATTCCCCCAAGCGGCTCCAAGACGTGACTTCGCGATGTCGCCCCGCCGTCAGGCGGCGATTGGCCGGTTCCTGTGCTCGGCTCTCCGTCTCGCGGCGGCCATCTCTCGGGGCCTTGGCCGTACCGCCGAATTCATGTCTGCGGTGACCGCCGCTCGCTTTCGGGGCAACGTGACGTGCCCCCGACTACGACTGTGGGCCCTCGCCGAACGGCGAGGGCCCACAGTGGAATCCGGCGTTACGCCAGCTTGAAGCGGCGAGCGAGAATTGCGCCGATGCCGCCGAGTAGGACCAGAGCGAGGGCCGGGAGCATCCAGCCTCCGTTCGAACCGGTCGAGGCGAGCGCAACCGCCGAGGTCGCACTTGCTGCGAGGGTGGTGAGCTCACCGGTTGCCGGCAGCGAGGTGCCGTTCTCGTCCACGGTCTCAACGCTGACCGCGTACACCGTCTCCGGGTCGAGACCGGTGAGGTCGAAGCTCGCGTCCGAAGCCGTACCCACGAGGTCGCCGTCGACATAGACGTTGTACTCGGTGGCGCCGTCGACAGGGGTCCAGTTGAGCGTCGCGCTGCTGTCGGTGATGTTGTCGGCAGCGAGATCGGTCACCGAGTCCGGAGCGAGCACCCAGTTGATGCTGAGGTTGTTCCGGGGGCTCTGGTTGAAGAACATCAGGTAGTTGCCGTCGGCAATGTCACCGGTCGAATCGGTCGACTGCATGATGTCGCCGACGAGTTCGAAGCCGGTCTCCACGTCGTAAAACAACCAGTTCGACGAAGGCGAAACCTCGCGCGAGCCGTATTGGTCGTTCGACGAAACGAAGTCGAAGTTCGTTCCGTTGCCAGAGCCGCCCAGCAGGTCGCCGATGCCATCACAGTTGGCGTCGAACACGAGCTTGACGCGCTCGCCCGGCTTGGTTGCGATGGTGTAGTTGCCGTAGTCGTCGACGAGTGAGCAGTCAATGTGGAACGTGCGCACTACTCCGACCGGCGCCGCAAGGGTGTGGAACGGAACGTCAATGCGCTCGGAGACCAGGTCGCCGTTCGCGTTCGTCGCTTCAACCGAAAGAACGTAGTCCGTGTCCGGCGTCAGGTTCGCAACCGAGAACCGGTCGACCCACGTGTCGTTCACATACGTGCCGTCCAGGTAGACCTGGAATTGGTAGTCGTTGTAGTTGAGCAGCTCTGGGAACTCCCAGAACAGGGTCGCCGTGGTGTCGGTGACCCAACGTACATCTGCATTTTCAGGCTCTCCGGGGGCGTCGCCGATGCAGAGGCCTTCGCCAGCACTCGTGAAGGTCACATCCACGCTGTCGAGGTAGGGGTCGTCGAAGCTCGGGGTGTAGTCAGCGTCCATTGCGTCGTACCAGCTTTGGTCGTACACGCGGAAGGTCGCGACGACGTCGCGGTTACAGGCGAAGTACTGCCATCCGAGTTCGGTGAAGTAGTTCCCCATATCCATTTCGGCGAAGTAGCCATCGATGAACACAGCGACGAGCTGGTCGTACGAACCGTTTGTCGTGACATTTAGCTCGTCACCATCGGACATGGTGGTCTGGTCGGCCGAAATGGTGACCGGGTTCGAGATAGTGATGGTCGCGGTTGCGTCCGGAGTCGCTTCGCGGAAATACACGTCGAAATAGATTGAATCACACGTCACACCGTTGTAAAACTCGATTGTGACGCCTTCGTCTTCACTCAGATCGCCGCTCAAGTCGGCGTTGCTGACGGTGGTTCCGGAGGCGATGGTCGAGAGCGGAATCAGGTCGCCCCAACCGGTGAAGTAATCATTGGTGTAGTACGACGAGGTGCCGTTGGTGTAATCAGACATCTGGATGAGGGCGCCGTACGGTGCGTACACCTGCACGTAACAGCCGGTCCAGTCGGTCGAGTTAAAGGTCGGGTCTTCGTTGAACGTCAACGTCGCTGATTCGCCGTCTGCGACCGTGTCCTGCGAGAAGGACACCGAGTTAATCGTCGCAGGCGTTGCAAACGCAACGGCACTCACGCCGGCGACGCTGATGATGGATGCCGCGAGCACAGCGATGAGCTTGCGGCCACTGAACGTGGTCTTCATTTCTCCCCTTTGCGCCATGCGCAGTGCACGGCGAAGTCTGATTTCCCAATACTATCCAGAACTCAACGGGCGGAGAAAGCGGGAGCGAGTGGGAACGCGGGAGCGCGCTTAGTCAGCCGCGTTGCCGCCGCGGCTCGCGTGCGGAGCGACGTCGGGCATTGCCTCGATGAGGATGGAGCAAATGCGTTCGAGCGCCGCCATGTCATCCGCGCTTAGCGCCGTGCCGACGTGGGCGCGAATCGATCGGGCATGTTCTCGGGCCACCCGCTCAAACGCCGCGGTGCCACGTTCGGTGAGCTCAACGATTGCGCCACGGCCGTCGTGCGGATCGGGCCGCTTTGCGACGAAGCCGCGCTGGGTGAGGCGATCGACCATTCGGCTCACGCTCGACTGGCTCAGCAATACATTCCGGTTGAGGTCGCGCATGCGGATGGAACGCTCGCGTTCGCGGGCAACGGTGAAGAGTACGTCGTATTCGTTGAGGGTCAGAACGTCGTCCGGGAATTCTGCATGCAGGACCCGCAGAACGCGCACTTGGGCACGGAAGAGCGCTTCCCATGCGCTGAGGGCATTGGACGCTGCCGACGGAGACGTGCTCTGCACCATGATGGTCGACTCCTTCACGATTGGCCAAGGGTACCGCAGGTGCGTGATGTGAGGGGATTGAATCTCGGCCCCGTAGACAGAATGAGAGCCGGTCGAAGGGGGACGACCGGCTCTCTGCACCAGGAGTGTTCTGCAATCACATTCCGCGTGCCGCCTCAGCTCAACGGCGACGCTGGAATCACGTTAACTCGAATCCGTGAAATCGAACAGTCCGCATCCACAATTCTCAGCCAATGTCCGGCAAGTGAGGTGCTTGGTCTCAGAAAACGTCGGGGCTTGGTGTGGAGGTGTGCCGGATGGACACGTCCGCATGGCGGTCGAATCGATAGCCCTGTCCTCGGACCGTGCGGACGATGTCTTCGTACTGGCTGAGCTTCGAACGTAGGCGCCGAACGTGGACGTCGATTGTTCGTGCATTTGGGACTTCGTCGGCCTCGGCGCCGCCCCAGAGGCCGTCAATGAGTTCGGCACGTTCGACCGTGCGTCCCTCGCGCAAGACGAGGAAGCGCAGGAGTTCGAATTCTTTGTAGGTGAGATTCGCGGTGTGGCCGTCAAGCTGCACGCGCTTTCGGGAGAGGTCGATGACGACGCCCTCTTCGTGCGGCGTGCGCACCGGCTCGGGACGCCGAGCGGCGAGTGCCTTGGGATCTTGGAGGGCGAGGCGGACGACATCGAGGTCGCGACCGCCGATGCCGATGGGTGCCAGGGCGACCGCCGCGTGGGTCTCAAGCGATGGCACGAGCTCGGCCGCGCGAGCGCGGAGTGCTTCAACGATGTGGTGCAGACTCGTGCCAGCAGCGCGTGCGGTCGCCTCATCAATTCCGACGTAGAGCGCAAAACCGCGCGCTTCGGTGGACTGCGGAACAGCGCTCAGGCCACGAGGGGCGGTCAGTGAATCGCTCGGGAGGGCCGTCGAGGCAGCGTGCTGGGTGCGAGCGGTAGCAAGGTGTGAGGTGGTCATGAAAATCTCCGAATGTGTGGGTGTGTCAGGGTGCGCAAAAGGGGCGCGGCGAGAGCCTGGGTTACTGACAACAACACATTCGACGAGTCATGAACATGAGTAAATCCGATGTTTGCGGCGGTGTCAAACCGGGTCCGACCAGCTGCCGCAAGGAGAATTCGGGACATCCCTGGGCGGCCGACAACCCGTTCATGTCATGCGGCGTAACGTGCAGAAAATTCATACATGGGAACTGCGCATGGATTGTCTGCATATTCGTCGCGGAATCGGCTTGAGGTGACTGAACATTCGCCACGAACGAAAAAGTGGCGGAATCGTCACCGACCGCGCCTTCGGCCGCGTTGCCGCGGTGGAACCGGGGTGACCCTGGCGAGGCGGTCGCCGTCGCGGCGTGAGCTAGATGGTTCCGTAAAGGCGGTCGCCCGCGTCGCCGAGGCCAGGAACGATGTAGCCGTGCTCGTTCAGTCGCTCATCAACGGCCGCGACGACTACCGTGACGTCTTGGTCAGCGAAGGCTTCTTCGACCGCGGCAATTCCTTCCGGCGACGCCAGAATGCACACCGCGGTGACCTCGGTCGCTCCGCGCTCGATGAGGAAGTGGATCGCTGCGATGAGCGAACCGCCGGTCGCGAGCATCGGGTCAAGGACGAAGCATTGCCGATCGTCGAGTCGGTCGGGAAGGCGCTCGGCATAGGTGGTCGGCTCGAGGGTCTCCTCGTTGCGAGCCATGCCCAGGAATCCCACCTCCGCGGTCGGAATGAGCGTGACCATGCCGTCGAGCATGCCGAGGCCCGCGCGCAGGATGGGGACGATGAGCGGACGGGGAGAACTGATTTCGACGCCCTGAGCGAGCGCAACCGGCGTCTGCACCTCGACCGGCGAGACGCGGACGTCGCGCGTGCTCTCGTAGGCAAGAAGCGTCATTAGCTCGCTCACGAGTTGCCGGAACGTCGGTGACGGCGTGCGCACGTCGCGCAGCACCGTGAGTTTGTGGGTGATGAGGGGGTGGTTGGCAACATGCACTCGCATAAGCTCGAGTCTATGAGCTTCCCGGACCTCGAGTCGCTGATGCGGCGGGCGATTGAGATTGCCGGCACCGAACCGAGACCGGCACGGCCCGACGTTCCGGTGGGTGCACTCATTGTGGACGCTTCGGGAGCCGTGATTGCCGAGGCGCGAAACGAAAAGGAGCTTCGGAACGATCCGACTGCACACGCCGAAGTTCTCGCGATTCGGGCTGCTGCCGAACGCCTCGGCGACCGAGTGCTCGCCGAAACCATCCTTGTCGTCACCCTCGAGCCGTGTGTCATGTGCGCCGGAGCAATTGCTGCAGCGCGCATCCCGCGGGTTGTGTTCGGTGCATGGGACGAGAAGGCGGGTGCGGCCGGCTCGATGTACGACATCCTTCGCGACCGCCGTTTGCCGAACCGCACAGAAGTCATCGGTGGCGTGCTCGAAACCGAGGCGGCCGAAATTCTCCGGGCGTTCTTTGCCGAACGTCGGGGCGATGCCCCGAACCTGCTCTAGTCGGAGCTCGGCAACACGATCGCCTCGGTGGTGAGTCCGCTCGTCCGGGCTTCGCGGTCGACGTCGGGCTCGATGTAGATGACGCGTGCAATCGGAACCGCGCTTCGGATTCGGACTTCGATCACGTCGATGGCGGCAGCGACGGAATCGAGCCGCTCGTTTGCCGCGAATGCGAGCTTGGTTGCGACAAGGAGCTCGTCGGGTCCGAGGTGCAGAGTCTTCATGTGGATGATGCGCTGCACTTCGGGCCCGTCAAGAATTGCGGCGCTGATGGCTTCACGGTCGCTCGCGCTCGCTCCCTCGCCCACCAATAGGCTCTTCGTTTCGATGCCGAGGATGAGCGCAACGAGGACCAGGAGCGCCCCGATAGCGAGGGTCCCGAGGGCATCCCACACGGCGTTTCCCGTGAGCGTCGAGAGTCCGACGCCGAGCGCGGCGCAGAAGAGACCGACGAGTGCCGCGCAGTCCTCGAGCAGCACGACGGGGAGCTCCGGCGCCTTTGCGTGCCGGACATAGGCCACCCAGGACTGCCCGCCCTTGTGCGCTCGAGCCTCACGAATGGCTGTGCGCAACGACAGGCTTTCGAGCACGATTGCGACTCCGAGCACCGATAGCGGGAGCCAGGCCATCTCAATGTCGTGCGGATGTTGCAGCTTGTCAATGCCCTCGAGGATGCTGAAGATGCCACCGACGCTGAACAGCACAATCGAGACGACGAAGGCATATACGAAGCGGTCGCGACCGTACCCGAAGGGATGGGCGTCATTCGCAGCTCGACGGGAACGACGCCCGCCGATCATCAACAAAATCTGGTTGCCACTATCGGCAAGCGAGTGGACCCCCTCCGCAAGCATCGATGCTGAGCCGGAAAAGGCCCAGGCGATGAACTTGGTTGTCGCGATGCCGAGGTTGGCGGCAAGGGCTGCCACAATCGCTCGGGTTCCGCCTGAACTACTCATGGCCCCAGCCTATGCCCGCCTAGGATGAGGCCATGGCAGGTATTCTCCCCTCGCTCGCGTTTCTCGGCGCCGGATCGATGGCCCGAGCCATCATCGAGGGGGTTCGCAATGCCCCCGTTCAGCTCGAGGGGCCAATTCGAGTCACCAATCGCTCGGCCGCTGCCGCGGCTATGTTCGACGGCGTCGTCGGCATCATTGCGGATAGCGTCGACATCACGCCGGATGCGAATCGCATCGCGGCGGCGGCGTCCCAGCTCGTCGTCGTGGCGGTAAAGCCCGCCATGGTTGTGCCGTTACTCGATGAGATTGCTGATGCCCTCCAGCCCGGGTCCACGGTTGTCAGTGTCGCGGCCGGCGTCACGACGGCAACGATGGAGTCCCGACTTCCTGAGCACGTCTCCGTCGTGCGAACGATGCCGAACACCCCAGCCCAGGTGGGTCGCGCAGTCACCGGCATCGCAGGCGGAGCCCGCGCCGACCGAGAGGCACTCGACGCCGTCGTGACCCTGTTCGAGACGGTCGGTTCGGTCATCGTGACAGAGGAGGCGCGCATCGATGCGCTCTCGACCGTGAGTGGCAGCGGGCCGGCCTATGTGTTCTATCTCATCGAACAGCTCGAAGCGGCCGCTCGAGCGCTCGGATTCTCTGCGGACGAGTCGACACTCATGGTTCGTGAGACCTTCGCCGGATCGCTCGACCTGCTCGATCGCGCGGGAATTGAGCCCGCTGAGCTGCGGCGCCGCGTGACGAGCCCCAACGGCACGACCGAGCGAGCAATCGCCACTTTTGATGCGGCCGATATTGCTGGCACCTTCCGTGCCGCGACCGAAGCGGCCCTTGCTCGTGCTCGCGAAATGGCGGCGTCGGCCTAGCCGAGAGTGCCGAGGGCGAGCCGCTTGAGCTCGCGAGCTGGGTCACGCTGACCGCCATGCTGACCCATGAACGCTGCCGTGCCGTCGCGGCCGCAGAGTTCGAGGATGGAGCGCGCCCCACCCGGATGCTCGGTGATCCACGGAGTGAGGTCGTACACCGTCCCGTCGATGACCGTCCAGCAGGACTCAGCCGATGCGTGGCTCGCGACCTCTGCCGCCGAGATGACGGTTGCCGTCGGCTCGTTCCCGGGCGAGCTGGACGAGGGTGACGGCGATGCGCTCGGTGTGACGTCGGCAGACTGGGTTTGGGTGGGTGCCGAGCCGCCGTCGACGATGCGTCCTCCCCACACTGCCGTCGCGCCCGAGTGTCCCGCGAGAATCACCAGCACCAGCACGACCAGCGCACTGAGGCTTGCAGCCGGTGCGAGGAATCGCGACCGCCAGGTGTCAGCGGTCCGACGCACGAACACCAGGGCGACGACCGCCGCGGCGAACCAAACGAGCGCGACGTTGCCGAGTCGCTCGCCCCATTCGGCGTGTTCTGCAGGGAGCCCGGTGATGGCGGCGAGCGCCTTTCCGGTTTCTTCCGCGGCGACGGCAGCGGCGCTTCCGACCCACCCGAGTCCGAGGAGCATTCCGTCGACGTAACCGGGAGTGTTTCGAAACCACAGTCGAGCGGCGAGTGCGAGAGCCGCGAGCGGCAGGAGCACCACCGCGCCATGCACCACGAGAGGATGCGAGGGGAGTCCGCCGATGACGCCGAGCGTGGATTCGGGAACGAGCTCGATTCCCAACAGCAGTCCGAATCCGGCGACGCCAATCCAGGCGAGTCGAGTCATGGTGTCCTCCAGTCGGAGCGTATCAGCAGGAGTCGGAACCTCTTCGCAAGCTGACGCTCGAGCGCGTTCGGCTGGCTTTCGAATCCATAGGGAGTTCATAGCCACGACACAGTTGGTCCGTAGCCCGAGACGTCACGCTGGCCATACCCCTGAACAAAGGAGAGATCATGGCAGCAGGAAAGAACGAAACCGGTGAGCCGCGCGAGATGAGTCCGGAGGACCTCCCTGAAGTCGAGGGCACTCCGACGCAGCCCGAGGTGAGCCTCGCTTCGAAATCACGATTCCGGCGTCCGCTTGTTATCGGTGGCAGCATTGCCGCTGGCGTACTCGCACTCGGACTGAGTTTCGGCGGCGGATATGCGCTCGGCACTCATGGCGACCACGGCCCACATGATGGCCAAGGCTCGTTCGCCGACGGCTCAGGCTTCGGAGGGCGCGACCGCGATCGCGACCACGACCGACAGCGGGGCGCCGACGGTGGTCAGGGTGGATTGATGCCGGGCGGTCCGAACGGCCAGATACTTCCGGGTGCGCCGGATCAACTCCCCGGTTCCCCTGCGCTCCCGGGCGCAACGCCGGCACCGAGTGCCGGCACGACGGCCCCCTAGTCCGAAACGGCCCTCGAATGGCCCTCGCGCCGCGAGTTCATTACTCTATGGGCATGGTAGACATCTTCGACGTCATCGCTGATGCCACTCGGCGTGACATTCTGGCGTATTTGCGGGAGCGTCAATCACGTCAGGGATTCGCCGGCCAAACCGGTGAGGCGAGTGTGTCCGAAATCGTGTCTGCCCTCGAAATCAGCCAGCCCACGGTGTCAAAGCACCTCAAGGTGCTTCGGGATACCAACCTCGTGACGGTCCGCGAAGACGGTCAGCACCGGTACTACCGGCTCGATGCGGCGCCCCTCGAGGACGTTCAAGACTGGCTCATCGAGTTTCTTGACGGCGACGAGGTCGCTCAGGATGCGGCCACTCTTGCCGCTATCGGGCTCGCGCGTGATCAGCGTGAGTTCGCAGAGACGCTCGGAAAGCGCGCGGCCGAACTGACCGACGCCGCGCGTCGCCCGCTCGGCTGGTTGCGCAAAGAGTGACGGCGGTGTCTCGCGCTATCGGGAGTTGAGCGCGCGGGTGAGGCGCTCGCCATCCACCCGCCAGTACGTGTGCATTGCGCCATCGATGAGCACCACCGGAATCTCGTCGGCGTAGGCGTAGCGCAACTCAGGATTGGAATCGATGCTGAGCTCTTCGAAGGTGACCTCGGGGAAATGGGCGAGCACCTCGGCTACGGCGGCGCGCGCGTCATCACACAGGTGACATCCGTCACGGCCAATGAGGGTGAGTCGGGTACCCATGTCCACAGCCTAAACCGCGCGGAACGCGCCCGGGAGACAACGAGAGAGCGCCGGCAAAGCCGGCGCTCTCGTCGAATTCTGTGCGTCTACTTCTTGTTGCGACGCTGGTGGCGAGTCTTGCGCAACAACTTGCGGTGCTTCTTCTTGGCCATCCGCTTGCGGCGCTTCTTGATGACTGAACCCACGAAAACCTCACTTCACCGGGCCGCGGCAACCGCGACTCCAAAGACCTAAACTGCTTGCCCGCCACTCAGGCGAGGCAGACTCGCACGAGTCTAGCCGAAAATCAGGCGCTCTCTGCAACGTGCTGTGCGAGGGCAGCTTCCACTGCGCTTTCGGGCACCCGGAATGATTTGCCGAATCGGATTGCCGGCAGGTCTCCCGAGTGCACCATGCGATACACCGTCATGCGTGAAACGCGCATCATTCCGGCAACCTCGGCAACCGTCAGGAAGCGCACCGCTGAGAAATCGGTCATCTGGCCCCCTCGAATCGTTGAAGCTGGTGCCTGGAAACACTAGCGCGCTTCGCAAGCACGCGCGAGCCCCGGCAGGAATCCGGACGACCGGCGGTGGGAACGCGTGTGGGCCGGGAGCGAATCGCTCCCGGCCCACACGCATGCGAACTACTGGGTAACGCGCGCCTTGATGGCGTTGAATTCCTCGACCGTGATCGTCCCGCTGTCGAGCAACGCCTTGGCCTTCGCGATTTCGTCAGCGGCACTCGTGACGAGCGCGCCGCGGGCCCCGGCTTCCTGGGCAGCACGCTGGCGTTCCGCCATGCCGCTGCCGCGGGCGATGAGGTAGGCAATCGGTCCCACGAACGGGAGACCGATGAGCACCATGATCCAGAGTGCCTTGGCCCAGCCGGACTGGCCGTGGTCGCGGAATAGATCGCTGATAATGGCGAAGACGGCGAACATGTAGACGATGAAGACGAAGATCGTCAGGAACATCCAGAGGAAGTCCCAAAAGTTGTTGAGGAAGCCCATGGCCCGCCCTTTCAAATGGATTTCCGGCCGCACTTGCACGCGGCCACCGGCGACAGCGTAGCCGGAGAGGAGCCCGACATTCTGTGAATTGCTCGGGGTGCCCCGATTAGGGCAGCAGTCGAGTCGGTCCGCGGAACAAGTAGGTGACCTCGCGAATTGACGACTCGTGCAGCATGAGCATGAGCACGCGCGCGAGTCCCATGCCAAATCCGCCGTGCGGCGGAACACCGTATCGGAAGAAGTCGAGATAGAACGAGAGCTCTTCGGGCTCGAGGCCCTTTTCGCGCGCCTGCACCTCGAGCAGATCGATTCGGTGCTCGCGCTGGGCACCGGTCGAGATCTCTGCGCCGTTGAACAACAGGTCGTAGGAGTTGGTGAGGCCCGGGTTGTCCGCGTGACGCATGTGATAGAACGGGCGAATCGAGGAGTCGTAGTCGGTGACGAACACGAACTCGTGGCCGGTGGTCTCCTTGACGTAGGCCGACAGCTGACGCTCGCCCTCGGGGTCGAGGTCGCCGTCGGCGCGCGGGATCACGTAGCCGCGCTCGGCAAGAATCTCGCGCGCCTGGGCGAGCGGGATGCGCGGGAACGGCGTCGCCGGAACCGACACTTCGACACCGAAGAGCTCTTCGATTTCGGCGCCGTGCTTCGCCTTGACCGCGGCGAAGCCGGCCGCCAATACCTGCTCGTGCATGGCCATGACGTCCTCGTGCGAATCAACCCAGCTGATTTCGGCATCGATTGAGGTGAACTCGGTGGCGTGCCGGCTGGTGAACGAGGGGTCGGCGCGGAATGCGGGTGCAATCTCAAAGACCTTGCCGAATCCCGCCGGCTGTGCCATCTGCTTGAAGAACTGCGGGCTCTGGGCCAGGTAGGCAACCGTTTCGAAGTACTCGAGCTTGAACAACTCCGCACGCGACTCACTCGCCGAGGCCATGAGCTTCGGGGTGTGAATCTCGATGTAATCACGCTCGACCCACCACGAGCGGATGGCGTGCTCGAAGGTGGTCTGGACCCGGAAGATGAGGTTTTGCTTGGCGTTGCGGAGGTCGAGAAAGCGCCAATCCATGCGCTTGTCCAAGCTCGAGTCGGCCGCGATAGGTGTCTCAATTGCCTCCGACACGACCGTGAGGTTGGCGATCTTGATTTCCAGGCCACCGAGCTTGACGCGCTCATCGTGCTTCAGTTGACCGGTGACTGTCACGAACGAGCCGTGACCGAGTGCGGAGATGCGCTCGGTGAGCGCGAGCGCCTCGGCCGAGCCCTCCTCGAGCGAACGCGTCGCCGGATTCACGAGCTGCGCGGCGCCCGACTCGTCGCGAAGGATCACGAACTGGACCTTCTTTTGATCGCGGACGGTTTCGACCCAACCGGCGACGGTGACGTCACCTTCGGGGAGTCCGGGCAGGTCTTGAATGAGGGCTCGAGCAGTCACGAGGGCCCAGTCTACTGCGCCCCAGCAAACTCAAAGGGTGCGCGACTCTAGACTGGGGTCGTGCCCAGGCAGCTCCATCTCGTCCGTCATGGCGAGGTCCACAACCCCGAGCGCATCCTCTATGGCCGCCTTCCGGGATTCTCGCTGAGTGAGCGCGGGCAGGCGATGGCCGAGGCAACGGCCGACTACCTGGCGAATCGGGGGGTACCGATTGCGGCGATTGTGTCGAGCCCGCTCGAACGAACCCGGCAGAGTGCCGCTCCCATCGCAGCTCGCGCCGGCCTGTCGGTCGCGCTCGATGAGCGCCTCATCGAGGGCGCAAATGCCTTCGAGGGCGGTCGGATGCGCGGGCGAGGCGGGCAGTTGCGTCGGCCCGCAAACTGGTGGCTGCTACGCAACCCGCTCCAACCGAGCTGGGGTGAGCCCTATCGCGACATCGTCCTTCGGATGCGCGCCGCGATGGACGCAGCCGAATGCACAGCGGGCGATGCGGATGGTGATGTCGTACTCGTGAGCCACCAGTTGCCCATCTGGATGGCGCATCGCGCAAGTCGACGCGAGCCACTTCCGCACGATCCGCGCGGCCGGCGCTGTGCGCTCTCGAGTGTGACGAGCTTCGAACGGCATGGCGGCCGCTGGGTTGAGGTCGCATATGCCGACCCCGCCGCGGGACTATCCGACGGCGCGATCGACGTGGGGGCGGTCTAATGCGTCGTGTCATGACGGGCGCTCTGGTGGCACTCGCGGCCATGAGCCTTGCGGGCTGTTCCGCCAACGACGACCTCGCTCGCCAATATGCCGAGGGCAGCAATAAGGGCTACATCGCCGGCGACGGAACCATTCTGGAAATCCCCGCGGCGAACCGCAGCACGCCCGTCACATTCGGCGGCATGACCACTGACGGCACCGAATTCTCCTCGAGCGATTGGCTCGGGAAGGTGCTCGTCGTGAACTTCTGGTACGCCGGCTGCGCACCGTGCCGGGCGGAGGCGCCCCTGCTCGAAGAGGTCGCGAGTGGCTTCGATTCGGATCGGGCGGGCATCGTTGGGGTGAACGTTCGCGACCAATCGAGTACCGCTCAAGCATTCAATACGAAGTTCGGCGTCAGCTTCCCCTCGGTCCTCGACGCCGAGTCCGGTGCGGTGCAACTCGCGTTCAGCGGCACTGTCCCGGCCAATGCCGTTCCCACCACCATCGTCCTCGACTCGAAGGGCCGCGTGGCGGCTCGCATCCTCGGTCGGGTGGCCGAAGCCTCCATCCTCGCCACAATCGTGCGTGACTTGGAGGCGGAACCGCGTGACTGAGCTCGTGTACAGCGGTCAACTCTGGGCCGCGATTCCCATCGCCTTCCTGGCTGGGCTCGTGTCCTTCCTGTCGCCCTGCGTGCTCCCCCTGGTTCCGGGGTACTTTGGCGTTCTCGGAGCGAGCGACGGAACCCGGCGCGCACTCGTGGTCCGCGTAACACTGTTCGTGCTCGGATTCACCGCCGTGTTCGTCACCTTCACAGCACTTGCAGCTACGGCCGGTGCCTGGCTCACGCGCTGGCAGGACCTGCTCATTC
>DATGWF010000013.1:0-17063 GCA_035299585.1 Microbacteriaceae bacterium
CGGCGCGTGCGGCGTTCGCTGCGACGTCGCGCAGGATTGCCGTCGTGAGCTCTGCGGCGGCGCCGAGACCGACCAAGATGATGTTCGGCCCATCGGTTCGAGCGAAGGTTGCCGTCTCGCCGACCTTTCCTTCGAAGCCCAGGGCGGACACTTCTTCCGCGCTCACACCGGAAGCCGTCGGTGCCGCTGCTCCGGCAGTGAGGAGCCAAGCCACGGAGCCGCCCGAGAGTTCGGGAGATTCCACCGCGCGAACCACGAGGGCATCGAGCCAATCGGCGGACGGTGTGTCGACGAAATCAGCGGGGATGAGCTTGGCGGGGTTTCGAGTCGTCATGGCTCGACACTATCCCGAACTTGGCCCGCTCAACTAGAGTGACAGAGGTCGTTCGGGGCCGAACGATGCGTTGTGCTCTCGCCAAAAGCCGATGTGCCGCCTATGCTGGATTCGGCGACGTTTTGCCAATAACACGAAGGATTCCGCATGATTGACGCGACTTTGCCACGAATTCCGGATGCGCTGTACATCAACGGCGAATGGGTGCCGAGCTCGGATGGCTCCACCTTCGCCGTGCACGACCCGGCGACCGGAGCCGTCATCGCCGAAATCGCTGACGCGACTCCAGAGGATGGCATTCGGGCCCTCGACGCTGCGGTTGCCGCTCAAGAGTCCTGGGCCGCAACCGCACCTCGCGTGCGCGGGGAAATCCTTCGCAAGGCGTTTGATCTGTTGATGGCTCGTCGTGACGAGTTCGCACTCCTCATGACTCGCGAAATGGGCAAGCCGCTCGCGGAAGCCCAGGGTGAGGTCACCTACGGTGGCGAGTTCTTGCGCTGGTTCAGCGAAGAGGCCGTCCGCATCGCCGGCCGATACGGCACCAATCCCGAAGGTACCGGACACATGATCGTGTCTCAGCGGCCGGTCGGTCCCTGTTACCTCATTACCCCCTGGAATTTCCCGCTCGCCATGGCGACCCGCAAGGTCGGCCCGGCGCTTGCCGCGGGCTGCACCGTCGTGGTCAAGCCCGCCGGACTCACGCCGCTCACGACCCTCGCCTTCGTTGCTCTCCTCGAAGAGGCGGGCGTGCCGAAGGGCGTCGTCAACGTGGTCACGACCACGCGCACCAACGCGGTTTCGACTCCCATCATTAACGACGAGCGCCTTCGCAAGCTGTCCTTCACCGGATCGACCGGCGTCGGTCAGAAGCTCATCGCGGAATCGGCACATCGCGTGCTGCGCACCTCGATGGAACTCGGTGGCAACGCCCCCTTCGTTGTCTTCGAAGACGCCGACCTCGACAAGGCCATTGAAGGTGCGTTGCTCGCGAAGTTCCGCAACATCGGCCAGGCCTGCACGGCAGCGAACCGGTTTATCGTGCACGAGTCCCTCGCGGCGGAGTTCGCACGTCGCGTGAGCGAGCGTGTCGCGGCGATGAAGGTCGGGCCGGGCACCGAGGCCGGCGTCAACATCGGCCCACTGGTCGACGACAAGGCTGTCGCTTCGACTGACGAGCTGGTCCGGGACGCCGTTTCGAAGGGTGCGACGCTGCTCACCGGTGGCGAAAAGATTGACAGCGACGGCTCGTTTTATGCACCGACCGTGCTCGAAAATGTTCCCGCTTCGGCCCGACTCATGCGCGAGGAGATTTTCGGACCGGTGCTCGCGGTTACGACCTTCCGCACTGAGGACGAAGCGGTCGCGCTTGCCAATGACACCGAGTATGGGCTCATCTCGTATGTGTTTACGCAGGATCTCGCGCGCGGCCACCGCATGATTGATCGCCTCGACACCGGCATGATGGGTCTCAATACGGGCCTCGTCTCCAATGCCGCTGGCCCGTTCGGCGGTGTCAAGATGTCCGGTCTCGGCCGAGAGGGCGGACTCGAGGGCATTCACGAGTACTTGTCGCCGAAGTACACCCTGCTGCCGGCCTAGAGCCAGGACTAGGCTGTCTGCATGGTGAATGCAGCGCTCGTCGGTCGGGCCTTTCCGCCGACCCCCGCGTATCTCGTCGGTCGCGAAAAGATTCGCGAGTTCGCTCGCGCCGTCTTTGCGAGCAACCCGGTCTATCTCGATGTCGATGTTGCCCGTGCGGCGGGGTATCCCGACCTCGTGGCGCCACCGACGTTCCCGATTGTTTTGCAGCAACGCACGCTCGAGCAGTTGCTTGCTGAGCCCGATGCGGAACTCGACTTCTCGCGCGTTGTGCACGGCGACCAGCGCTTCAGCTACAGCCGGCCCGTCGTTGCCGGCGACGAGCTCACCGCGCAACTTTCGGTGACAAGCATCAAGTCGCTCGGCGGGAACTCAATGGTCACCAGCGAATCAATCATCACCGACGCAAGCGGAGCGCACGTCGTCACCGCGATTTCCACCCTGGTTGTTCGAGGAGCAGACGCATGAGCTCGGTACCCAAGCGCTCCGAGCTCGCCATCGGCGATGTCGTTGTCCAGCGCTCCGTCACGCTCACTCGTGAGTCGCTGGTTCGATACGCGGGTGCGTCGGGTGACTTCAACGCCATCCACTATCGCGACGACGTTGCCGCCGCGGTTGGCCTTCCGGGGGTGCTCGCGCACGGCATGCTCACGATGGGTCTGGCCGTGCAAGGCCTCTCTGAGTGGCTGGGCGACCCGGGGCGCATTGTCGACTATCAGGTGCGATTCACTCGGCCCGTCGTCGTCGATCCCATCGCCGGTGCGGAAGTCCAGGTTTCGGCAACGATTGCCGTACTCGACGAGGCCGTGTCCCGAATCGACCTCACCGTTTCGGCGGCGGGCGAAACGGTGCTCGGTAAGGCCCAGGTTCTCGTTCATCTCGACGAGTCATGACCTCACCGCTTTCTGCACTCACCACCCTCGGCGTGGGCGGCACCCCGCGGAGTTTGATTCGTGCGACCACTCGAGAAGCCCTGATCGCGGCATCGCTCGAAGCGTTCGACGACGAGCGCTGGTTGCTCGTTGGTGGTGGGTCGAACCTGCTCGTCAGTGATGAGCCATTCGATGGCACGGTCGTGGTTGTTGCCACCGAGGGAATTGACGAACGCCGTGACGGCGATCGTGTGCAGCTCACGGTCGAGGCGGGACACAACTGGGATGCCTTGGTTGCATTTGCGGTCAGTCACGGATGGGCCGGCATCGAGGCGCTTTCGGGAATTCCGGGAACTGTCGGGGCGGCACCCATCCAGAACATTGGCGCATACGGTCAAGAACTTGCCGGAAGCCTCGAAGCGGTTGAGTTTCTCGACGCGCGTTCCGGCGCGATTGATTGGATTCCCGTCGAGCGGCTCAAGCTCGGATATCGCACATCCGCCTTCAAGGGAGACGGCGAGGTGCCCGAACCGGAGCTCACTGGCACCATTTTGCGAGTGCAGTTGACGCTTCACGATACCGGTGGCGAGTCGCTCCCGATTGGGTTCGAGCAGCTCGCGACCTCGCTCGGCGTGCCGCTCGGTGCGCGCGTGGCGGTGTCGCACGTGCGCGCTCGGGTACTGGAGCTGCGAGCGAGCAAGGGTATGGTGCTCGACGGTGCAGACCTCGATTCTCGAAGCGCGGGATCGTTCTTTATGAATCCAGTCGTCTCTGCACGCGTCGCTGCGGCACTCCCCGCGGATGCACCGAGATGGCCCCTCGACCCCGAAGAGCCCGACCTCGTCGTCCCGCTGGGTGAACTCGCGAACTACGCCCATGCGCTAATGGCGCCGAGCTCGACTGGTGAGCGACAGTTCAAACTGTCGGCGGCATGGTTGATTGAACACGCCGGGGTTCCCAAGGGGTTCCGACTGGGCACGTCGCGAGCAGCCGTCTCGAGCAAACACACCTTGGCGCTGACGAATCGAGGTGGGGCGACCGCGGAGGAAATCGCCCAGTTAGCTCGGTTTATCCAAAGCCGAGTGCAAGCCGAGTTTGGCATTTGGCTCGCTCCCGAACCGCGCTGCATCGACGTCGATCTCGCCCCCTAGTCCAGCAGGGCGCCCTGTGCATCCCCACTGAGCCGTCCCTCAATCGGGGTACATTTTCGCTCCACTTTGAGCAAGGGAGCCGAGATGGAGCAGCGTCCTACCCCGAGCCGTTCCCACCATCGCGAGGCGGCACGGCAGCTCGCGCGGCAACAGCGGGAGCTCGCGCAACGCAAGCGCGCCCGGATGCGAATCATCCGGCAGTCGAGCTTGGTTGCCGGCGCGCTTGCCGTCATCGGCATCATCGTTACGGTCGGCATGACCTCAACCGCTTCGACGCGTGGAGTTGAGCCGGGCCCGGCGAACATGCGCAGCGATGGGCTCGTCTTCACCGCGGCCGGGGTGCAGCATTCGAGTGCGCTTGAACCGAAAGAGGCGCCGACCCCTCTTCCGGCGGGGACCGATCGCGGAAATGTGACCATCGTGATGTATGTCGACTACATGTGCCCATTTTGCAAAGCATTTGAAGCCAAGTACGGTCCGACCATCGACAAGCTCGTCCAATCTGGTGCCACGCTCGACCTGCATCCCGTTGCCGTCTTGAACTCCAAGTCGAATGGAACGAACTACTCGACGCGCGCCGCGAACGCCTTCGCCTGCGTTGCGGACGCGGAACCGGAGAAAGCACGTTTGGTGAACGACGCACTGTTCGAACACCAGCCGCCCGAGTATTCAACGGGACTGACAGACGATGAACTGGTGAAGATTGTGACCGATGTTGGCGTGACAAACCCCCAAAAGCTCTCCGACTGCATTCGCAAGGGCACCTTCCGAAACTGGGTGACGAGCGCGAGTTATCGCGCATTTTCGAGCCTTCCGAACGCCAACGTCAAGACGCTTCAAGGCACCCCAACGGTTGTCGTGAACGGCACCTGGTATGACGCCAACGCGTACGGCGGAGCCTTCGAAGCGTTCCTTGAGAAGACAATCGGCTAACGCCGCTGATTCCCAGCCGCCCGTAACCTTCGTGCAGTGACTGCACCGATAGGCTGACCGCATGTCTCTGCTCGCGGTATTCAGCATGCGCAATCGCGCGCTCATCGCCCTCGTGACCATCGTTGCGGGTATCTTCGGTGGGCTCGCCATCACCGGGCTCAAGCAAGAACTCATCCCGTCGGTGGAGATCCCGCAGATTTCAATCGTGAGCGCGTATCAGGGTGCCGCCCCGGACGTCGTCAACACCGATGTCTCCACCCCGGTGGAAACCGCGATCCAGGGCATCACCGGGCTGGATTCGACGAGCTCGACCAGCTCGACCGGCCTCAGCGTCGTGACCGCGAGCTTCGTCTACGGAACGGACCTGACGTTCGCTCAGAACAAGCTTCAGACCGCGGTCAACCGCATCCAATCCACCCTCCCCGAGGGAGTGACTCCCAACGTTCTCGCCTTCTCCACCAGCGATATTCCGGTGATGCTGGTCTCAGTGACCGGCGTCGACGACGTTTCGGCGCTGAGCGACCGGTTGAACCGCACCACGATTGGGGAACTGCAGGACATTCGTGGCGTGCGTGCCGCAACGCTCACGGGCAACGTCGGCCAGCGGGTGGTCATCGTTCCCGACGCAGCCAAGCTTGCCGGCGCCGGGCTGACCACCGCTGCGTTCCGCACCGCGTTGAGTGAGAACGGCATCCTCATCCCCGGTGGAACCGTCGACGCCGACGGCAAGACCTATGCCATCCAGATCGGGGCAAAGCTCAGCTCGGTCGAGGACATTCGGGCGGTTCCGCTCGTCTCTGCGACGCAGCCTCCGCTCACCCGTGGAGCTCCAGCCACTGCAGCGACCGTCGTCACAATTGGCGACGTCGCCGACGTGCAGCTCGCCGACAACCCCGTGACGAGCTACTCCCGGGTGAATGGCGAGGAGGCGCTCACCATCTCCATCACCGCTGTGCCCGGCGGGAACACCGTCGACGTGTCCACCGCGGTGAAGTCCTCATTGCAGAAGCTCGAGGACGAACTGCAATCCGAGTTCTCCGGGGCCAAGCTGACGGTGGTCTTCGACCAGGCGCCATACATCCAGAAGTCTATCGACGACCTTGCTCGCGAAGGTTTGCTCGGGCTCGTCTTCGCCGTCATCGTTATCCTGCTGTTCCTCGCCAGTGTTCGAGCCACCATCGTTACGGCGATTTCCATTCCGACCTCGGTGCTCATCACCCTCATCGGTCTGCAGGCGTCGAACTATTCGCTGAACATTTTGACGCTCGGCGCCCTCACGATTGCCATCGGTCGAGTCGTCGATGACGCAATTGTCGTCATCGAGAACATTAAGCGTCACCTCGTTGAGGGTGTGGACGCGGCCGCGACGATCGTCCGTGCAACCAAGGAAGTCGCCGGCGCGATTACCGCATCGACCCTCACGACGGTTGCCGTGTTCCTGCCGATTGCTCTCGTCAATGGCATCACCGGCGAACTGTTCCGGCCATTCGCCGTCACCGTGACGATTGCGCTGCTTGCTTCGCTCTTCGTCTCGCTCACCATCATCCCGGTGCTGGCGTACTGGTTCTTGAAGCCGACGCCGCTGCACAAGTTGGGGGTCACTTCAGCGTTCGACGGCGAGCAGGCTCAGGTCGAGGCGCACACTCGTCTGCAGCGCTGGTACGAACCGGTCCTCAACTGGACACTCGGTCATCGCGTCATCACGCTGAGCCTCTCGGTTCTCATCCTGTTTGGAACCCTCGCGGCTGCCCCGCTCATGAAGACGAACTTCCTCTCCAACTCGGGACAAAACACCTTCCAGGTCACCCAGACGCTTCCCGTCGGAACGAGCCTCTCCGCGCTCAACGACGCCTCACAGGGCGTTGAGCAAGCGATTCGTGCAGTACCCGGGGTCGAGACCGTCCAAACCTCCGTCGGTGGCGGGAGCGCGAACATCGCTTCCGCGTTGAGCAACAATTCGAACCGCATCAGCTACGCCGTCACGACCGATGCGGCGGTTGATCAGGTCGAGCTCCAAAAGCGCGTTCGTGCCGACATCGACGCGCTCGGAACGGAGATCGGGCGAATCGCCATCGGATCTCAGGGCGGTTTCGGAAACTCCGACCGCATCGAAATCGACATTAAGGCCTCAAACGATGCCGACCTTCGCGCTGCGAGCCAGGTGATTCTCGATCTCGTCCAAGGCCTGCCGGACATGGCCGAAACAGGCTCGAACCTGTCGGACACGCGCGACTTCGTGCGTGTGTTGGTCGACCGCGACGCCGCCGCTCGGGTTGGATTCAGCGAGGTCGCCCTCGCGTCACTCGTCGCCGGGCAAACCCAGGCGAGCCCGGTGGGCTCGGTCGTGATCAACGAGAACACCCTCAAGGTCTACGTGGCGTCTGCGGACCAAGCGGACAGCCTCGAGGCCATCAAGGCAATCCAAGTGCCTACGATCGCCGGGCCGGTGCGACTCGACACGCTCGCGAAGGTTTCAATCGAACCCGGTCCGACCACCATCACGACCGTGAAGGGGCTGCGTTCGGCGACGGTCTACGCGATTCCGTCGAGTGACAACGTCGGTGCAGCGAGTGCGCAGGTGGCGCAGGCGATTGCCACGGCGGAGCTCCCCAAGGGCACCTCCGCCTCGATCGGCGGTGTCGCCTCCGACCAGGCCGAGGCATTCTCGCAGCTCGGTCTTGCACTGCTCGCGGCGATCCTCATCGTGTACATCATCATGGTCGCGACCTTCGGCTCACTGCTGCAGCCGCTCCTGCTCCTCGTGTCGGTGCCGTTCGCGGCAACCGGAGCAATCGCATTGCAGATTGTCACCGGGGTGCCGCTGGGTGTTCCATCGCTCATCGGTGTGCTCATGTTGATCGGCATCGTCGTCACGAATGCCATCGTGCTCATCGACCTGGTGAACCAGTACCGACGACGCGGCATGCCGGTGCTCGAAGCGATGCAGCACGGCGCTTCGCGCCGACTCCGGCCGATTCTCATGACGGCGTTTGCAACGATCTTCGCCCTCGTACCGATGGCGCTCGGAATCGGTGGCGGCGGCGGGTTCATTTCGCAGCCCCTCGCGATCGTTGTCATCGGCGGACTGTTCTCGTCGACCATCCTGACGCTCATCGTCCTTCCGACGCTGTACGTTGCGGTTGAGGGCCGGCGCGAGCGTCGGCGTGCCCGGCGTGCTGAGCGTGCGGTGCAGGCCGCCGAGTAATCTGGGCCCATGTCAGTAACGCTTTCGCACGATCCGTTGTGGCCGCGCGCGGGCGGATGGCCGTCGATCGACGAGCTGCACGACGCCGGAGTCTTCGACCTTGCAATCGTGGGGGTGCCCGCGCACGCGACATCGCTCAGCCCGACGAATGCGCACGCGACGCCTGCGGCGGTTCGTGACGCTCTCCGGCGGTATTCCGCCACCATCGTTCCAGACCGATCCGCACCGAGTGAGCTCCGTTCGTTCGCGAGCGAGCTCGGAAACGTCGTCGATTTCGGCGACGTAGTCGAGCCAGACAGTCCCGACGGCGAAGCCCGCACCATCGCGACCCTCGCCCGGATGCGCGAGCGCGCCGAGGTGGCACTCGCCATCGGTGGCGATAACTCGATCACGGTGGCATCCGCACTCGGCGCTTTCGGTTCCAATCTCGAAAGCGCCGGTCTCATCACCCTCGATGCCCACTACGACTTGCGCGACGGCGTGTCCAACGGGTCACCCGTTCGGCGGCTCGTTGAGGCAGGGCTCGACCCACGTCGAATCGTGCAGATCGGTATCGCTGATTTCGCGAACTCCGCGCACTACGCTCATCGCGCTGCCGAATGGGGGATCACGGTCGTGCACCTCGACGAGCTCCGCCGCCGACCAATCACTGACGTGATGGCCGAAGCGCTCGACGTTGCCGGTGCTGCCGGCGGGCCTATTCATCTCGATATCGACGTCGACGTGTGCGACCGCTCGGTCGCACCCGGATGCCCGGCCTCCATTCCGGGTGGCTTGCAGGCCTGGGAGCTCCGGGCTCTCGTTCGTCGCGCGAGCCAAGACGGCCGCCTCGTTTCGGTCGACATTGCCGAAGTCGATGCGACTGCCGACAGTGCGGACGGGCGAACCGTGCGGCTGGCAGCGCTGTGCGTGCTCGAGACCCTCGCCGGAATCAGCGAGCGTTCGTAAAGCTGGGGCGTGCGTTGGCCGCGTGAGCGCGGTCGACCTCGGCGCCCACGAGTAGGACGAGATTGACGAGCCACAGCCAGAGCAGGACGCCGATGAGCGAGCTCAACGTGCCGTAGGTGGAGGCGAAATGAGCGAGTGTTCGCACATACCAGCCCAGCACAATCGTGGCGACGGCCACGGCCACGATGCTGATTCCGGCGCCCCAGGTGAGCCAAGGCTGGGATCCCTCCGCTGACACCGAGCGCACAATCCAGAGCGCGGTGATGGCGATGACGGCCGCGACCGGCAGTTCGATGACCGACCAAACGGTACCAAGCAGTCCCGGTCCGCCGAGGCGCTCGTCGAGCGCCCGGGCCCAGAGTGGACCGGCCACGAGGAGCACCGCGTTCATCGCGATGAGGGCGACGATCCCAAACGTTGCGCCGAGTTGTGCGACTGTGAGACGAACGAACCCGCGCCGCTCGCGCTGCTGCCAGATCCGATTCTGTGCTCGGCCGAAACACGCGACATAGCCGAGGGATCCCCACAGGGCGAGCGCGATGCCAACGATGAGAGCGAAGGTCGAGCCACCGGAGTGTGCCAGTTGCGTGAGCGGCTCCTTCAGTGGATCGAGAAACGGACCGGCGCCGAGTTCGCGGCCGAGCGCCAGGAGTTGTTCGAGTCCCTCGCTGCGACTCGCCACGAGCCCAATGAGGCCGAGCATCGCGAGGGTCGCGGGGAAGAGGGAAAAGATGCTCGTATAGGTGAGCGCGGCGGCAAGATCGGGAAGTTGATGACGATTGAAGCCATCCCAGGCCTCGACAGCAACCGATTTCAGTACCGCAATCCCGCGGCGTTGGTGAGCGGGTGCGTGAGCATGCAGGTGGGCAGCAGTGGGCATCTGCAGACGGTACGTCGGCCACGGATGCCGGTCGAGGGCCTTGACGGCCTGAATATCAGCAGCTAAACGACCTGGCGACCAGCAACCCACACTCGACTGATGATGGGCACCCCCGGCCGGTAGGCAAGGAAGCGGTAATCCGGTGCGTGCAGTTCCATCATGTCGGCACGGGCACCCGGACTTAACCGTCCCACGTCGTCGCGGCGCAGCGCCCGAGCGCCACCGGCCGTCGCCGCCCACACCGCCTCAGCCGGCGTCATGCCCATTTCTCGCACCGCGAGGGCGATGCAGAGCGGCATCGAGGTGGTGAAGCTCGACCCAGGATTGCAGTCGCTCGCGAGCGCGACGGTCACACCGGCATCGAGGAGTCGCCGACCGCTTGGGTAGGGATGCTTGGTGGAGAACTCCACGCCGGGCAGCAGCGTCGCGACGGTGTCCGACGCGGCAAGTGCGGTGACGTCCTCCTCGCTGAGATACGTGCAGTGATCGACTGCGGCGGCGCCAAGCTCGACCGCGAGCTGCACGCCCGGACCCTGACCAAGTTGGCTCGCATGCATTCGGATGCCGAGTCCGCGGGCGGCTCCCGCCTCGAGTACGCGACGCGACTGTTCCGGGGTGAACGCTCCCGTTTCGCAAAACACGTCAATCCACTTGGCGTGCGGCGCGCACGCGGAGAGCATCGGCCCGATCACGAGGTCGACGTAGGCGTCCGGCCGGTCCGCATACTCAGCGGGGACGACGTGGGCTCCCAGGAAGGTCACTTCCTCGGTGACTTCTCGAGCGAGACGTGCGAGCCGCTCCTCAGTTTCGACGTCGAGACCGTACCCGGTCTTCACCTCGAAGGTGGTCGTGCCCTGCGCGTGGAACTCTGAAACGAAACCGCGGAGCCGCTCGCGCAGCTCGAGATATGTCGCCGCCCGGGTCGCTTCGACGGTCGAGCGGATTCCACCGGCCGCATACTTCTCGCCGCGCATCCGCGCCTCAAACTCGTCGACTCGGTCGCCGCCAAAGACGAGATGGCTGTGGCTATCGACAAATCCGGGCAGGAGCGGTCGCCCATTCAGATCAACGACGGCCTCGGCGTGAGGCGCCTCTCCGTCCGCGCCAACCCAATCCACGATGCCGTCATCGATGACGAGAGAGGCGTTTCGAATCAGGCCGAGTGGAGAACCGTCTCCGAGCGTCGGGTCGTTCGTGATGAGTTCGCCGATGCGGCGGAAGACGGTACGGGTCACCAGGCTAGTTTTCCAGCATGGGAACCCGTAAACCGCGCTCCCGCGCCACATCGTGTGCGCGTTCGTAGCCGGCGTCGACGTGACGCATCACTCCGGTACCCGGGTCGTTCGTGAGAACGCGCTCGAGCTTTTGAGCGGCGAGCGCGGTTCCGTCCGCAACGGTCACCTGTCCGCAGTGGATGCTGCGGCCGATACCGACGCCGCCACCGTGGTGGAGTGACACCCAGCTCGCGCCGCTCGAGGTGTTGAGCAGAGCATTGAGGAGAGGCCAGTCGGCAATCGCGTCGGAACCATCGAGCATGGATTCGGTCTCCCGGTACGGCGACGCCACCGAGCCGGAATCAAGGTGGTCGCGTCCAATCACAATCGGTGCCGAGAGTTCGCCGTTCGCGACCATTTCGTTGAACTTCAGGCCGGCGAGGTGGCGTTCCTTGTAGCCGAGCCAGCAAATTCGTGCCGGAAGGCCTTCGAACTGAACCTTTTCTCCGGCGCGGGTCAGCCAACGCTTGAGGTGCTCATTTTCAGGGAAGAGGTCCATGATGGCCTGATCGGTTTTGCGGATGTCTTCCGGGTCTCCCGAGAGTGCCACCCAGCGGAACGGGCCGTTTCCCTCGCAAAACAGGGGCCGAATGTAGGCCGGAACGAATCCGGGGAATGCGAAGGCGCGGTCGTAGCCGCCGAGTTCAGCCTCCCGGCGGATTGAGTTGCCGTAGTCGAAAACGACGGCGCCCTTGTCCTGGAATTCGACCATGGCCTTGACCTGCTTTGCCATTGCGGCGCGGCTGTGCTCGGTGAACCAGTCGGCGTCAGCGGCCGCGCGGGCTTGCCATTCCTCGACGCTCACGCCCTCCGGGAGGTAGCTGAGCGGGTCGTGGGCGCTGGTCTGATCGGTGACGATGTCGATGGGCACGTCGCGGTGCAGGAGTTCGGTAAACACGTCGGCTGCGTTGCCGACGACGCCGACCGACAGCGGCCGCTTCTCGGTTTTTGCCGCGAGGACGCGTGCGACGGCGTCGTCGAGGTCGTGGGTCATTTCGTCAAGATAGCCGTGGTCGACACGGCGTTGGAGTCGGCTGGCGTCCACATCGACAATCAGCACGACGCCATCATTCATCGTGACGGCGAGTGGCTGGGCGCCGCCCATTCCTCCGCAGCCGCCGGTGAGCGTGAGCGTGCCGGCGAGGGTGCCGCCGAAGTGTTGCCGCGCGACCGCTCCGAAGGTTTCGTAGGTGCCCTGCAGGATGCCCTGTGTTCCGATATAGATCCACGAGCCCGCGGTCATCTGCCCATACATCGTCAGGCCCTCAGCTTCGAGACGCCGGAATTCGGGCCAGTTCGCCCAGTCGCCGACGAGGTTCGAGTTCGCGATGAGGACCCGGGGTGCCCACTCGTTGGTGCGGAACACGCCAACCGGCTTACCGGATTGGACGAGCAGCGTCTCGTCGCTGTCGAGCGTTTCGAGCGTGCGCACGATGGCGTCGTAGGCTTCCCAGCTGCGCGCCGCACGACCGGTTCCGCCGTAGACGACGAGGTCCTCAGGGCGCTCGGCCACCTCGGGGTCGAGATTGTTCATCAGCATCCGCATGGCCGCTTCGGCTTGCCAGTTCTTGGCGCGGAGTTCGCTCCCACGCTTGGCGCGAACGGTGCGGCTCGGGTCGTGTTGGGTGAAGGTCATGACAGCTCCTAGACGAGGGTGGTCGGGGTCGCATCGAGCAGGGCACCGCTCGCGACCAGGTCGGTGATGGCTTCGATGTTGGGGGAGAGGAATCGGTCGGGGCCGGGCTCGGCACCGGCCTGGCGAAGCACGTCCACGACCGGCTTGGTGTTGCGGCCTGCTTCGAGGGGTGCCCGCAGGGCGATGCCGCGGGCGGCGGTCATCAGTTCGATGGCGAGTACGCGCTGCAGGCCGTCGATTGCGCGGCGCAGCTTTCGGCCGGCCGCCCAGCCCATTGACACGTGGTCTTCCTGCATTGCGGAACTCGGGATTGAGTCGGCGGATGCGGGGACGGCGAGGCGTTTGAGTTCGCTCACGATGCCGGCGGCGGTGTACTGCGCAATCATGAGACCCGAGTCGACGCCGACCTCGTGTGCCAGGAACGGCGGCAGGCCCTGGTTTCGCGCCCTGTCGAGGAAGCGGTCCGTACGTCGCTCGCTCATGCTCGCAACGTCTGCGATCGCGATAGCGAGGAAGTCGAGGACGTAGGCGACGGGTGCGCCGTGGAAGTTGCCGTTCGATTCGACCCGACCATCCGGTGTGAGTACCGGGTTGTCGACGGCGCTTGCGAGCTCCGCCTCGGCGACGCGCTGTGCATGTGCGGCAGTGTCGCGCGCGGCGCCGTGCACGATGGGGGCACAACGCAGCGAGTAGGCGTCCTGGACTCGGGTGCAGTCCGGCCCGCGATGGCTTGCCACGATGGGAGAGCCCTGAAGGAGATCCCACATGTTGCGCGCGGCGAGCGCCTGTCCCGGTTGCGGTCGAAGCGCTTGGAGATCCGCGGCGAACACCCGGTCAGTGCCGAGCAGGCCTTCGACACTGAGCGCGGCGGCGAGATCAGCGGTGCGGAGCAGTCGACCCAGGTCATGGAGCGCGAGTGAGAGCATTCCGAGCATGCCGTCAGTGCCGTTGATGAGGGCGAGGCCTTCCTTCTCGCCGAGCTGGAGTGGCTGGATCCCGGCGGCAGCGAGGGCTTCGGCGGCCGGCATGAGCGTGCCAGAAGCATCGCGCACCTCTCCCTCTCCGATCGCGGCGAGGGCCACGTGCGAGAGCGGAGCAAGGTCGCCCGAACACCCGAGTGAGCCGTATTCCCGCACGACGGGGGTGATGCCCGCATTGAGCATGTCGGCGTACACCTGGGCCGTCTGGGCCTTGACGCCCGTGCGAGCGGTCATGAGAGTCGAGAGGCGAAGCAGGGTCAGCGCACGGACAACCTCCCGCTCAACCTCGGTTCCCGATCCGGCCGCGTGGGAGCGAATCAGACTTGATTGGAGTTGCGCGCGTCGCTCACTCTCGATGAATTGCGTGGCAAGGGCGCCGAAACCCGTGGAGATCCCGTAGTGCGGTTCGGGGTCGCTCGCGAGCCCATCGATGAGCGCTCGGCTCGCGGCAACCGCTTCGAGTGCGGCCGGGTCGAGAGTGACGCGGGCGTCGTGCCGCGCGACCGCGACGACATCGGGAATGCTCAGGGGACCTGCCCCCACGGTGACGGAATGCATGAAGTCATGCTCTCGAATCGCACTTCGCGTTGCGAGGCCCGAATTGGAGATAGTGTCTGAAATATCAGACTTTGGAGGTGTCGTGGCTCGAGTTCCGGCGGCCGGGAATGCGATGCGCATTCTGACCACCCTGGCGTCATCGCGTGGCCCGCTTGCGGCGGTGGCCCTGGCTACCGGACTCGGGTTGCCCCGCTCGAGCGTCTACCAGCTGCTCGAAGAAATGGCGGAGCACGGCTTCGTGCTGCACTATCCCGAGGAACGACGCTGGGGCCTCGGTCCGAGCGCGTTCGAGCTCGGTGGCGGTTATGCGCGGCAACAGCCATTGGCCCGCCTCGGGCGCCCGGTGCTCGACGCGCTCGTGGACCGGGTGGGGGAGAGCGGGCACCTCGCGGTACTTTCGGGCACAGACGTGCTGTACCTCGCAGAGGAACGGGCACCTCGGCGGCCGTCCCTCGTAACCGATGTCGGTGTTCGATTGCCAGCCCACCTCACAGCGACCGGACGCGCTCTGCTCGCCGGCCTTCCGCGCGAGCAGGTGCGAGCCCTCTATCCCGACGCAACAGCGTTCGCCGCTCGAGGGACTGACGAGTGGACCTACCGACGACTTTCCGTCGTGCTCGAGCGCGTCCGTGAAACCGGCGTCGCTGAAGAGCGCGGCGAAGTGACGCCGAACCTCGCCTCGGTTGGCTCAGCCATCCGCGACCGCACGGGTTGGCCGGTCGCGGCAATCGCGCTCACGTTCAATCAAGAGGCCACCGATAGCGTTCGGGTCGAGGCGCTCGGCACTGCCGTCCGCGACGCGGCGGCGGCCCTGGAGCGTCGCATCCGAACCTAAGAACGGGTGGACAACTCCATCCACCCGCCGGAGAGGCGCGTACCTTCCTTGGGTTATCCACGGAGGTGCGACATGATTCGTCGGCTTGTTGGTGTTCGGGTTCTTCTCGCAGGGCTTTCTGGCGTCGCGCTTGCGACCACGCTCGCGCTTGCGCCGGCCTCGGCCGTTGGCGCATCCTGTCCACCGGGATCAACCAACATCTTTGGCACGGTCTGTCAGGTGCTTTTCACCAGCTCGGGAAGCATCTCGCTTCCCGCGGGAGCGAGCAAAATCACCGCCGTGGTTATCGGCGGCGGTTCTGGCGGGTCGGGGGCGAACGCCAACCTGGCCGGTGGCGGCGCCGGAGGCGACGTTGAGTACGACGAGGGCTTTTCCGTCGCCGGTGGCACACTCACTGCCACGGTCGGCGCGGGCGGCGCCGCGAGTGTCGACACCATTTCGGGTCGAGGTGGTGATTCCGGGGTCAGTGACGGTACGCATGGAGTCGCAGCGAGCGGCGGCTTTGGCGCCCATTACAACCCCGGCACGACCTCGGTCGCGGGAGGTCAAACAATGGGCAACTCGGGTGCATTCTCCCCCTCGGCGTCATGAATGCCGGCGGCGCGAGCGTACTCGCCTCAACCTCAACCAACAGTGGTGCACCCGGATACACCTCACTCGCCGACATTCCCGGTGTTGACACCACGCTGTGGCCCGCGACTGCCGCTTCGGATGCCGCGGCCATCGATTCCACGGTCGGCTTCGCCGCAGGTGGCGACGGCTACGCCGTCTCCGACTGGAGCGGACAGCCTTTCGGCGCAGGGGGCTTCGGCTGGACTGACGCAACGAGTTCGTCAACGCCAGGTCGCCCGGGACTCGTCGTGGTTCGGTTTTCGGCGTACACGCCAATCGCGCCGGTCTCGCCCGTGCGTCCGAGCGCAGGTTCGTTGCCTCACACGGGCATCGATCCCCTGGCCACAGGCGCAATCGCGGTTGCGCTGATCCTCGCTTCCGAGGGAATTCGGCGTCGCGGCCAACGGCTTGCCCCGGCCATTCCTTCGGGGCGCCGATGATGTTCGTAGCTAAGCCGACAGCCTGATAGGCTATTGAGGTCGGTCGGAGACATGGGTTTGTGAGTCTCGAGGGCCGGTTCTGGCGGCGACTTGCCGCGGATAGTCATCAAGTGACAGGCCCCGACCACGATCGTTCGGGTTCTTGCGTGCGGTATTCGCACCTCACTGCAGTGCTGCGCGTGCGCGGCAAACCCAGAAATGAATCATGGCAACTACTCGTAAACCAGCCGCGGGACGCGCGGCAAAGGATTTCACCCCGCGCAAGTCGGCCGGCAAGAAGCTCGGCGGCAACATCCCGAAGGGAGCGACGGCAGGCAGCCGCAGCCCCAAGCACCGCGGGTATCGCCCCGACGCGGAAGGTGAGACGCCCGTCAAGAAAGCTCGCTGGTCCGCTGAAGAGCGGGTGGCGAAGGGTCGATTCGCGGACCGCCGAGACGGCGGGCGCGGAACGCGCGACGCCGATGAGCGACCTCGTCGCGACGGCGATGCGCGCCCACCCCGCGAGCACGGCACGCGCGATCGCGTCGCCGGCGGCGTGTACGCCCGGGACACGCACGAACACTCTGGGCGCGGTGGACGCACCCACGTCGGTGGCACCCGCAAGCCGGCCGCAGGCCGGTTCGATCGCGACGACCGTCCGGCTCGCAACTTCGACCGTGACGACCGTGCTCCCCGCAGGGATCGTGATGACCGTCCGGCTCGCAGCTTTGACCGTGATGAGCGGGCTCCTCGCCGGGATCGCGATGACCGTCCGGCTCGCAGCTTTGACCGTGATGAGCGGGCTCCTCGCCGGGATCGTGACGACC
>DATGWF010000014.1:0-21454 GCA_035299585.1 Microbacteriaceae bacterium
CGGGAGCGCAAGGTAGCGATGGGGCTCCGGGCGCGGATGGCGTCCAGGGCGCAACGGGAGCGCAGGGTGCAGACGGAGCTCAAGGTGCCCAGGGCGCCACGGGGGCCAGCGGCCCTCAGGGTTCAATCGGCGCCACCGGAGCCGACGGAGCTCAAGGCGCAACCGGAGCTGCGGGGCCTCAGGGCTTCACCGGTCCGCAGGGCGCAACGGGAGCACAAGGTGCCAACGGAGCGCAAGGTGCCAACGGAGCGCAAGGTGCCAACGGGGCTCAAGGTTCCCAGGGCACAGTCGGGGCTCAGGGCGCAATGGGTGCGCAAGGGGAAGTGGGAGCGACCGGACCGCAGGGCGAAACTGGCACCGTCGGTCCGCAAGGCTTGAGCGGACCGCAGGGCTCGCAGGGCACAAACGGGGCGCAGGGCGCCCAAGGGGCTGACGGCTCCCAAGGCACGCAGGGCGCAACCGGGGTTCAAGGTGCGCAGGGGTCACAGGGATCCATCGGATCGCAAGGAGCGCAAGGTGCGGCCGGAAGCCAGGGTGTCCAGGGTGCTCTCGGAGCACAAGGTTTCCAGGGATTCCAAGGCGCAACGGGCGCGCAAGGTGCCCAGGGCGCGACGGGCGCGCAAGGCCTGCAGGGCCTTCTCGGACCGCAGGGAATGCAGGGTGCGCAAGGTGTGGCCGGTGCTCAGGGCCCGCAGGGCGCTTCCGGCGAGGGCGCGAACGGCACCGATGGGCCGCAGGGCTCGCAGGGCGCCACGGGAGCCCAGGGCGAGGCGGGCCCATCGGGTCCTCAGGGCTTCCAAGGTGCCCAAGGCGCCGATGGCGCGCAGGGATCGCAGGGAGAGATGGGCCTGCAGGGCTTCCAAGGCGAGGTTGGCCCGCAGGGCGTGCAGGGTGTCCAGGGCGCAACGGGCGCGCAAGGTTCACAGGGCGTGGCCGGGGTTGAAGGCGCGCAAGGCTCCACCGGCGCTCAGGGTTCACAGGGTGCGCAAGGCTCCGCGGGCGCGCAAGGTGCTCAAGGGGTCGAGGGTCTGGTGGGTGCACAGGGTACGCAAGGTGAGGTCGGCGCAACCGGATTCCAGGGCGCGTCGGGACCCCAAGGTGTTACGGGTGCTCAGGGACCCCAAGGCGTTACAGGTGCTCAGGGTGCCGAGGGCGCTTCAGGAGCGCAGGGCGAGCAAGGCGCACAGGGATTCCAGGGCTTCCAGGGTGCGGTGGGTGTGCAGGGGGAGCAGGGGTCCCAGGGCGCTACGGGATCTCAAGGTGCCACCGGAGCGCAAGGCCAGATCGGTGCGCAAGGCGAACAAGGGTTCCAGGGATTTCAAGGTGCTACCGGAGTGCAAGGTGCGACGGGTGCGACTGGTGCGACTGGTGCGACGGGTGCGACCGGCGCGCAAGGTTCGACTGGCGCGCAAGGTTCGACGGGCGCGCAAGGGGCGCAGGGCGAGCAAGGCCTGGTCGGTGCGACTGGTGCAACCGGTGCGACAGGAGCGCAGGGTGCGCAAGGCTCGAGCGGTCCACAGGGACTTCAGGGGTTTCAAGGTGCAACCGGCGTCGCCGGGGAAACGGGACCACAAGGATTCCAGGGCCCGCAAGGGGCAATGGGTGCAACCGGCGCCGCGGGTGCGACCGGTGCGCAAGGTGTCCAAGGTCCGCAGGGTGCGCAAGGAGCCCAGGGCGCCCAGGGAGCGCAGGGTTCCGTCGGCATCGTCAATTCGCCAAACCTGTTCAACAACAGTGCGTTGGACGTGTGGCAGCGCGGGACGTCATTCTCGGGCATCACCTCGAGTACTTTCACGGCGGACCGGTGGGTCGCATCCGCGCAAGCTGGGACAGTGAGCGTCGCGAGGTCAACCGCTGCGCCTGCGGGGGTTGCGAACGCGAGTATCGAACTCACCGGGAATAGCTCAGCAACCGCTCCGGGGATTCTGCAGCGCATCGAATCGACGGATGCGGTGGTTGCGGCCGGCCAAACCGTGACGATCTCGGTTTGGGCGCAATCCGGCAGTAGCACGGCTGGATTGAACTTCGAGACGAGGTACCCAAGCGCGGTCGACAACTTCTCGGGTTACACCACCGACGTGAGTGGCACGTTCACCGCAACAATGACGGTCGGCGTCTGGACGAGATATACGGCAACCTTTACAGCGTCGACGAACGCAGCACGGGGATATGCGGTGAAGATATTTCGAAACACCACTTCGGCCGCGTCTATCACCCGATACACCGGGATGCAGCTCGAAGTGGGGAGCACTGCGACGGCCTTCCGTCGGAATGCCGATAACGCGCAGGAGGAGCTCGCCGCCTGCCAGCGGTTCTTCCAGCGCTGGAACCAGGCTGACACACGGTTCATTGCGACCGGGACCGCCTATGCAGCGGGTACGGCCTACGTCAACGTCGAGCTCCCGGTGACCATGCGAACGAAACCGACCCTGTCAACGGGGCCCTTAAGCAACCTGGAACTTGACGGCGATCTCTCTGCAATTCCGGTGACAGCTCTCACAATCGGTACCGGCTATGAGTCGTCCTCGAATCCCGGCCTCAAGGTCACGGGCACTGGAATGACCCAGGGCCAGGTGTATTTCCTCGAGTTCAAGCCGGCCACAAGTGGCGGCTACGTGGCGTTCGACGCCGAAATTCCCGGTTAGTGCCCGACGACGGGGCCGAATGCGTTCGCAAGCGGAGCTCGGTGAGCGGTGCGCAGTTCGCCAATCGACATCGTGAAGGCGCCCTGCACCTCGAGGCTCTCCGAGACGGCATCGGTGACGCCAATGCGCGCCACGGTGACACCACGGCCGTCGCAGAGCCCGCGGAACTTCACATCGTCTTCGCGCGGTACCGACACGATGACGCGTCCCTGGCTCTCGCTGAAGAGGGCGGTTGCGAGGTCGATTCCGTCTCGGTCCAGCACCTCGTCGAGGACGACGCGTGCGCCGACACCGAATCGCATCACCGACTCGGCAAGCGCGGCGAACAATCCGCCGTCGCTCAGGTCGTGAGCGGCATCGACCAGGCCTTCGACCGCAGCCGCGTGCAGCAAACCGGCGAGACGCTTCTCGGCGGCGAGGTCGACCCTGGGGGGTACGCCACCGAGGTGGTTGTGAATCACACCGGCCCATGCCGATCCGTCGAGTTCGAGAGCGGTCTCACCGAGGAGGTAGATGTTGTGGCCGTCGTCTTGCCAGCCGCTCGGAAGGCGACGTGCGACATCGTCGATGACGCCGAGCACGGCGACCACCGGAGTTGGGTGGATAGGCACGTCGCCGGTTTGGTTGTAAAACGAAACGTTGCCACCGGTCACCGGGATACCGAGCTCGAGGCAGCCGTCGGCGAGGCCCTCGACCGCCTGGGCAAACTGCCACATGACCTCGGGGTTTTCGGGCGAACCGAAGTTCAGGCAGTCGCTCACTCCGGCCGGAACCGCACCGGTGGTTGCCACGTTTCGGTAGGCCTCGGCAAGGGCGAGCTGGGCGCCGCGCTTCGGGTCGAGCTGGCAGTACCGGCCGTTCGCGTCGGTGGCGATTGAGACACCGAGGCCGCTCTCTTCGTCGACACGAATCATTCCGGCGTCGTCGGGAGTGGCGAGTGCGGTGTTGCCGAGCACGAAGTAGTCGTACTGGTTCGTGATCCAGGAGGTGTCGGCGAGGTTCGCCGAGCCGATGAGACGGAGTGCCTGTGCGCGAATCTCTTCGCCAGTCTGCGGCCGCGGGAGGTTTGCGGCCGTGTCGGCATGCAGAGCATCGAGCCAGGCCGGGTACGCGACCGGGCGCTCGTAAACCGGGCCGTCGATGGCGACCGTGCGCGGGTCGACATTGACAATCTCTTCGCCCTTCCAGGTGATGGAAAGGCGGCCGGTGTCGGTCACTTCGCCGAGCACTGAAATTTCGACATCCCACTTGTCGGTGACGGCGAGGAAGGCCGCGAGCTTCTCGGGACGAACGACCGCCATCATGCGCTCTTGCGACTCGCTCATGAGAATCTCTTCGGCGGTGAGGCTCGGGTCGCGCAGCAGAACGTTGTCGAGTGTGATGGCCATGCCGCCATCTCCGGCTGCCGCAAGCTCACTCGTTGCGCACGAAATTCCGGCGGCACCGAGGTCCTGAATGCCCTCGACGACATCCTCCGCGAACAACTCGAGGCAGCATTCGATGAGCACCTTCTCGGCGAAGGGGTCACCCACCTGCACGGCGGGCCGCTTCGTCGGGCCGCCCTCGTCGAAGGAGTCGGAGGCGAGGATGGACGCGCCGCCAATGCCGTCGCCACCGGTGCGCGCGCCGAAAAGCACCACCTTGTTGCCGACACCGCGGGCATTCGCCAGGTGCAAATCCTCGTGCCGAAGGACGCCCACCGCGAGAGCGTTGACGAGTGGGTTTGCCTGGTACACCGGATCGAACCAGGTCTCCCCACCGATGTTCGGCAGGCCGAGGCAGTTGCCGTAGAACGAGATGCCGCTCACGACTCCGTGCACGACGCGGGCGGTGTCGGCGGCGTCGATGGCGCCGAATCGGAGCGCGTCCATGACGGCCACCGGGCGAGCTCCCATCGAGATAATGTCGCGCACGATACCGCCGACGCCCGTCGCGGCGCCTTGGAACGGCTCGATGTAGCTCGGGTGATTGTGACTCTCGATCTTGAAGGTGACCGCCCAACCTTCGCCGATGTCGAGCACGCCGGCGTTTTCGCCCATGCCGACCATGAGGTTCTTGCGCATCTCATCGGTGACCTTCTTGCCGAATTGCCGCAGGTACACCTTGCTCGACTTGTACGAGCAGTGCTCGCTCCACATCACCGAATACATGGCCAGCTCACCCGAGGTGGGGCGCCGACCCAAGATTTCCTTGATGCGTTCGTATTCGTCCGGCTTCAGGCCGAGCGCAGCGTAGGGCTGCTCTTTCTCGGGCGTGGCCGCGGCGTGCGCGACGGTGTCGGGGTGGTGGGCGGCGGGCGTGTTCGTCACGGGGCTCCAGAGTCAGCGGCGCAGTGGGGCCAGTCTATCGGCCCGACATGCTCAGATGAGCAGCGCGGGGCTGCGCGCCGAGCCCACGGTTAATATGGGCGGATGCAGAGCACTCATACGCTTGACCCGCGCTTCGCCAACGTCGCCGACACCTTCGAGCGCATTGTCGCGAACGACCCGGTCGGCGGGTCCGCGGTCGCCGCATTCGTTGACGGCGAGTGCGTTCTGAACCTCTGGGGTGGTGAGGCGAGGCCCGGTCGCTCTTGGAATGCCGACACCCTCACCACGATCTTCTCCTGCACCAAGGGTCTGACCGCCATCACTGTCGCCATACTCGTCGAGCGCGGTGTGCTCGACTCGGCCACACCCGTCGCGCACTATTGGCCGGCATTTGCCTCGGTCAGCTCGGCGCTGACCGTTCGCGAGCTGCTCGAGCACAAATCCGGCCTGTCGGCGGTTCGGCACGACATGGCGCTCGCGGACGTGATCGACCACGACACACTCATCGCAACGCTGCTCGAACAGGGGCCGCTGTGGGAGCCCGGCACCGGCTACGCCTACCACTCGCTCACCTTCGGCACGGTTGTCGACGAGTTGGTGCGTCAGGCGACCGGCCGCCCGGTGGCCGACTGGTTCCGCGAACTGGTTGCAGAACCACTGGACATTGATGCCTGGATCGGGCTTCCGGCTGCTCTCGAGCCTCGAATGTCCCAATTGGTGCCCGCAGGTTCGTTCGCTCTCCCCGACGACCCTGCCCTGCATCCACACGAGATGGAACAGCGTGCCGGGAGTTTCGGTACGGCGTTCCCGGTGCCCGAATCATTCGAACCAGATCGCGGATTCAACTCAGCTGCCGTTCGCGAGGTGGCGCTGCCGGGCGTCAACGGATCTGCTGGCGCCTATGCGCTCGCGAAAATCTGGTCCGCCGTAGTGACCCCAACGGATGGGGTGCGACTGCTCAGTGACGACATGGTTCGGTTCATGGCCGAGACCCGCATCACCGGTGCACCGGTCTGGGGCGGTGACGGCCCGTTCTGGGACCGTGGCTTCGGAGTCATGCTCGAGACGCCCGCCTTGCGCCCAGCGCTCGGTCCCGGATCGTTCGGCCATGACGGGCTTGGCGGGCAAATCGGTTGGGCGAGCCCGAGTCGCGGGGCGAGCATCGGCTACGTCAGTAACGCCCTACACCCTGGCGCCACGCAGCTCGACCGCTGGGGTGAGCTGTGCGCCGCGTTCCTCGCGTCGCTTGAGGAAGCTCAGCGCTAGATTGCCTGAAGCGCCGAAATCGCGGACGCAAAGAAGCCGAGGCCATCGACGCCCGAGCGCATTGCTTGTGGCGTGTCGGGACCGAAGCCGGGTTCGACGGCGTGCTCCGGGTGCGGCATGAGTCCGACCACGTTGCCCTTGGCGTTCGAGATGCCGGCAATGTCGCGCAGTGAGCCGTTCGGATTTACGTCGGCGTAGCGGAACACCACTCGGCCCTCGCCCTCGAGGCGGTCAAGCGTGTCTTCGTCGGCGATGAAGCCACCTTCGCCGTTCTTCAGCGGGATGACGATTTCCTGTCCAGCGGCGAAGGCATTGCTCCAGGCCGTGTCCGCCTGCGTGACGGTGAGCTTCTGATCCCGACGGATGAAGTTTCCGTGATCGTTGCGGATGAGTCCGCCCTCGAGCAAGTGCGCCTCGGTGAGCATCTGGAAGCCGTTGCAAATGCCCAGAATCGGCATCCCCGCGGCGGCGGCATCGATGACCTCGGTCATGATTGGCGCGTGCGCGGCGATGGCGCCGGCGCGCAGGTAGTCGCCGTAGCTAAACCCGCCCGGCAGGACGAGCGCGTTGACGCCCTCGAGATCATGGGAGCCGTGCCAGAGCATCACCGGCTCCGCGCCGGCGATGCGGATTGCGCGCGCGGCGTCGCGATCGTCGAGGGATCCCGGGAATGTGATGACGCCGATGCGCATGATCAGTCGAGCACCTCGATGGAAACGACGTTCTCGATGACCGCGTTCGACAGCACCTCGCTGGCGATCCGCTCAATGTCGGCTCGGGTCGCTTCGGTGATGGGGCCTTCGAGTTCGAGTTCAAAACGCTTGCCCTGGCGGGCGTCGGCAACCGCAAATCCGTTCCGGGCGAGTGCTCGCGAGATGGCCTTTCCCTGCGGGTCGAGCAACTCTGGCTTGGGCATGACGTGAACGACGACTCGAGGCACCGAAGACTCCGCGGTAGGGGGACAGGTACTGCGAGTCTATCGCTCGCATGTGCGCAAATGAGCAGACCACCCCATCGAGAAAACGTGCAGTCTGTGCAATACTTCCGTGTTGCCCCCTTGGGCCCGCATCGAAAAGAGAACTCGTGACTCGCGACATTCGTCCTTGGCCCGCACTGTGGGCCCTGCTCATCGGATTCTTCATGATCCTGGTCGACTCGACCATCGTGAACATCGCCAATCCGGCCATCATGGAACACTTCGATGCCGGCATCACCGAGGTGATCTGGGTCACGAGCGCGTACCTGTTGAGCTACGCGGTGCTCCTCTTGCTTGCTGGCCGACTCGGTGACCGCTTCGGCCCGAAGACGCTCTTCCTCACCGGCCTCGTCGTGTTCACCATCGCCTCCGCATGGTGCGGACTCGCCGATAGCATCACCATGCTCATCGTTGCCCGCGTGGTGCAGGGCATCGGTGGGGCGTTGCTCACGCCGCAGTCGATGGCCATCATCACTCGGATTTTCCCTCCGCAGCAGCGCGGCGCCGCGATGGGCATCTGGGGTGCCGCCGCCGGTGTGGCTCTGCTCGTCGGCCCGCTCGCCGGGGGTCTCCTCGTCGACAGCCTCGGTTGGGAATGGATCTTCTTCGTCAACCTTCCCGTCGGCGTGATCGGTTTCATCCTGGCTTGGACCTATGTTCCGAAGCTGGAAACCCACCCACACCGTTTCGACTGGATTGGTGTCGCACTGAGCGCCGTCGGCATGTTCCTCCTGGTCTTCGGTATCCAAGAGGGTGAAACCTATGACTGGGGAACCATCACCGGACCGATTACCGTCTGGGGCATGATTGCAAGCGGCCTCGTTGTGATGACGCTGTTCATCGTGTGGCAAGCCCGCAACCGCAGTGAACCGCTCCTGCCGCTGGGCCTGTTCCGTGACCGCAACTTCGCTATTGCCAATGGCGCGATTTCAATGATGGGCATGGTCGTCTCGTCGATGGTCATCCCGCTCATTTTCTTCACCCAGATTGTGCTCGGCTACTCGCCGACCAATTCGGCGCTCATTTTGTTGCCGATGGCGCTGCTCGTGATGCCGCTCTCGCCGGTGTTCGGCAAGCTCATCGGTCGCTACAACCCGAAGTGGTTCGTGCTCGCCGGCTTCGTGATTTTCGCAATCTCGCTCTACGTGTACTCGCTCACCTTCCAACCGGGACAGAGCTGGGCCATCCTGCTCATTCCCTCGGCGATCATGGGCGTCGGCCAGGCCGCCATTTGGGGTCCGCTCGGAACCATTGCCACGCGGAACCTGCCGATGCATCAGGCCGGCGCGGGCTCGGGCATCTACAACACCACCCGCCAGATTGGCGCCGTTATCGGTTCGGCGGCAATATCGGCGCTCATCACTGCTCGACTGACTGCGAACATCCCGGGGTATACCGAGGCCTCGGCGCAGCACTCGACCGGCGCCTTGCCGGACATGGTTGCGCAGCCGTTTGCCGATGCGATGGCGCAAGCCCTCTGGTTGCCTATCATCGCGGTGTCACTCGCAGCCGTGCTGTCGCTCTTCTTGGAGAAGCCAAAGCCGGTCGCGTGGGGCGCCCCCGCAGAGGCGGCCGCTGCCGCCCACTAAGGCGAACAACGAGTGCCCCCGGAACCGTCAGGTTCCGGGGGCACTCGTCACCCGTGGTGACGATGGGAAGCGGTTACACCGAGTCGAGTGCGCGCTGCAGATCAACGGCGAGGTCGTCGACGTGTTCGATTCCGACCGACAACCGAACCAGTCCCTCGGGAATCGAGAGCGATTCACCCGGGTGCCGGCGGCGGCGCTCGAGCGTCGATTCGACCCCACCCAGGCTTGTTGCGTGACGCCACAGCTCGAGGGCGGCGATGAACCGCTCGGCACGGTCTGCATCGGCAAACACGAAGGCGACAATGCTGCCGAAATCGGGGTAGCGCACCTCGGCGAGAGCCGGGTGCGAGCCAAACCGTCGCACGAGTTCGGCCGCATTGGCGCTTGCCCGCTCGACCCGAAGCGACAGGGTTCGCAGGCCGCGCAAAGCGAGGTAGAGCTCCATCGGCCCGGCGATCCCTCCGAGGAGCTTTCGGCGGGTGGCCAGCTCGGCGTGGAGTTCCTCATCGCGGACAACGAGGGCCCCGAGGACCACGTCCGAGTGGCCGGCCAGCGACTTCGTCGCCGAATGCATCACAATGTCGGCGCCCCACTCCAACGGGCGTTGCAGTACCGGGGTCGCAAAGGTGTTGTCCACCACCGAGCGGACACCGGCGGCGTGAGCGGCCGCGAGCAGTGTAGGCAGATCTGCAACCTCGAGGGCCGGATTGGTTGGGGACTCGAGCCAGGCGAGCGCCGCCCCGGGCAGCGCGGCGACCACCGCAGCGGTGTCGAGGATGTCGACTTCGGTGACACTCAGGCGACCGGCGTTCTGTGCTGAATGCAGCAGAGCAATCGTGCCGAGGTAGCTGTGCCGCGGGACCACGACGCGACCACCGTTTGGCACGAGGTCGATGACCGCTGCGGTCGCGGCCATTCCGGACGCAAATGCGAGTGCGTGGCCGCCCTCGAGCGCGCCGAGGGTCTCCTCGAAGGCACGCGAGTTTGGATGGTTGTATCGGGCGTACTCGAGCTCACCGCCCGCGCCAAACGCCGAAGCGAACACCACCGGTTCGTTGAGCGGTGCATCCGGGTAATGTGCCGGACGACCGGCGCTCACCGCAAGGGTCTCGCGGTGGAAATTCTCTCGACCTGCCATGCGACCAACCCTACGCGCTCAACAGACCCGCTTGAATAGGGGTCATGGTCGCAATCGTGCTCGCGTTGGTCTCAGCCCTCGGCTACGGCATCTCCGATTTCTACGGGGCGCTCGCAACGCGTCGGCTCGGCGCGATTTCGGCAACGCTCGCGAGCTACAGTTCGGGCGTGCTCGTGCTCGGACTTGGCGTGCTGATTGTGCCGGGCGCATGGTCGGTCGAGACGGTCACCTTCGGGGCGCTCGCCGGCGTGCTTGTCGGTGCCGGGTTCCTGAGCTTCTACGCCGCTATTGCGCGGGGCCCGGTCGCCATTCTCGCTCCCATGATTGCTGTGGTGTACGCCACGGTTCCGGTGTGCTGGGTGATCGCCCGCGGTGAACAGCTGCCCGCACTGGCATGGGCCGGAGTCGCCCTCGGAGTGCTCGCCGTCCTGTTGCTGTCCGTTCCCGCTCCGGGCGGAGCGGAGAGCGACGAGGAACGCGCCGCCGAGGACGCCGCGGGTCAGCGCCGCGGCCCGAGTATCGCCGCGCTGCTCATGGGCTTGGGCGCGGCCCTCGGCATGGGCGGAGCTTCGGTTGCGCTCGACTACGTTCCGCACGATTCCGGGCTCACCTCGGCACTCGTGGAAACCATCGTTGCCGTGGTGTTGCTGTCGCTCGTGTTCGCATTCGTCCCTCGGCCCGGACGTGGCGAGGTCGACTCCAGGGCGCTCTGGATCGCGCTCGGCTCGGGCGTGTTGCTCGCCGTCGGTAACGGCCTGTTTGTTCTCGCCTTGCAGCACGGTTCGCTCGCGCTCGTCGGCGTGCTTGTCTCGCTCTACCCGCTCGCGACGATTCTGCTCGCTCGGTTTGTCTTGCGCGAGCACATTTCCCGAGTGCAGTGGTTGGGCATCGGCCTCGCAATCGTCGCCGCCGTGCTCATGGGTCTGGCCAAGTAGCTAATCGAGCTCGAGCACACTCCGGAGAGTGTCGCGCACGAGTGACATGCCGTGGCGGACCTCCTCGAACGCGGTTGAGAGCGGAGCGAGACCGATGCGGAGTCCCCCGGGGTCGCGGTAGTCGGGGATGACGTCCTGTGCCCACAATCGCTGGTTGACCTCGCGCATCGCCGGATGCGACAGGGTCACGTGCCCTCCACGCCACATGCCATCCCGCGGTGAGGCGAGCGTCACGCCGAGGGGAGCAAGCCAGGCGTCGGACAACCCGATGGCGTATTCGGTGAGCGCGAGCGACTTCTCTCGGATTGCGTCCATGCCGACCTCGGCGATGAGCGCGATGGTGTCCTGCATAGCGAGCATTGCGGTGATTGGCGGCGTGCCCGAAATGAAGCGACGCATGCCTGGCCCGGGTTGGTAGCCGGGGCCCATCGCGAAGGGGTTGGCGTGACCAATCCATCCGGCGATGGGTTGTGTCAGGTGCTCCTGCAGGTCGCTCCGGACGTATCCGAACGCGGGAGCGCCCGGCCCGCCGTTGAGGTATTTGTACGTGCAGCCGACCGCGAGGTCGACATTCCAAGCGTCCAGCTCGGTGAGCACCGATCCGGCCGAGTGGCAGAGGTCCCATAACACGAGGGCGCCAGCATCGTGCGCCGCGCGAGTGAGGCTCGGCACGTCCGCGAGGAAGCCCGAGCGGTACGCGACCTGGCTCACGATGACGGTGTTGCTTCGCTCGCTCAGTGCGCCACGTAACTGTTCCAAGTTGACCCCGGCGGCCCGGTCAACCCCAATCCAGCGCACCGTCAATCCCAGCTCTTGGGCGATTGCGTCGACGATATAGCGATCCGTCGGGAAGTTGTCGTCGTCGATGATGAGTTCGGTGCGGTTCGGATCGCGTTCGATCTGGTATGCCACGGCCGCACGAATGAACTTGTACAGCATGACCGTCGTGGAGTCACCGATGACGGTCTGGCCGGGAGCGGCACCGAGCGCGGCTGTACCGAGCGCATCACCGATCCGGTGCGGGAGGTCGAGCCATTGTTCGTCCCAGCTCCGAATGAGACGGGTGCCCCAGTCGTGCTCGATGAACCGCGTGACCCGGTCGATGGTGGCCTTGAGTGGCCGGCCCAGCGAATTGCCATCGAAGTACGCCTGGGGAGTGCCCGGCGCATCGGAATCGACGCCGACGAACATCTCACGATAGGAGCGGAGCGAATCGGCGGCGTCGAGCGCGGCCGCATCTTCGGGGCTCGTCAGCTGAGCATCACCTGTCATAGCGCCAGGTTAGCGACTCAGGCGCGTAATGAGCTCGCGATATCGCTGTGCGGTGTCGCGAACGATGTCGTCTGGGAGCCGCGGCGGAATACCCTGCTGATCCCAGTTCGCGGCGAGCCAGTTTCGGACAACCTGCTTGTCAAAGCTGTCCATCCGGTCTGGCCCACCGTTGCAATAGCGCTCGGCATCCCAATAGCGGCTCGAATCACTCGTGAGCACCTCGTCGGCAAGGGTGAGTTCGCCGGTCGCACGGTCGGCACCGAACTCGAACTTCGTGTCGGCGAGGATGAGGCCGCGTTCTTCGGCGACCGCGGAGGCCTCGCGGAACACTCGCAACGACGCATCGCGCAGGGCAGATGCAACCTCGACGCCGACAATGTCGACGGACTGCTCAAAGCTGATGTTTTCGTCGTGTTCGCCGAGCGGCGCCTTGTAGGCCGGCGTGTAGATGGGTTCGGGAAGCCGGTCGCCATCGCGCAAACCGGAGGGCAATGGAATGCCGCAGAGGGTTTGGCTCGACTGATATTCCTTCCAGCCGGAGCCGGTCAGGTAGCCACGCACGACACATTCGATCGGATACATGTCGAGCGGCTTCACCACCATCGAGCGCGCCGCCACCGCCTCTGGAACGGTGGGAAGCTCGCCGCTCGCGCGGTGGTTGGCAATGTCGAGCCGGTCAAACCACCAGTGGCTGAGCTCAGTGAGGAGCTGACCTTTACCCGGAATGCCCGGTCGAAGCACGTGGTCGAACGCGCTCACCCGGTCGCTCGCGACAACGAGCATGATGCTCGTGCGGTCGAGCGCATCGCCGGTCCAGGAATCGTCGTCGCTCGGGATCGAGTTCGGCACGTAGAGGTCGCGAACCTTTCCCGAGTACACGAGAGTCCACCCCTCGAGGTCGCCGCTCGTAAACATCTCGCCCGTCATCGCAGTGTTCCCTCGGCGGCCCGCTGGGCGATGTCGCGGCGGTAGTGTGAGCCCTCGAGTCGAATGTGCTCGAGCGCCGCGTAGGCCCGTTCGCGCGCATGACCGAGGTCCGAACCGAGTGCGACGACGTTCACGACTCGACCACCGGTCGCCACAAGTGCGCCATCAGCATCGCGAGCGGTGGCCGCGTGGTCGATATGGACGCCGGCGATTGCCGCCGCAGATTCGAGCCCGTCAATCCGTCGACCGGTGAGCGGCGCGGCCGGGTAGCCCTCGCTCGCCACCACGACCGTCACGGCGGCTTCCGCCGAGAAGACCGGTTCCGGCGCGGTCTCGAGCGTGCCGGTCGCGGCCGCGAGGAGCAGGGTGGAGAGCGGTGTCTCGAGTCGCGGCAATACGGCCTCCGTTTCCGGATCACCAAATCGAGCATTGAATTCGATGACTTTGATGCCGGTATCGGTGAGGATGAGTCCGCAATAGAGCAAGCCGACAAACGGTGTGCCGATGGAGTCGAGGTGCGAGATGACGGGCAGGGCGACCGTGCGGCGCACAGCGTCGACGAATGCCGCCTCGCTGCCGAAGCGCGCCTCCAGCCAGGGAAGCGGTGAGTAGGCGCCCATGCCGCCGGTGTTGGGGCCAGTATCCCCGTCGCCGACGCGCTTAAAGTCTTGCGCCGGCGCGAGAGCCGCCGCCGTGTCTCCGTCGCTGAGGAAGAACAGCGACACTTCTGGACCGCTCAAGAACTCTTCGACGAGAACCGAGCCGGTCGCCAAATAGTGCACACCATGCTCGAGTGCGGCCGCGCGATCCTCGGTGACGATGACGCCCTTACCCGCTGCGAGTCCGTCGGCCTTGACCACGTAGGGAGCTCCGAACGCATCGAGCGCGCGTTCCAGCTCGACCGCGGAGGTGACTCGTTCCGCCTGGCCGGTCGGGACCCCTGCGGCGTCCATCACTCGCTTCGCAAAGCTCTTCGAACCTTCGAGCTCGGCGGCCTGTCGACTCGGACCGAACACGGGGATACCGCGCTCGCGGAGGGCGTCGCTCACGCCGGCGACGAGCGGCGCCTCCGGTCCGACGACGACCAGCCCGATGCCCTCGGACTGAGCGAAAGCAACTACCGCGCTCGGTGAATTGGGGTCGAGGTCAACACGCTTCACATCGTCCGCGATCCCCGCATTGCCGGGTGCGCAGAACACGGTGTGGTGTTCAGCCTCGCGCGTCAATGCGCGAACGATCGCGTGTTCTCGAGCTCCCGAGCCGAGGACGAGGATTCTCATGGCCCAAGGGTATCGCGACACAATAGTAGGCATGGCACGAATCCGAATCACCGAGGCCGACGGCATCGCCGCACTTCAAGCGGCACTCGGTGAGCAGCCGAGCAGTGCGGATGTCGCTCTCGCGGTCCGATACACCCTGCAACTGTTGGCGGAGCGAGCCCCCGGGCGCGCGGTCGAAATGCGGGTGCCGCCATTCGGTGCGGTCCAGTGCATCGAGGGCCCGACGCACACCCGCGGCACTCCGCCGAACGTCATCGAAACCGATCCGGAAACCTGGCTCGCGCTCGCGATGGGTCGAGAGCGTTGGGGGGATGCCCTCGCCGCCGGACGGATTTCCGCGAGCGGCCCGCGCGCCTCGCTCGAGGAGATCCTTCCCTTGTGATTCACCGGGAATCCGGCCGACACGTTTGCCCCGACCGACCCGGTAGTGACACGATAGCTCCGTGACAGACTCCGCCGAGACCGCAACCGTTCACTCCCAACAGGTTCGCCTCCGCCGCGCACCGAAATTCGGCAGCTTCATGCTGCTCGGAGCGGGCTTCGGGGTCTTCGTCGGGGTCGCGCTTGCGGTCGGGCAACCGGTTTCCGGAAACGAGAGCCTCCAGCAGGTCATCGGATTCCTCTCCCTGCTCTGCGGTGTCATCGGAATGACGGCCGGGGCGCTCGTGGCCCTCATCTTCGACCGGATTCTGGCCCGTCGCTCGCGGACCGTCGAGGCCACCCACACCGAGGTCGAGAGCGCCTAGGCAGCGACGCGCCCGACCGGGATTACGACAGCTGAGTGCGTTCGACCCAGTCGAGATACTCCGGCGATACCGTTCCGGTGACGTATTCCCCGGTGAAGCAAGACATATCGAGCTCGGTCAGCTCGGATCCCTCAGTGATGGCGGCCTGCAGGTCGGCGACTTCTTGGTACATCACGTAATCCGCGCCGAGAACCTCGGCAATCTCAGGGATTTTGCGGCCGTGGGCGATGAGCTCTTGTCGTGATGGCATATTGATGCCGTACACGTGCGGGAAGCGCACGGGCGGTGCCGCCGAGGTGAAGGTGACCTTCCGTGCTCCGGCGGCTCGGGCCATCTCGACAATTTCTTTGGAGGTCGTGCCGCGCACAATCGAATCGTCGACGATCAGGACGTTCTTCCCGGCGAACTCAGACCCCATCGCGTTGAGCTTCTGGCGCACCGACTTCTTGCGTTGGGACTGTCCCGGCATGATGAATGTGCGGCCCACGTAGCGGTTCTTGAAAAAGCCCTCGCGATACTCGATGCCCAGCCGCCGCGCGACCTGCATCGCCGCGGGACGTGAGGAGTCTGGAATTGGCATGACCACATCGATGTCGCCCATCGGGGTGTACTTCTCGATGGTTTGCGCGAGGCGATCGCCCATTCGCAGTCGCGCTTCGTAGACCGAGACGCCGTTCATGATTGAGTCGGGACGAGCGAGATAGACGTATTCGAAGGAACACGGCACCAGGCGCGGATTCGCGGCGCATTGGGCACTGGTGAGCTCGCCATTCGACGAAATGAACACGGCCTCGCCCGGTGCGACATCGCGAACAATGTCGTAGTCGCCGTTTTCGAGCACGAGCGACTCACTCGCCACGATCCATTCTTCGCGACCGGTCTCGGTCTCGCGGCGACCGAGCACGAGCGGTCGGATGCCGAACGGATCGCGAAACGCGAGCAAGCCGTGACCGGCGATGAGTGCGATGGCCGCGTACGAGCCCTCAACGCGTTCATGGACTGAGCGCACCGCCGCAAACACCTGCTCCGGAGTGAGGTCGTCTCCAGTGAGGTGGTCTTGGAGCTCGGTTGCCAGGACGTTGAGGAGCATCTCGGTGTCGCTCGAGGAGTTGGTGTGGCGTCGGTCGACACGGAACAGCGCCTGGTCCAGCTCGCGCGTGTTGGTGAGGTTTCCGTTGTGCACGAGGATGATGCCGTACGGCGCGTTGACATAGAACGGCTGGGCTTCGTCTTCCCGGTCCGCGGCACCTTTCGTGGCATAGCGCACGTGGCCAAGACCGACATTGCCGGTGAGCGATCGCATGTCTCGGGTGCGGAATGCCTCTCGAACCTGACCCTTGGCCTTGTGCAGGTGGAACACCGAGCCGTCCATCGTGGCGATGCCGGTGGAGTCTTGACCGCGATGCTGCAGAAGGAGGAGCGAGTCGTACACCTGCTGGTTTGCCGGTTCAGTGGAAACGATTCCAACGATGCCGCACATACGTCGCGGTGCTCCTCAAGCTCGACCAGCCGGGTGGACGCTCTCAGTCTCTCACAGTCGGTGCGCAAATGAGCACGCATCGGCGACTAGCCTGGACTCGTGAGTGCGAACGAGTCGTATGCCGCCGCAGGAGTCGACACGGCCGCGGGGGACCGCGCCGTCGAACTGATGAAGTCCGCGGTGGCTCGCACCCACGGCGCCAGCGTTCTCGGCGGGGTGGGCGGTTTCGCCGGCCTGTTTGACCTCAGCTTTGCCAAACGCTTCGATCGCCCCATTCTCGCCACGTCAACGGACGGCGTCGGCACCAAGGTTGCCATCGCGCAAGCAATCGACAAACACGACACCATCGGTCAAGACCTCGTCGGGATGGTCGTCGACGACATCGTCGTAGTGGGCGCCCAACCCCTCTTCATGACGGACTACATCGCCTGCGGCAAGGTGGTTCCCGAGCGCATCGCCGACATCGTCCGCGGCATCGCCGAAGCCTGCACCGCCACCGGGACATCTCTCGTCGGTGGCGAAACCGCGGAGCACCCGGGCCTCATGCGCCCCGACGAGTACGACGTCGCGGGAGCGGCGGTGGGCATCGTTGAGGCCGACCGCATGCTGGGAGCCGAGCGAGTCCAGGACGGCGATCTCGTCGTCGCGATCGCCTCGAGCGGCCCGCACGCCAACGGCTACTCCCTCATCCGCCACATCCTGGCCGAGCGCGGCATCGCCTTCACGGACCGATCCGCCGAGCTCGGCGGAACCTGGGGTGAGGCGCTCCTCGAACCAACCCGCCTCTACAGTGGCGAACTCGTCGAGGTCCTCGACGGGCCGACCGGGCGGGCGGTTCACGCGCTCTCTCACGTCACCGGCGGAGGTATTGCGGCGAACCTCGCGAGAGTGCTCCCCAAAGGTGCCTGGGTCGAAATCGATCGCGGAACCTGGAGCCCGCAATCGGTGTTCCGCGTGTTGTGCGAGCTGTCTGGCGCGAGTCTCGAATCGACTGAGGGCACCTGGAATCTCGGTATCGGCATGTTCGCCATCGTCGCGGCAGACTCGGCGTCGACCGTCGTGGCCGAACTTGACCGCCTCGGCCATGCGGCCTGGGTGGCCGGTCGCGTGTCGCTCGCCGCGCATGACCTCGTCGGGTTCGAGCAGGGTGCGAAGGGTGTGGACGGAGGCGCAGTCCGCCTCGTTGGGAACTATCGTGATTGAGTGAGGCGCAATCGTTCGACCTGTGCGCACGGGGGTGACCGCATGACCGGACCGAGCTTTCGGCTGGGGCGCTGGGTGCTGGCCACCTGGGGTGCCGCTCTCACCGGCCTTGCACTCGTCGCCGGCACCTTCCTGGTCCTCATCGGCTCGCGTGTCGACCAGTCGATGCTCCAACTGCTCATCGTGATCCCTGGAGCGGCGACCTGTGCGCTCGTCGCGTGGGTGCAGGTGCGCCTGACGCGGCTCGGAGCCATGCCGCTCGGTCCCCTCCGCTGGGTTTTCGCGAGCACCGTAAGCGGGGCGGTCGCGTGGCTGTTCCTGCTGCTGCCATCGGCAATCCTCGCGGTATCGCCGCCACAGTCTGAGGGCGTGAACTGGATCGCCGTGTTCGCTGGACCCATTGCCATCGGCTCGGCAGTGTGTGCCGTGCCGATTGCCCAAGCTGTCATTCTTCGCCGGGGCGGAGTCCGACGTTCCTGGATGTGGGCCGTCGCGGCCGCAATCTGGGCCGTGTTGCTTCCGGTGGCGGCGATGGGATTCGGCTGGTTCAACGTTGCCGACACGAGTCCCGTGCTTCCAGCGTGGGCCATTGGCTGTGTCGTCGTGCTCGCGCTCGTCTACGCGAGCATGACCGGATGGGTCATGGAACCCCTGCAGCTCGATCCCCGCGGTCGGCGGGCCGAGCACGCCGCCACTGAGTAGGCGGCTGACCCGCAGGACGTGCCGTCAACGATGAACGCCCCGCCGAGGCGGGGCGTTCATCGAGACAGAGTTACGCGGACTGGTCGTCGGCGAACTCGTCGTCGTCGAAATCGGCATACTTCGCCGCGATGTCGGCGTAGCTGTCATCGTGACTTTCGGTCGACAGCTCTCGTTCCAGGGCCGAGTAGTCGGTGTCCGGACTGAAGTACTTCAACTCACGAGCCACTTTGGTGTGCTTGGCTTTTTGGCGGCCGCGCCCCATACGTGACCCCCTTTTCAACAGGTGTGGCCGATTACTCGGCACGCGAATATGGAATCCTAGTCGAGCAGTCTAACACCGCCGCGTCTTCGGTTTATGACCCGTCCATGATGACCGCAAATATCCCGACGGCGACCCACAGTGTGAGCAGCATCGTTGCGGCAAACAGCAGAACCGAGCCCAGCACCGTCCAGAGCAGGTTGCGCACGGCGAGCCGACGATCGTTTGTTTCGGCCGCCCGGACCACGTCAATCGCCCAAGCGCTCAACGTTGTGAGCCCTCCGCAGAAACCGGCGATGAGCACCTGGAGCCAGCTCCGGGGGATGAGTACCAGGATGCTCATTGCGAAAAACACCCCGGCAAGGGCCGAGCCACTGAGGTTCGCGATCAGGAGACCCCTGGGAACCTGCCCGAGCTTTGCAGGCCACTTGCCCGCGAGCCAATACCGCATCCCCGACCCGAGAGCGCCGGCAACGAACACGGCGAGGATGATGCCGAGGCTCATGAGCCCGCTCCCAGCTGTGGCTGGGTGCCAGCGGCGCGGCGGAATCGGAGTCCGTTTTCACCGAATCGCAATCCGAGCCAGGCGGAGGTGAGGCTTCCGCTGACCGTGAGCATGAGATAGAGCGCGGCGAGGCCGACGCCCGCGTCGCGTGCTTCCGCGTTGACCCAGAGCGCGACTCCGCTCATGGTGGTGAATCCGCCCAAGAATCCAGGGCCCCAGAACGGACCAAGCCAGGCTCGATTTCGCGCCTTCGGGATGATTCCGGTGATGAGTGCGCCGAGTGCGAACGCTCCCATCCAGTTCACAATGAGCACGGCGAAGCCGAGGTTGCCGGGCCAGACGCTGTCGATGAGCTGACGCAGTGCGGCGCCCGAACCGCCACCGAGCATGACGAGCTGCCATGGCTGCAGTGCACGGGGGAAGAACTTCACCGTTCGAGGCTATCGGAGCTCGGAGGCGACTCCGCGTACATCGCCTTGACCTTTACGTTACGTCAAGGTTTACCGTGGTCTCATGACGACCGTGAGCATCACCGAACTCGCCCGCACCTCGGGCCTGAGCTCGCGCACGCTTCGGCATTACGAAACACTCGGACTCATCGAGTCGACGCGCGAACGGAACGGATACCGGCAGTTCGACGACACGGCCGTCCTTCGATTGCAACGCATCCTGGTGCTGCGCACGCTCGGGTTGGGGCTCGGACAGATTCGAGAGATTCTCGAGCAACCCAGTTCGGCGGCCTCCGCGCTTGATCGGCACGCCCAAGAACTGCGGGCCGAACGAGACCGTATCGACCGAATCCTCGCGGCACTCGACCGCACCAGTATCGCCCTCACGATTGGAGAACCACTCATGTCTGCAGACCCCTTTGACGGCTTCGACCACACCCAATACGAGCAGGAGGTCACGGAACGTTGGGGGGCGGACACCTACCGCGCCTCCGACCGTTGGTGGCGCGGAATGAGCGATGCCGAACGCGCGCAGTGGAAGGCATCTTCAGCCGAGCTGACCAATGATTGGGTGAGCGCTGCCGAATCCGGTGAGGATCCGCGCGGATCGGTCGGCCAGGCGCTTGCGGCCCGTCACGCCGACTGGCTGCGGAGCATTCCCGGCACCCCGAGTGGCCCGAATGACCTCCCCGACTATCTGCGCGGGCTCGGCGAGATGTATGTCTCCGACGACCGATTCGGTGCCAACTATGGCGGTCGTCAGGGCGCGGAGTTCGTGCGCGCTGCGCTCGCAGCCTATGCCGACGCGCTCGCGGACTGAGACGAGTTTCCGCCCTCGCTCGGAACGGCATGGAGGAGCGGACGACCCATTCGCGTGAGCGCGAGAGGATCGGCGATGACCGCCTGTAGCGGCAGCTCGGCAGCGCCCAGGATTTCGCTCGGGTGTGCGCTGGGTTCACAGACGAATCTCACGGTTTCAAACGAGCGCGCCACGGATTCGGAGGCACACTGCTCGAGCACATCGTTCATTCTCGATTCGAACAGAGCAACCAGGAATCCATCGAGGACGATTGCATCTGGGTTGAAGAGGTTCACGATGGTGGCGAGTCCGGAGGCGAGCCAACTCGTTTGCTCGCGAACGACGCGAGCAGGCCGGCCCCGAAGCGGAGCGGCAAGCAGCGTACGCAGTTCGTCATCGCTCGCCTCCGGAGCACCGAGCGCTTCGACGAGTTCGTCACGGCGAACGAGCGCGTCGAGCGTGCCGGGGTGTTCGTGCAGGCTCCCCAAGCGGTCGCTATGTACGCGAATGAGACCGACCGCCCCCGCGAGACCGGAACGACCTCGAAGGAGCTCGCCGTCTGCCACGATTGCGCCGCTGATGCCGGACGCACGTCCGTGCAGGTAGACGATGTTTTGCTCGGACCGCGCGATACCCCGCCGCTGGGCTGAACGCAGGCTGAGCCGTGCGTCGTTATCAACGAACACGGGAATACCGAGCCGTCCGTTCAACTCGGAGGCGAGGTTGACGTTGGCCCAGTGCAGCGGAAGGGACTCGGTCACGACACCGTTGGCATCCTCCACTTGACCCGGCACGGCAACGCCCAACCCGGCCTCGATGGTGCCGAACGGCAGCACGGTTCGAAGCTCATCAACCAGCTCGGTGATGCGCACGACCGCTGTTCTCGCTGCTGGAGCGTCGGGCAGTTGGCGGCGGTGCAGGCTCAGCACGCGCCCGGAGAGCGCAACTGCGGCGACGGAGATGGCGTCGATTTC
>DATGWF010000015.1:0-8121 GCA_035299585.1 Microbacteriaceae bacterium
CGTCCCGCCTCAGCCATGGCTTGGCTCCGGTTCGGTGTCGTCGGGCGGAAGCGTGCAGAATCGCTCCGCGACCAGGCCGACGGTGAGCACCAGTCCGGCCGCAAGTACCGCTGCGAGGTGCTTGAGCAGGACGTCCCCATCCGGCACAACGGTGCGGGACAGGGCAAAGATGGCCCAACCGCAGGCGAGACCCAACAGGACTGCGCCGCTCGCGCTCGATGCCTTGGCCAACACGACAATCCGACTCGCGCGAATGGCGTTCACGGGCCGACGACGCTCACCCCTGAGCGCGCTGCGAATCGGCCAGGCCAGAGCGAACACCAGAATGGCGACCGCGACGAGAGTGGCCGGGAAAGTGAGTGGCGGAACAAGCATGCGCGCGCCGAACGCGGTGAGCACCACTTGGCCGAGGTAGCCGACGGTAGCGCCAGCGATGAACGCGACGACGAGGTCGCGCAGAGCAGTGCGCTTCACTCGCCCACCTCGAGCTGAATCAATGCCGCGCGTTCTTCGGCTGAACACCGACCGAGCAGGTTTGCAATCGGCTCGCCCGCGAGCTGAGCGTGCTCGTCGAGGTCGCTCCAGGGCTGCAAGACGAAGACGCGCTCGTGGGCTCTCGGGTGCGGCAGGGTGAGCTCTGCACTGTCCATAACCACATCCCCGAGCGTAACGAGGTCGAGGTCGATTGTGCGCGGCATCCAGTGGCCGTGCTCGCGGGGACGACCGAGCTCAACCTCTATCGCCTGCAACAGATGCAAGAGTTCGAGCGGCTGAGCGTCGGTTTCAACAATGGCCACCGCGTTGACGTAGCGCTCCGAATCCGCCACTCCTTCGGGGGTGTGCGCGAGGCTCGAGTACATCGGCGAAACTCCCACCACCCAAGTACCGGGGCTGGCATCAAGGGCTCGACGCGCCGCGTCGATCAGACCCACGGACTCGCCGAGGTTACTGCCGAGGGCCACGACCGCTCGAGTCATGGTCGCACCCGCCGAATGTGCACCGCGACATCGGCAAACGGGACCGAAATGGGCGCCTCCGGCTTGTGCACCGTCACCTCGACCGCGGTGACCGCTCGCCACTCGAGCGCGACACTCGCGACCCGTTCCGCAACGGTTTCGATGAGATCGACCGGATCGCGTTCGACGGCGGCGACGACACGTTCGGCGAGCTCGCCGTAGTGGACGGTGTCGGCAAGCGCGTCATTCGTTCCGGAGGGACGCAAGTCGAGTTCGACGACCACATCGATGACGAATCGTTGACCGCGTTCACGCTCAAAATCGAACACACCGTGATGCGCGAACACCTCGAGCCCGGTGAGCACAATGCGATCGCTCATGAGTGCCGGCCTCCGCTGAGTCGACGCGCCATCTCGAGCGCAACCCGCGTACCGGCAACATCGTGAACGCGCACACCCCACACCCCACTTGCGGCACACATCGCGCTCGCAATCGCGGTCGGGAGGTCACGGTCGGCGACACTCGCGGACTCGGGAAGCACATCGGCCAAGAACCGCTTGCGGGAAACACCCACGAGCATGGGCTGGCCAAGGGCACGGAGTTCCTCGAGACGAGCAAGCAAGTCCCAGTTGTGGGCGGCATCTTTGGCGAATCCGAAGCCGGGGTCGAGCACGATGCGCTCACGTCTGATCCCGGCCGAAACGAGCGCGTCAAGACGCCCGGCGAGTTCCTCGCGCACCTGGGCGGCGACGTCGGTGTAGCGGGCGAGTGCGTCCATCTCGGTGGAGTGCCCACGCCAGTGCATCGCGATATACCGCACCTCGGAGTCGGCGACAACGCCGAGCATGTCGGGGTCCGCCAGGCCCCCCGAGACGTCGTTGATGGTCCGAGCCCCCGCAGCGATTGCCGCCCTCGCGGTGCTGGCTCGCATCGTGTCGACGCTGACCTCGACGCCGAGCGCGCTGAGTGCCTCGACGACCGGAATCACTCGGGCCTGTTCGTCTGCTGCCGCGACACGCTCCGCTCCCGGCCGAGTGGATTCGCCACCGACATCGATGACGTCCGCGCCGAGTCGGACGAGTTCACGAGCCCGGGCAATCGCCGCCCCTGCGTCGAGCCAGCGGCCACCATCGCTGAAGGAATCGGGGGTGACATTGAGGATGCCGAACACCAGCGGCGACGCTGACTCAGACACGACTCGCTCCGATGAGGCCCATGATTTCGGCGCGCGCGAGCGGGTCCGCGAGGACACCTCGGCTGACCACTGTGACGGTTGAGCTTTCCGATTGGCGACTCCCCCGTGCGGCGACGCAACGGTGCACGGCGTCAAGCACGACGAGCACACCCCGGGGCGCAAGTCCCTCTTCGAGCGCATCGGCGATGTTCTCGGCGAGTCGCTCTTGGAGCTGGAGTCGCGCCGAGAGTGTGGCGATGAGATCGGGGATGCGGCTCAGCCCAATGAGTCGCTGATGCGGAAGATACGCCACATGCGCGACCCCGACGAACGGCAGGAGGTGGTGCTCGCAGACGCTGCGGAAGCCGATGTCGCGCAAGATGACGGCCTCGCTCGTTCCGGCCTCTTCGACCGGGAGCGTGGCTCTCAGGTGGTCAAGTGGGTCGACATCGATACCGGCGAAAAACTCGGCATAGGAGTCGGCAACCCGAGCCGGTGTGCGCTCGAGTCCAGGCCGGTCCGGAGACTCCCCGATTGCCTCGAGGAGCTCGCGGACCGCGTGCTCAATCCTGCTTCGGTCGACGGACACGGGGTGACTTCGGCTTCGCTTCAGCGTCGGCGTCCACCGCGGGTGCGGTGCGTGGCTTAGTGGCACGCTTGGGCTTCGCCGGCGGAGTATCCGAACCCACCACGTTTTCCACGACGTCCGGATTGATCGGAGCGCTCGCCTTCGGCACGTCGATGGGCGGACGATCCGAAACCGGCCGGTCCGAACTTGACAGCCACAGTGGACGCTCAGGGAGCTTCTTCACGTCGGCGAAGATTTCGGCGATCTGGTTGTGGTCGAGCGTCTCCTTCTCGAGGAGTTCCCGAGCGAGCCGGTCGAGGATGTCTCGGTTCTCGTTGAGCACCTGCCACGCCTCGGTGTGGGCGTTCTCGATGAGGCGCCGGACCTCGGCATCGACGCGTTCGGCGACACCCTCCGAGTAGTCGCGTTGGTGACCCATGTCGCGCCCGAGGAAGACCTCTCCCTGCGGTTGCCCGAGCTTGACCGCGCCGAGCCGCTCGCTCATGCCGTACTCGGTCACCATCTTTCGGGCGATGTTGGTTGCCTTTTCGATGTCGTTCGACGCGCCCGTTGACGGGTCATGGAACACGATTTCTTCAGCGACGCGACCGCCCATGGCGTAGGTCATTTGGTCGAGAAGCTCGTTCCGAGTGATGGAGTACTTGTCTTCGAGCGGCATGACCATCGTGTACCCGAGCGCGCGACCACGCGGGAGGATAGTGATTTTCGTCACCGGGTCGGTGTAGTTCATGGCGGCGGCGGCAAGAGCGTGCCCACCCTCGTGGTAGGCCGTGACGAGCTTTTCGCGATCCTTCATCATGCGCGTGCGGCGCTGCGGCCCGGCCATGACGCGGTCGATGGCCTCGTCGAGGGCGCGGTTGTCGATGAGCTGTGCATCCGAGCGTGCCGTCAGAAGTGCGGCCTCGTTGAGCACGTTGGCCAGATCTGCACCGGTGAAGCCAGGGGTCTTGCGCGCGACAACCTCAAGGTCGACGCTGTCGGCAAGCGGCTTGCCCTTGCCGTGCACCTCGAGAATGCGCAGCCGGCCCTTGAGGTCCGGCGCGTCCACGCCAATTTGACGGTCGAATCGACCCGGGCGCAGCAGCGCCGGATCGAGGATGTCGGGGCGGTTGGTGGCCGCAATCATGATGACGTTCGTTTTCGGGTCGAAACCGTCCATTTCGACGAGCATCTGGTTGAGCGTCTGCTCGCGCTCATCGTGGCCGCCGCCGAGACCCGCACCACGGTGTCGACCGACCGCATCGATTTCATCGACGAAGATGATTGCCGGAGCGTTCTGCTTGGCCTGCTCGAACAGGTCGCGCACTCGACTGGCACCCACACCGACGAACATCTCGACGAAGTCGGAGCCGGAGATCGAATAGAACGGCACGCCCGCCTCGCCGGCAACGGCGCGAGCCAGCAGGGTCTTTCCAGTACCGGGCGGGCCATACAACAGCACACCCTTGGGGATGCGGGCGCCGACGGCCTGGAACTTGGCCGGCTCCTTCAGGAATTCCTTGATCTCGTTGAGTTCTTCAATCGCCTCGTCAGCGCCAGCGACATCGTCGAAGGTGACCTTCGGGCTCTCTTTGCTGACGAGCTTGGCGCGGGATTTGCCGAACTGCATGACGCGCGAACCGCCGCCCTGCATGCCGGCGAGCATGATCCAGAAGAACACGCCGATGAGCAGCGCGGGCAGCACGATACCGAGGAGGTTCATGAACCAATTGCCCTGCGGCACCTCATCGGTGAAGCCCTTTTCCAGCGTGGCGTCGTTGACCGACTGCACGATTTCCGGGCCGCGCGGGGTGACCCAGTAGAACTGAACTTGCTTTCCGTACTTGGCGTCGGCCTCGGTGAGGACGAGGTCGACCCGCTGGTCACCATCGATGACCTTGGCCGATTCCACCTTGCCGTCGGCGAGCATTTGCAAACCGACGTTTGTGGGCACTTCCTTGAATCCGGAAGCGGTGAGCAGGCTCACGCCAATCCACACGGCGGCGCCGGCGAGGATGAGCCAGACAATCGGCCCGCGGAAAAACTTTTTCATGTCCATGGTGCGCCCAGGCTATCGGGTTCTCACGGGAAACGGATGGTTGTTCGCTGAGCGCTCAGCGTCAATCCGCAGCCTAGGAATAAACGTGAGGTGCCAGCACGGCAACATCACGCAGATTGCGGTAGCGCTCGGCGTAGTCGAGTCCGTATCCGACCACAAACTTGTTCGGAATATCAAAACCGAGGTAGGCGAGTTCCACATCGACCTTGACCGCTTCCGGCTTGCGCAACAGGGCGAGGATTTCGACGCTCGCAGCGCCGCGGGCGAGGAGGTTGTCGCGCAACCAGCTGAGGGTCAGCCCGCTGTCGAGAATGTCTTCGACGATGAGCACGTTGCGACCGTGGACGTCGACGTCGAGGTCCTTGCGGATCTGCACCACACCGCTCGACTTCGTTCCGGCGCCGTAGCTCGACACCGCCATCCAGTCGGTCTCGATGTGCATATTGAGGGCCCGGCAGAAGTCTGCCATCACCATGACCGCACCCTTCAGCACGCCGACGAGGAGTGGGCTTCGACCCTCGTAGTCCCTCTCGACCGAGCGCGCGAGGTGCTCGAGACGCTCGAGGATTTGCTCCTCGGTGACGAGGATTTCATCGAGGTCGGCTGCAATCTCTGAGGCGCGCATGCCCTCAGCCTAGTCGGCGCCGACCGCCTGAAAGACGATTCGACCGGCGACGCGACGCACGACGCACCCTGGCATCGGCAACGGGCCTTGACCGTGCCAGTCCGTCACGAGCCGGGCGATCTCGACGGTCTGGGTGCGCGAGAGGGAGACCCCAAACTCGCTCCGCACAACGTGGCGAATGATGCGCTGCCTAAGGGCCGCCGGATTCGCGGCGAGAGCGGCCACGGTCACGGCGATGCCGGCCTCGGCGGGCTCGACGATTTCCTCGATGATTTCGTCAATCTGTTGAGCGAAGGCGTCCGCGTCTTCGCGCAACTGCTCAGCCGTTCGGGCGAGGGCCTCCGCAACGCCCGGTCCAAGCTCGGCTTCAAGCATGGGAAGGACCCGGTCGCGCACGCGCGCCCGCAAGAACCGCGGATCGGAATTGTGTGGGTCCTCCCACCACTCAAGCTGCTCGTCGAGACAGGCCTGGCGCAATGTGGCGCGCGCGAGTCCGAGCAGCGGCCGGACGAAACCGTCGGAGGAGGTGGCCATCCCGGCGAGAGATCCGGTGCCACTTCCGCGGGCGAGGCCGAGGAGGACGGTTTCGGCCTGGTCGTCGCGGCTATGGGCCAGAAGCACGAGTGTGGCGCCGTGGCGTGAGCGAGCCTCACGCAAGGCCGAGTAGCGGGCCTCACGGGCATCCGCCTCCAAGCCGGCCTTGGTGATGTCGACCCGGACTGAAAGCACCTCGACCGGGTCGAGCCCGAGCGTCCGCGCCTGCTCGGCCGCTCGACGGGCGACATCAGCCGAGCCCGATTGGAGGGCATGGTCGACGATGAACGCTCCGGCGCGCAGGCCAGCCCGTGGCGCTTCAAACGCGAGCGCTGCCGCCAAGGCCAGCGAGTCGGCGCCGCCCGACAAGGCCACGGACACGAGAGCGCCCGGTTCGAGGCCGGCGATGACCCCGCGGACCGCGCGTCGTACATCGGCGCGCGCGGGCGTCAGCCTCGGTCGACGCGTCGAGTCGGTGTCCATCCGATAACCTTATTCCGGCCGCGCGCGAGCCAACACCCGTGAACTTTGAGGAGAGCCGTATGGGCACCTACACCGCCGTGATCGAGATTCCCAAGGGAAGTCGCAACAAGTATGAGGTCGACCACGAAACTGGGCGCGTCCTGCTCGATCGCGTGCTCTACACGACCTTCGTGTACCCGACCGACTACGGCTACTTCGACAACACCCTCGGCCTCGATGGCGACCCGGTAGATGTGCTCGTGCTGCTCGACTACCCGGTGTTCCCGGGAGTTGGCGTGAGTGTCCGCCCGGTCGGTGTGTTCAACATGACCGACGATGGCGGCAGCGACGCGAAGGTCATCGCAGTGCTCGCCAAGGACCCGCGCTGGGCGCACATCCAGGACGTGGACGACATCCCCGAGTACACCAAGAAGGAAATCGAGCACTTCTTCGAGCACTACAAGGACCTCGAGCCCGGCAAGTGGGTCAAGACCGAGGGCTGGGACAATGCCGCCGCCGCGGAAGCGATCATTCAGGCCGGCATCGAGGCCTACCCCGGCCACTAGGCAGCGAAACGAGGAACGCCCCGCTTGAAGCGGGGCGTTCCTCGTTTCCGGGACGGCTATCCCAGTGGGACGCCGCGATCGGCCATGAAGCTGTATGGATTGATGCGGGAATCCCCGTTCCAAATCTCGAAGTGCAGGTGGCACCCGGTGGAGGCTCCCGTAGTCCCGGAGCGGCCAATCTCTTGACCGGCGCTGACATAGTCGCCGACGTTGACCTCGATACCGCCGTAGCGGAGGTGGGCGTAGAGACTGTAGATGCCGCCACCGTGGTCGATCTTGATGCGATTGCCGTAGGTGCCGGAATAGCCCGCCGCGACAACCCGGCCGTCAGAGGCCGTGCGGATTGAGGCGTCACAGCCGGTGGCGATGTCTTGACCGTAGTGGAAGCTCCCCGAGCATCCTCCGGAGGAACAAATGACCTCACGCGGTCCGTATCCGTCGCTCAAGCGACCGTAGGCGGGGTTCGCCCAACCCTGGCCGGAGAGCCACCCGGCGGGAAGTGCACCACCCTGCCGAGCCTCTTCGGCCAAGCGACGCGCCTCTTCGACACCGCGTTGGTATGCCGCCGCGGTTTCGTTTTCGGTCGATTGCAGGAAGGCGAGCTGCTGGGCGAGCTCGATGCCCTTTTCCTCTTGGGTGGCAAGCGCCTGTTCGGCGGCGGACTGGGCGGCCTGAGCCGCGGCGAGCGCCTGGTTGGCCGTCGCTTCAAGCTTGCCGCGCTCCTCTTGTGCTTTGGCCGCCTGCTTCGAAAGCGCCTCGGCGTTCTTGGAGGCGATGACCGCCTTGGTATAGACGTCGTTCGCTCGGGACGCAACTCGGTTGAGGTTGCCGAGCTTGCTGAGGAGCTGGTCGACCTGGCTCGGGTCGGACTCCAGGAAAATGCTCACGGTCATATCGGAGCCGGACGTCTTGAACATTTGCGAAACGATCTGACCGGCGTTTCGGGCGGCGGTCGCGGCCTCTTGCTTGCTTGCGTCCGCCTGGGCCTGAATGGCTTGCGCGGTCGCTGTGGCCTCATCGAGTTTGCGCTTCGCGGCGTCGTATTCGCCTTGCTTCTGGGCTGCGACGTCTTGCGCTGCCGCAACCTCTCCCTTGAGGTTGTCGATGAGTGCCTGCACCTGCGCGACCGCGGCGGCGGCCGCAGCGGTGTTTGCCTTGGCGTTCTGTACGTCCTGCC
>DATGWF010000016.1:0-55964 GCA_035299585.1 Microbacteriaceae bacterium
AATTCGACCACTCACTTTTTGAGCGAAGCGATGCGATCGTCTACTTCGATTCCAGCCACGGCCGCACCCTCGCATCTCTCGCTCCGGACGATGCCGCGCGCGCAAAGCTTCACAGTCTGGTGAGTTTTGATTCTGCGCCGAACGGTCTCGATGAGGTTCCAGATCCGTACTACGCGGGAACGCCCGTCTTTGATTCCGTTCTTGAGCTGATTGAGCGGTGCTGCCGCGGGCTATTCCGACAAATCGCCCCTGGCCTCCGGTCGCTCGAGCCATGACTGACAGAATGGGGGTGTCACCGACGTGAGGATCTCCATGACCGCATTGCCTCCCCAGCCCCTGAGCCCCCTGGATGGTCGGTACCGCCCTGCGATGGGCGAGCTCGGCGACTTTCTCTCTGAGGCCGGGCTCAACCGGGCGCGCATCGAGGTCGAAATTGAATGGTTGATTTTCCAGACCGACCACGGCTTCTTCGGGACGAGTCCCCTGTCGGAGGGCCAGCGGGCGGACCTCCGCGCGATTGTCAGCAGCTTTGGCCCCGAGGAGATTGCCGAGCTTGCCGCAACCGAAGCTGTCACCAAACATGACGTAAAGGCCATCGAGTACTTCGTGCGGGCTCGCCTCGAGCCGCTCGGCCTGAGCCACCTTGCTGAGCTCACCCACTTTGCCTGCACGAGCGAAGACATCAACAACCTTTCCTACGCACTTACCATTCGCGCGGCAACAACACAGGTGTGGCTTCCCCGCTTGTCTCGCGTCATCGATCGCCTCACCGAGCTGGCGCGACGTCACCGTGACGTCCCGATGCTCTCGCGGACGCACGGGCAACCTGCGACGCCGACGACGATGGGCAAGGAACTCGCGGTGTTCGCATACCGCTTGAAGCGGGCGCAAGACGCAATCCAAGCGACCGAATACCTTGGCAAGTTTTCGGGTGCGACGGGAACGTTCGCCGCTCACCTCGTCGCCCTCCCCGACCAGGATTGGCTGGCCCTTTCGAAGGAGTTTGTGGCGGGGCTCGGACTGACACACAACCCGCTCACGACGCAGATTGAGTCGCATGACTGGCAAGCGGAACTCTATGGCGACATCAGTCGCACGAACCGGATTCTGCATAATCTGGCCACGGATGTTTGGACCTACATTTCGCTTGGCTACTTCCGTCAGATTCCCGAGCCGGGTGCGACTGGATCATCGACGATGCCGCACAAGATCAACCCGATTCGCTTCGAAAATGCCGAGGCGAACCTCGAGCTTTCCAGCGCAATCCTCGATTCGCTTGCGGCAACCCTCGTCACTTCGCGGTTGCAGCGCGACCTCACCGATTCTTCGAGTCAGCGCAATATCGGTGTCGGACTGGGGCATTCCCTGCTCGCGCTCGACAACCTCTATCGGGGACTCGGCGATATCGACCTGAACGAGGAGGCACTCGCCGCCGACCTGGATGCGAACTGGGAAATCCTCGGGGAGGCAATCCAAACCGTGATCCGAGGGGAAGTTGCCGCTGGAACCTCCAGCATCACGGATCCGTATGCCCTACTCAAGGACCTCACTCGCGGTCATCGAGTGGGTGCCCGCGAACTGGCCGAATTCGTCGACGGACTCGACATTTCCGACGAAGCGAAAGCCAGACTGACGGCGCTGACTCCAGCGCGATACTCGGGACTCGCGTCCCGCCTGGTCGACGAGCTCGACGCCTAAGAACCGGCGTTTGCGTCGCGCTGAGCAATTTCGGCGATTTCGTCCTTGGACGGTTGGATTGCGAGAACGCACATCGCCAACACCATCACGGCGACGATGAAGATGCCCACCGTGGCGATGGTCGCGAGCTCAAAGGACCGTGTCCCGGCAAAGATGATGACGCCGGCAAACAGAGCCGCGAGAGCCGAACCGATGATGAGCTCCCAGGGGCGCATCACCTCGCGTCGGCTGGGGATTCGTCCTGCTTTAGCCATGTTCAGGGGCTCCTTCGCGCTGAGGGGTGGCGTCTGGGGACAGCTCACCGATAATGGTCCACACGCCCATCACGGCAAGGTACGCCCCAAATAGCCCGACGTTCACGACCGGATTGAGGGGCATGATGAGTTGCGCGGTTCCGAAGGCGAGCGTGAGCACACCAGCGAATCGGTCGCTATCGGGTCCGGAGAATAGCTCGGACGCGCCCAGAGAGAGCGCCCAAAGGCCGATAATCCAGGTGAACATCTCACCTTTGCCGAGGGCCAATGCGGCTGCACTCGCCAGACCGGCGAGGACCCCGAGCACGAGCCCGTTTCGGACCGGCCGCAACCGAATCGACTGGTCGACGAACAATCGTGCTGCCACACTCGCCGCGGCCCAGGTGACCACCAGCCACAATCCCAGTCGAAGCGAGTGATCCGGGACAAATGTCACGACGAACCCTGGTGCCGCATACGCGACACCGACGGCGAGAGATCGACGCAACGGCACAGGGCCATTCTAGTTTCCATCATTTAGCAGGGCGAACTGACGCTGGCAACCCCCTATTGCATGGCGCAGGTTCGCGGTGAGATTCATGTCAACGAAGGAGGACACATGAATGCTTTACTCGCAGTTCTCATCATTTTGGCGATCGCCCTACTCCTGACCGGCGGTCTCGTCAAGGCGCTCGCCTTCCTCATCTGGGTTGGCATCGTGCTCGCCGTCATCTCTGTCGTTGTCGCACTCGTGCGATTCATCGGTGGTCGGAACACCACCCTCTAAGAGCTGGGCCCCGGTCGCATCCCCCCCTCGGCCGGGGCCCTTTCTTTTGCCCTCGTTCAGAAAAGGTGGGCATGGGTCGACCGTCGAGATCCACGCAGTGAGCTGGGAGGGGGTTCCGTCTAGCCGCGCTGCATGTCAACAAAGCGTGAGAAGTGCCCGTGGAACGCAACCGTGATGGTCGCAGTCGGGCCGTTGCGGTGCTTTGCAACAATCAAATCTGCTTCGCCCGCGCGCGGGCTGTCTGCTTCGTATGCGGCTTCGCGGTGGAGCAATACGACGAGGTCGGCGTCCTGCTCGATGGACCCTGACTCGCGGAGATCGGCGAGCTGCGGCTTCTTGTCGGCGCGTTGCTCAGGTCCGCGATTCAACTGGGCCAGAGCAATGACCGGCACCTGGAGTTCTTTGGCGAGCAGCTTGAGCGCACGGGAGAACTCACTCACTTCTTGCTGGCGTGATTCCACCTTTTTGCCACTCGTCATGAGCTGGAGGTAGTCAATGATGACCATCTCGAGCCCGACGCGTTGCTTGAGTCGGCGACACTTCGCACGGATCTCGACGAGCGTCATGTTCGGACTGTCGTCGATGTAGAGCGGCGCATCGTTGATTCGTCCGCGAATGCCCGCGATAGTCGTCCAGTCCTGGCTTTCGATCGACCCCTTGCGCATCTTCGCCAGAGGAACAGAGGCCTCTGCAGAGAGCAGACGCATTGCAATCTCGGCCTTGCCCATTTCGAGCGAAAAGAAAATGGTCGGCTTGTTGTGATGGATTGCTGCTGAACGAGCAAAATCCAGGGCGAGGGTCGACTTACCCATCGCCGGACGCGCAGCCACAATGATCATCTGGCCAGGGTGCAAGCCGTTGGTGAGATCGTCGAGATCAGCGAAACCGCTCGGGACACCCGTCATGGTTCCGCCGTTGTGGCCAGCTGCCTCGATCTCCGCGACCGCATCCCCAAGAGCAATATCGAGAGCGACGTAGTCTTCTGACTCCACCGAACTCGTCACGCCGTAAATCTCGGCTTGGGCTTGATTGACGAGTTCAACCGCCTCGCCCGTTCCCGCGTAGCCCATCTGAACGATGCGGGTTCCGGCGTCGACAAGACGGCGAAGCAAGGCACGTTCGGCCACGATTTCGGCGTAGTACCCGGCGTTTGCCGCGGTTGGCACCGTACTCGTCAGGGTGTGCAGATAGTCGGCGCCACCGGCCCGCTGCAGATCACCGTTCTTGATGAGCTCATCGGTCACGGAAATCACATCGACGGGTTCTCCGTGAGAGTACAGGCCGAGGATTGCGTCGAAAATGATGCCGTGCTTCGGGACGTAGAAGTCGTTGCCGCGAAGAATCTCGACGACATCCGCAACCGCGTCTTTTGACAGCATCATTCCGCCGAGCGTGCTCTGCTCGGCGAGAAGGTCGTGCGGAGGGGTGCGCTCAGGTCCCGAGGTCGACCCTTCGTATGGGTCTGCACCAAGATGAGCCAGCGACACGATCCGCTCCTTCCGTCGGGGATCCGGGCCTAGTTCATCACGACCCGCTGACACCGCCGACATTCAGAACCCAACGTAGCGATGGCTCAATGAAGCCTGTGGATAACTCTGTGAGTTGCGCGCGGCGATTCTCCGGAGAAGTCCACATTTTCTGGGGACGATGCTGTGGAGAATTGTGAAAAGAATCACGTGTTTTGCACTTTGAACTGGGTTTTTCTTTTCAACAGTTTGGTGTTATGAAGCGGCTTCATGTGTGACTTGAAGGTTGAAAGTTATCCCCCGCTCGCGCACTTCTCCCCCAGCCCTCGAACGCGTTCGAGGAATGCAGAGAGGGCGACACCCAACGGATGTCGCCCTCTGAAGCCGAGAGAGTTACTTCGCTGCAACCACCTGAAGAGTGATTGTCGCGAGCAGTTCCTCGTGCAAACGAACCTGAGCGGTGTGCTCGCCCGTGTTGCGGATCGGAGCCGAAATCTCGACCTTGCGCTTGTCGATCTGGCCGATTCCCGCAGCTTCGACAGCGGCGGCAACATCGGCGGTCTTGACCGAGCCGAACAGGCGTCCCTCTGCGCCAGCCTTGACGGTCAACTTGACCTTGGCTGACTCAAGCTTGGACTTGAGTGCCTGTGCGTCCTCGAGCGATGCGAGAGCGCGAGCTGCGCGAGCCGAGCGAATCTGCTCGACCTGCTTCTCGCCCCCGCGGCTCCAGTGAACCGCGAGGCCCTGGGGAACGAGGTAGTTGCGGGCGTACCCGTTCTTGACCTCGACGACGTCACCGGCGGTGCCGAGACCGGACACCTCGTGAGTAAGGATGACCTTTGCCATGATGTGCTCCTATCGGCCCGAGCCGGCGTACGGAAGCAGGGCCATCTCGCGTGCGTTCTTGACGGCACGTGCGATGAGGCGCTGCTCCTGGACGGAGACACCGGTGATGCGACGGGCGCGGATCTTTCCACGCTCCGAGATGAACTTACGAAGGGTCGCGACGTCCTTGTAATCAATGACGCCGACCGTGATCGACTTCGCGGGAGCGAGGGCCTTTGCACCCTTCGCACCGCGGGCCGGCTTGCGGGCTCCGCCGCTAGCTTTTCCAGCCATGAGAATTCCTTTGTGTTGTGAAAACGGGTCGAAACTTAGAAGGGGGTCTCGTCAGGGAAGGAGCCGGGGGTTGCCCAGACATCTCCGCCCGAGACGGCAGGAGCGCTCGGCGCCCACGCGTCTTCACCACGTGCACCGCTCGACGCGGCGCGAGTGACCGAGGCTGTTGCGTACCGGAGGCTCGGGCCGATTTCATCGACTTCGAGCTCAATAGTGGTGCGCTTTTCGCCCTCTTTGGTTTCATATGAACGCTGCTTGAGGCGACCGGTCGCGATAACTCGCGAACCCTTGGTCAGGGAGCCAGCCACGTGCTCTGCGAACTCGCGCCAGACGCTGGCACGCAAGAACAGGGCTTCGCCGTCCTTCCACTCGTTGCTCGCACGGTCGTACGTGCGCGGAGTCGAAGCGATGGTGAAATTGGCGACGGCCAGGCCGTTCTGCGTGTAGCGCAGCTCCGGGTCGGCCGTGAGGTTTCCCACGACGGTGATAATCGTCTCGCCAGCCATGAGCTTTAGGCCTTCGCCTTTGCAGCCTTCTTGGCAGCCTTTTCAGCAGCGGCCTTTTCGGCAGCTGCCACCTGGGCGATGGCTTCTTCGGCGCGGAGAACCTTGGTGCGCATGACGGCCTCGCTGAGCTTCAGCTGGCGGTCAAGCTCGTTCGTCGTTGCCGGAGCAGCGGTGAAGTTCACGACGGCGTAAATGCCTTCGTGCTTCTTCTGAATCTCATAGGCAAGGCGACGCTTGCCCCAGATGTCGACGTTCTCGATGGTTCCGCCGTCGTTGCGAACAACGTTGAGGAACTTGTCGAGACTCGGAGCAACGGTGCGCTCGTCAATCTCGGGATCGAGAATCACCATCAACTCGTACTGATGCATGACTAACCCACCTCCTTCGGACTACACGGCCGCAGACGGTCTGCGGCAGGAGGGTTGTACATACGCGCCCGCGGAGGCCAAAAACTTCGGCGCACGGGCAACCTGGTCATTCTGCCAGAAAAGCCCTATTTCCGCGAGTCCGGTCGCTGTGACCACCACTCAAGAAGCCGGGCGGTCGCCTGCTCAGAGCCGATCGGGCCCTCATCGAGGCGCAATTCGAGCAAGAACCGATAGGCCTCTCCGACTAGTGGTCCGGCCTGAATGCCGAGTACCTTCTGGATCTGAACGCCGTCGAGCTCAGGTCGAACAGCCTTGAGTTCTTCTTGTTCCGAGAGCTCTGCGATGCGACGTTCGAGGTCGTCGTAGGCGAACTCGAGCCGCTCGGCCTTTCGTCGATTGCGTGTCGTGACATCCGCGCGGGTGAGAATGTGGAGTCGTTCGAGTTGGTCGTCGGCGTCGCGAACGTAGCGCCGCACTGCCGAATCGCTCCAAGCGTTTTCGCTGTATCCGAAGAATCGGAGGTGCAGCTCGATGAGTCGAGTGACGGCGGCGATGGTGTCGTTGTCGCAGCGCAAGGCTCTCAAACGCTTCTTGACCAACTTGGCGCCGACGACGTCGTGGTGGTGGAACGACACCGATCCACCCGGTTCCAGTCGGCGCGTGGCTGGCTTCCCGGCGTCATGAAGCAGTGCCGCCAAGCGCAGAACGAGATCCGGTGAATCGAGGTTACCCCGCGATTGTTCGAGGGCAATCGCCTGATCCAAGACGGTCAGGGAGTGTTCATACACATCTTTGTGGTGATGATGCTCATCGGTTTCAAGCCGAAGAGCGGGGAGCTCCGGCAGCACAAAATCGGCCAACCCGGAATCCACCAAGACTTCGAGGCCGAGTCGCGGCGCTTCGGTGCAGAGCAGCTTCCCGAGTTCGTCACGGACGCGTTCTGCCGAAATCCGCTCAATTGCCGCCGCCATAGATGTGAGCGCTCGCTCCGTGTCACCCTCAATGACAAATCCCAACTGCGCAGCGAACCGGGCGGCCCGCAACATGCGGAGCGGATCGTCGCCAAATGAAAGCTCCGGGGCAGCTGGCGTTCGCAGTACGCCCGCGACAAGGTCGCTGACTCCACCGGAGGGGTCGACGAGTTCCCGCTGAGGTACGCGCAGCGCGAGTGCGTTGACCGTAAAGTCTCGCCGAACCAGATCCGCTTCGAGCGAATCACCGAACTGCACCTCCGGTTTGCGAGATTCGCCATCGTAGCTATCGGATCGATAGGTCGTGATTTCCACCTGGTGGCCTGCGACTCGAGCGCCAATCGTTCCGAACGCGCGACCGATATCCCAGTGCGCGCTGGCTATGGGACGCACCGTGTGCACGATGTCGTCAGGCCGTGCGTTCGTCGCGAAATCTAGGTCATTGACGACGCGGCCCAGGAAGGCGTCGCGAACCGGTCCGCCGACGAGCGCAAGCTCGAATCCAGCTCGGGAAAAGGCATCTGAGAGCTGACGGACAGGTTCGCTGGACATCAGGTCACCGAGACGGCCTTGCGCTTCGGCAACACTCAACATGACACCCATCCTAATTTGCGTCGATTCAACGCGGTTTCGCAGGGAGCCGAATCTAGGATGGGCTCATGCCGGCCGGACGATTGCGGGCGCTCGCCCGAGCGTTCCGACTCACTATCGCAGCCGGTCTCGTGTGCGCATTTCTTCCGTCGGTCCAGACCGCGAACGCGGCGGAGACCGAGGTCCGCCTGAACATTGCAGCCAGTTCCGCAATCATCAGCCCTGGACTCGGCTTCACCGTCAGCGCCGAGGCGGAGAACTCTTCGAGTTTTCCGGTGGAAGCCGGAACGATTGCCCTGGCCACCAGCACCGGGCCGTTGGCATCGGCAGGCGCTGTTGAATCCTGGATTGCGGGTGAGGGAAGCGCCGGGCCCGACGTCGTAGTGACAAACACTCTTCCCCTCCCGGCGAATGGCACTACCGCGACGAAGCTCTCGATCCCGGCGGGTGTTGTCAATGCCGAAGGAGTATGGGGGCTTGAGGTCCAGCTGAGAATCGGCGGAGGTCGGTTCACGCAACGAACCGCGCTTGCCGTACGTTCCCAAACCACACCCGCGTCGGTGGCGACCCTCTTCGCTCTCTCGGCGCCGAGCCCGAGTGACGGACTCTACAGCCGCGAAGCGCTCGAGGAACTGTTTGCCGCCGGAAGTGACTTGCAAGCCGCGCTCAATGCGGTCGCGGGTCAGCCCATATCGGTCGGGATTGACCCGAGAATCATTGCCTCGATTCGGGTGCTCGGGAGCGACGCGCCAGCAGATGCGACCGCGTGGTTGCGGCGCCTTGAATCCGCCGGCCTTGATACGTTCGCTCTGCAGTACGGCGATGCCGACCCCGTCGGGCAAATTCGAGCCGGATACCCGACTCTCCTCACCCCCGGATTCGCCGACGTCACCTCGGACCCGACCGTCGCGGCGACCTTCACCGACTGGTCATATTCGCGATCGTTCTTGTGGCCGCGCGGTGATGTGCTGTCGGCAGACGATCTCGCCACCTTTGCCCTCACCAATGGCGCGCCGGTCATCGCATCGAGCGACATTGTCGGTGACGCGAGCCAACCGCTCGTTCGGGTTGGCGGGTCGACGGTTGTCGTTGCACAGAGTGGGCCGAGCGCGGCCCTGGGGCGCGCGCTGAGCGCGACGAAGTCGGTGGAGTGGCAAAATGCGTCGAACGTTCTCCAAGCGGAACTGACCTTCTTCGGCGGCCAGACGATTGTGCTCGCTCCCGACCGCACTGTGATTTCGGATGCTCTCCGTGCCGCCGCAACGCTCACGACGCTCGCACAATCGAATGTCAGTCGCGCCGTTCCCATTGGCTCGCTCAGTCCGGCAGGGAGTACCTCGCTCAAACCGACCTCCCTTCCAGACCTCCTGTCAAGCCAGTACGACCATGTTCGAGAACGAACAACTCAGCTCGAGTCATTCGCGACGGTGTCGACCCAACCCGCAGCGGTTCTTGACCCCGTCATCCGAATGACACTCGCCACGTTTGCAGTGGGGCTCTCCGACGCTGACGACACCCGAGCACGCGCAATCGCGGCGATCGATGCCACAGTCGCGACGCTGCTAGACAGCGTGCGTCTCGCCACTTCGAGCTCAATCAATGTCTTGTCGAGCGAGGCATCGCTTCCCTTTACAGTGGAAAATGACCTCGATGCGCCGATTTCGGTGAGGGTCGGAGTGGCGCCAAGCAATGGTCGCCTCCTTGTCGCGGATTCTGTCCTGACCGAGGTGCCAGCAAACTCGCGTCAAACCGTGCGTGTTCCGGTCAAGGCGAAAGTGGGCACCGGTTCGGTTGCGCTCACGGTGACGGTCGTCGACACGCGCGGTGCCACCGTCACTGCTCCTGTGATCGTGCAGGCGAATGTGCAGGCGGACTCTGAGGGGTGGGGTGCGGTCGCGTTTGGTTCCATTGCAATCTCGCTCCTGCTCGTTGGGGTGATTCGCCAGGTCCGGAGAGCGCGAATGGCTCGATTCGCTCAACAGGAAGCGTCTGATGGGAACGAATGACCTGCGCCGCGCGAGCGTATTGATGGCCGTCGGAACTATCACGTCACGCGTGCTGGGCTTCCTTCGCGCAATCGTCCTTGCCGCGGCAATCGGTCTCGTGGGCTCAACCGGCGCAAACATGTTCAGCATCGCGAACCAGCTCCCGAACACCATCTATGCCATTGTTGCCGGCGGCGTCCTGAGCGCGATATTCGTCCCGCAAATCGTGCGTGCGAGCGCCGCCGAAGACGGAGGGGCGAGCTACGTCAACAAACTTCTCACGGTCTGCATCGTCGGCCTGGCCGCAACAACGATTGTCGCGACCGTCGCCGCACCGGTCCTCACGGCCCTCTACGGAACCAGACTCGACCCGGCCGCACTGAAGCTTGCAACCGGGTTTGCGTACTGGTGCCTCCCGCAAATCTTCTTCTACGGGCTCTACACGATTTTCGGTGAAGTGCTCAACGCCCGCAAGGTCTTCGGCCCGTATACGTGGGCTCCGGCACTGAACAACGTGGTCGGTTTGGCGGGCCTGGCTGTGTTCATGGGTGTGTACGGCGGAATGACCGGTGTCGGCCGGGAACCGCAGGACTGGTCGGGTGGAATGATTGCCCTGCTCGCTGGGACAACCACACTCGGTGTCGTCGCGCAAGCCGGCATCCTGGTCGCTTTCTTCCGCCGGGCTCATATTCGCTTCAGATTCGATTGGCGCTGGCGAGGACACGGGCTCGGAACCGCGGGTCGGCTCGCTGGGTGGACCTTCGGCATGCTCCTGCTCACGACTCTTGCGGGCATTGTTGAGACCAACGTCGCCGGGATCGCCTCGAACAGCGGCGCCGCATCCATAGCGGCGCTGGCGAACGCGTGGCTGGTGTTCATGCTGCCGCACTCGGTCATCGCGGTTTCCATCGCGACCGCCTACTTCACTCGCATGAGCGAGCACGCCAGTCGTTCCGATGTGGACGCCCTCCGGAACGACATGACGAGCGCCGCTCGCTCCATCGGACTTCTCATCTGGCTCGCCACGCTCGTCATAGCAGTTTGCGCGCCGTTTATCGGTGCCGTGTTTATGCCTGGACAGCACGCGGAAATCGTGGCCTTCGGTGCAATCGTGATCGCCTACATTGCCGGACTGTTGCCGTTCAGCTTGCTGTTTCTCGTGCAGCGGACGTTCTACACGCTGGGCGATACACGGACACCGTTCTTCTACACGCTCGCTCAGGTTGTGCTCATTTGTCTGGGTTCTCTGGCGGTCGCGAAGCTCCCTGCCGAACAGATTGCCGCGGGTATCGCTCTCCTCGTTACGGGTTCGGGTGTCATGCAACTCGTTCTCGCGGCGGCATTGTTGCGGCGCCGGATTGGCCGCCTCGACGGGAGATTGCTGTCGGCGAGCTTCCTGCGCTTTGCAATCGCAGGGGTTCCCACAATTGCGCTCGGCGCGTTCACAATCCAGGCAATCGATGCACTCGATTCGTCGGTCAACCTCGGCTTCGAAAGTCGATTCGGCGCTCTCGTTGGGATGGCGGCCGTCGGAGTCGTCATGGCCGCAACCTATTTCGGGACTCTCGCCCTCCTTCGTGCTCCGGAACTTCGCGGGGTTTCCCGCTTCATGCGCGTGGGCCGGTCTGATGGGAATAGCCGCGACCTAGACTGAGTTCCAGCCAGTGCCCCCATTCGTGTCGCAAGGAGCAACGTGAACGACGTCGTCATCATCGGATCCGGCCCGGCGGGCTTCACCGCAGCCATTTACGCAGCCCGCGCCGAGCTTGCACCCGTGCTCGTTGCGAGTTCCGTGGAAGTCGGGGGCGAGCTGATGAACACGACCGAGGTCGAGAACTTCCCCGGCTTTGAGGAAGGGATTCAGGGGCCCGACCTCATGACGAAGATGCAGGCTCAGGCGGAACGATTCGGCACACAGGTTCGATATGACGATGTGACCGCGGTCGACTTCTCGAACACCGTCAAGCGGGTCACGCTTGGGTCCGGGGATGTCCTCGAGGCTCGCTCCGTCATCTTTGCGACCGGTTCCGCCTACCGCAAGCTCGGTCTGCCCGAAGAGGAGCGCCTCTCGGGACACGGAGTGTCGTGGTGTGCCACGTGCGACGGGTTCTTCTTCAAGACGCAGACCATCGCTGTCATCGGCGGCGGCGACTCTGCAATGGAAGAGGCCAACTTCCTCACCCGCTTCGCGGAGAAGGTCTACGTTGTGCACCGTCGTGACAGCCTCAAGGCCTCCAAGATTATGCAGCAGCGCGCATTCGACAATCCCAAGATCGAGTTCGTCTGGAACAGCGAAGTTGCCGCAATTCTCGGCGAGGATTCCGTAACCGGTTTGCGTTTGCGGAGCACGGTAGACCAGACCGAGTCGGAGCTTGCCGTCACCGGCGTGTTCGTCGCAATCGGCAACGACCCCCGAACGCACCTCGTTCACGGTCAGCTCGAGCTCACCGCAGACGGAACCATCTGGGTCGACGGACGAAGCTCGCGGACGAGCGTTCCGGGGGTATTTGCCGCTGGTGACGTCATCGATCCGAGTTATCGTCAGGCGGTAACGGCCGCGGCATCGGGTACTGTCGCTGCGCTGGACGCCGAACACTATCTGGCCGACTTGGCCGACGCTGAAAAGGAGTAGTCATGGGTGCACGAAACGTCACCGAAGCAACATTCGAAGCCGAAGTGCTTCAAAGCGCAAAGCCGGTCCTGGTCGATTTCTGGGCGGAATGGTGCGGCCCGTGCCGCGCTGTCGGGCCAATCCTGGACCAAATCGCGACCGAGCACGCCGAAAAGATTGACATCGTCAAGGTCAACGTCGATGAGAACCCCGGCCTTGCCATGCAATACCAGATCACGTCGATTCCGGCCATGAAGGTATTCCAGGGCGGCTCGGTGACGCAGACGATCATTGGCGCCAAGCCAAAGCCCGCCATCGAAGCCGACCTCGCTGACATCATCGGCTCTTAGGCAGCACGGCTACCGACTCATCCCCGTCCGCCCGCTGCGGGCGGGGATGTTTCATCACGTAGCATGAGGCAACGATTACCGATGGGACACCGGATTGGCTGAACGCGGCGGAACCTCGCTCGACCCGTGGTTGCACCATTATGCGGCTCGGACGGCAGGACTATCCGCGAGTGAGGTGCGTGCGCTGTTTGCCGTCGCGTCGCGACCCGAAGTGGTGTCCCTTGCCGGCGGGATGCCGTTCGTGTCGGCGCTCCCCCAAGAATTCGTGATGTCCGCCCTCGAACGAACGATGCGAAACCACGGAGCGGCGGCTCTCCAGTACGGTTCGGGTCAGGGAACCGAGCGGCTTCGCGAACACATCCTTGACGTTATGGCGCTCGAGGGAATATCGGCCTCCATCGACAACGTGGTCGTCACGACAGGTTCGCAGCAAGCCGTTGACCTCGTGGCGAAGCTGTTTCTCGACCCGGGCGACGTCGTGCTCGCCGAAGCGCCAAGCTACGTCGGAGCGCTCGGTGTGTTTCGCTCCTACGAGGCCGAGGTCGTCCACATCGAGGTGGACGACGACGGATTGGTTCCCGAGGCGCTCCAGGCCCGAATTGCGAGCGTCCGTGCCGAAGGCCGCCGAATCAAGTTCCTGTACACCATCCCGAACTTCCACAACCCGGCTGGTGTGACCCTGTCGGCTGCCCGACGGCCCGAAATCCTGGCGATATGCCGAGCCAATGACATTTTGATCCTGGAAGACAACCCGTACGGACTCCTGTGGTTCGACCACGCCGCTCCGGATGCGCTTCGCTCCATCGAAGAAGATGGGGTGATTTATCTTGGGTCGTTCTCAAAAACCTTTGCCGCCGGATTCCGAGTGGGTTGGGCTCTCGCGCCGCACGCGATTCGCGAGAAACTCGTGCTTGCGAGCGAATCCGCAATCCTTTCACCGAGCGTGTTCAGTCAGACGGTCATTGCCGAATACCTTGATGCGGTTGACTGGCGCGCACAAATCGATACGTTCCGAGGACTGTATCGCGAACGTCGCGATGCGATGGTCACGGCGCTCGACGATTTCCTGCCAGACATCCGGCATACCCACCCCGGCGGCGGATTCTTTGTCTGGCTCGACTTGCCCGAAGAGCTTGATTCGAAGGCCATGCTCCCGAGAGCGGTCAAGGAGCTCGTCGCGTATACGCCGGGAACGGCTTTCTTCGCTGACGGGAACGGCCGGCAAAACATTCGACTGTCGTTCTGTTATCCCTCTGCCGAGCAGATTCGTGTCGGGGTTCGGCGCCTCGCAACCGTCCTGAGTGCCGAACGAGAGCTTCTCGAAACCTTCCGTGGGACTGGCGACCTTCGGAGTCGTTCGAACGATCAACGGACAACGACGCCCCCTCCGGACGTGGTGTAGGAGCCAAGTGACTATGAAGATTGTTGTGATTTCGGGCGGAATCTCCCATGAGCGCGACATTTCGTTGCGTTCGGGGCGACGCGTGGCTGACGCGCTTGCCGACGCCGGGCACGAGGTCCATGTCCTCGAACCAGACCCCCAGCTCCTCTCTCGAATCGAATCGCTCGCGCCGGCCGCCATTGTTCCGATGGTTCATGGAGCATCCGGCGAAGACGGCTCCCTCCTGGCGCTTCTCGAGCTCGCCGGACGACCGTATCTCGGTTCGTCGGCACAGAGTGCCCGATTGGCATGGTCGAAGCCGGCCGCGCGCGATCGCATTGCCGAATGTGGTGTGGCCGTCCCAGAAGGTTTCGTGTTGACTCGCGAAAGCTTCCGCGAACTCTCGGCTCAGTCGATTCTGCAGCTTCTGGGTTCGACAGTGCGATTCCCGCTGGTCGTCAAGCCCGGCAGCGGTGGTTCCTCCCAGGGTGTCTCCATCGTTGCGGACGCAACGGGACTCGCTCGAGCACTGGTTGAAGCATTCACCTATGCAGACGTTGCGCTCTGCGAACGATGGATTCCGGGCAACGAGGTCGCCGTCAGCGTGTGGCGAGACGAGGTCGGCCTCCGTGCACTACCACCGGTCGAGATTGCCCCCCAAGACGGCATCTATGACTTCGAAGCTCGGTATAACGCCGGTGAGACGACCTTCTTCATTCCCGCGCGACTCGAGCCAACGGCCATCGCGGCGCTCGGTGATGCCGCGGTGCGCGTCCACCGGGAACTCGGCTTAGGTGACTTTTCCCGAGTTGACTTCATCGTCGATGACGCCGGAACGCCCTGGTTTCTCGAGGCGAATGTCATCCCGGGCTTTACCGAGACCTCGCTATTTCCTCTAGCGCTCGGTGGAGCGGACCTCACGCTCACCGAGGCATTCGACCGCGCCGTGCGCGCGGTCACGGAACGGGCTCACTAGGACTCGTCCAGCACATCCGCGAGGTGCATGACCTCAAGGATGCGCCGCAGGTCTTGAACGCTCGAGAAATCGATGCTGACCTGGCCTTTTCGCGCGTTGAGTTTGATTGAAACGCGGGTGTCTAGCCGATCACCGAGGCGCCCAGCGGCGTCTCCGAGGAAGGACTGCTTCGAGCCTGGGACGATGCGCTTCGCCTTCGTCGCGGTCTGGACGGTGCCAGCAACCGCCTCTGCGGCGCGCACCGAAAGGTCTTCGTTGACGATCTTGTCGGCGAGACGTTGCATCGCCTCGCTGTCGTCGCCGACGCTCAAGATTGCGCGCGCGTGGCCGGCCGTCAGGACTCCGGAAGCAACGCGAAGCTGTACCGTCTCGGGCAGCTTGAGAAGGCGGATAGTGTTCGAGATTTGAGGCCGGGAACGGCCAATACGCTCGGCAAGTTGTTCCTGGGTGATTCCGAAGTCTTCCAGGAGCTGCTGATAGGCCGACGCTTCTTCGAGCGGGTTGAGTTGCGAGCGGTGCAAATTCTCGAGCAGCGCGTCACGCAGAAGATCCTCGTCTGCGGTGTCACGAACGACGGCGGGGATCGATTTGAGTCCGGCCGCCTTGCTCGCACGGAGACGTCGCTCGCCCATGATGAGTTCGTACTTGCCGTCGACCCCGGGTCGAGGTCGAACCACGATGGGCTGCAAGACACCGAACTCACGAACGCTGTGAATGAGTTCCTTGAGGTGATCCTCATCGAACACTTTTCGCGGCTGTGCGGGGTTCGGAATGATGTCGGCGGGGTTGAGCTGCACGAGCTGTGCGCCGGGAACACTCACCAGACCTGGTGTCGACTCGCTCGAACCGCTCGGGAACAATACGTCAACCGGACGCTCGCCTTCTTCGCCCGTGGGAATGAGTGCCCCGATTCCACGGCCGAGACCCGTACGCTTGGTTGCCATTGCTATCGTCCCTCTCGCTCGCCTCGGACGGCGATTTCGGCGGCCGCTTCACGGTACGCCAGCGCTCCACTTGATTCAAAGTCGTATTCGATGACCGTTTGTCCGTAACTCGGTGCTTCGGAGACCCGCACAGAGCGCGGGATGACCGCATCCAGTACCTCTGCCGGAAAATGCTCTCGAACTTCTTGCGCAACTTGCTGGGCAAGGTTGGTTCGACCGTCGTACATCGTGAGCAGGATCGTCGAAACCGTCAATTGAGGATTCAAATGGGTTCGGATGAGGTCGATGTTCTTCAGCAGCTGAGACAAGCCCTCGAGCGCGTAGTACTCACACTGGATGGGAATGAGCACCTCTTGAGCCGCAACGAAGGCGTTGATCGTGAGGAGGCCGAGTGAAGGTGGGCAGTCAATAAAGACGTAGTGGTAGGGCTCGGCCATGGATTCGAGTTGCGCTCGGAGTGCGCGCTGGAGGCGCTGTTCGCGGGCTACCAGAGAGACGAGCTCAATCTCGGCTCCGGCCAGGTGGATGTTTGCCGGCAAACAATGCAGTCGACTCTCTTCGCGAGATGGTCGGATTACGGCAGCCATTGGCTCATCGCCAACGAGTACGTCATAGCTACTCAAGGTCTCGGAGTGGTGGTCAACACCGAGCGCTGTTGAAGCATTGCCCTGCGGGTCCAAATCGATGACGAGGACTCGGGCGCCCGAGCGCGCAAGCGCTGATGCAAGATTGACCGTCGTGGTGGTTTTTCCGACGCCACCCTTCTGGTTGGAGATTGTCAGAACCCGCGTTGACTGAGGAAGTGGCACGGCGTTGGCGGCGAGTTTCTCCCGGCGAAGGGATTCGTCAACGATGGCTCGAGCAATAGGCGTCTCGGCGGCATCAAAGATCGCCCGAGCCGTTTCGGCATCCCAATCGACCGCTTCAGCCACGGAAATCCCTTCGCTTGTCCGGTCTCATGCTAACGAGCGTCGCGGCACGCCGGAATCTTTGAAACGTGCTTCCGTCCGGATTGCCTGTGGATAAAGCTGGGGAATCTTTGCAATACAGGCAGCCAAACGCGTTCACGGGGCCAAAGTTCCGCGGGATATCGGGGGACGGGCAACACCGGCAAAATGCATGCAAATCTCCGAGCTGGGGATAAACCCGTGGAGAATTCGTGGAGAGAGCGCTAGCGGACGTCCGCGCGGAACACACGTGTCGGCTCAACATCAATGTCAAGGCCAAGTTGCTCGACACGAATGTTCTCGAGTTTCCACTTCGCAATGACTTTCCTCGCAGCCTCGATTTCGGTTTCGACTGCAGCGCCTTTGAGGAGAAGGAGCTCACCCCCGGGGCGAACGAGGCGCGCGGTGAGCGGAATGAGCGTACGCAGTGCACTCACGGCCCGGGCAGTTACCTGGTCAAGAGCCCGGAACTCAAGGGTGTCCTCAGCACGTCCTCGGACGACCGTTACGTTGTCGAGCCCCAGCTCGGAGACTTGCTCCTCGAGCCATTCAACCCGACGCGCCATCGGTTCGATCAGCACAAACTCTGCATCCGGACGCGCGATGGCCAACACGAGGCCCGGTAACCCCGCACCGGTTCCGACATCGCCGACGCGTCCGGGGCGAACGAGTGGCGCGAGAAGCGCGCTGTTCAGGATGTGGCGACTCCAAATCCTCGGCAGCTCAAGTGGCCCGATGAGTCCGCGTGTCTCACCCTGTTCGGCAAGCTGTGCAACGAAGTGGCGAACTCGACGAAGGGCGACCTCGTCGGAAAACAGTTCTTGAGTTACCTCGGGTTCCGGTTCGCGCTCCGTCATATCCATATTGTTTCACGTGAAACACGACGGGCTCGCCGCCACCACTGAGGGTGCCGATAGTTTGGCGATCGCATCACACACTGTGGCTGCGCTCGGTGGCAATGGAGCACTGTCCGGGGCGGCATAGTTTTCGGACCGCGCACCGCCATGCACTGACCAGTGCAGAACCGTGTGTGCCCGAGCCACCCCGACCTCCTGTGGGCTCCTGTCCTTAACTGAGTGTTTCACGTGAAACATGCGGGCACCAACCGTCTGGTCGCAATGTTTCACGTGAAACAGATACGGCGAAAGCCCCACCGAAGTGGGGCTTTCGCGACGCGGGTTCGGGCTACTTTGGCAGCACGACGGTGTGACGATCTCGCCCTTCACCCCGTGACTCAGAAGTAAGCCCCTGTGCGAACACCAAATCGTGTACGAGTTTGCGCTCGTAGGACGACATCGGTGGCAGAGCCACCTCACGCGCACCCTCAGCGATGCGCGTCGATGCCCGCTCGACCAATTGCTCCAGCTCACGTTCACGCGAAGAACGTGACCCCGCAATGTCCAGGATGAGACGCGAGTGATTTCCAACGCCGGTCAGAACGGCCGCGCGAGTCAGTTCTTGAAGCGCCGCAACGACGTCTGGCTTGCTCAGGGCAACGAGGTCATCCGTCGATGAATCGACGGTGAGATACACGCGGTCGTTCTTCACGGCAATATCGAGGTCGCCGTCGAGGTCCGCGATATCCAGGAGCTCTTCGATGTAGTCGGCGGCGAATTCGCCCTCAGCGTCGAGAGACGCAACCTGGGTGTTCTGTTCGGTCATGAATTCCTACTTCTTCTTCTTGGCTCGGTTCTTGCCCATCGGCTGCTGGCGCTGCGCGGGCTTGGCCTCTTCGACGGCTTTGGCATCGACCTCTGGTGCGACGAGCTTCCCCTTCCGGGCCAGCCGTGCCTCACGAGCGCGAGCCGCTTCAGAACCCGGTGTGGGCATGTTGCGGATGACAACGTACTGCTGGCCGACCGTCCAGAAGTTCGAAACAAGCCAGTAGAACATGACGCCAATGGGGAAGGCCACGCCCGAGAAAATGAACACGAACGGCAGCACATAGAGCAAGACCCGCTGCTGGCGGTACATCGAGCTGTTCTTCGTCTCCTCGGAGACGTTCTTGCTCGCCAGCTGCAGTTGAGTGAAGAACTGAGATGCCGTCATGAGCGCAATCATGATGACCGCTACGACATACACCTGCCACGGGCCCCCGGCGTTCAGAGCGCCGACAAAGGTCGCCTTCATCGGGGCACCGAAGATCGTGGCGTTTGCGAACGAGTCCGCGAGTTGCTTCGTGAACAGACCAACCCCAGCCTTATCGTGCTGGGCATCGTTGAGCACCGAGTACAAACCAAAGAAGATCGGCATCTGGAAAAGCAATGGGAAGCACGACGAAAGTGGGTTTGTTCCCGTTCGCTGATACAGCTCCATGGTCTCGCGGGACATCGCCTCGCGGGAGAACTGGTCCTTCTTGCCGCGGTACTTGTCCTGGATCTTTTTGAGCTCCGGAGCAACCTCGAGCATGCGTCGCTGACTGCGAATCTGGCGCACGAACAACGGAATGAGCGCTGCCCGGACTACAACGGTGAGGCCAACGATCGACAGCACCCACGTCACACCGGCGTCTGGGTCGAGTCCGAGTGCGGTGAACACCCAGTGGAAGGAAACGAGAACGAGCTCGATAACCCACTTAATCGGCCAGAGCAGAATGCCGAAGATATCCATGAAGGTCCTCTCGCTACTTCACTCCCGGAGCGACGAAACCGCCCCGAACTTGATGGGCCCACTCGCGCTTCCGTGCTGGTACGTCATCGACTCCACCACGAACCCACGGTTGGCACCGAAGAATTCGCCAGGCGCCGAGTCCAACGCCTCCGAGTACACCGTACCGAGCAATTGCCTGAAGCGTGTAATGCGAACACGACGGGTAATACCGGCAGACATCCCCGTAGAGGGGCGAAACGACGAGCTGATACGCCCGCAATATGGCGATTGCCGCGTTCCGTGGAGCGAGCACAACCCACCCCATCGCGATACGGAATCGCGCGTTCACTGGCCGCACGCCCGTTCGAGAGCGCTCCGCCAGGACTCGACTGAGGTCACATCCGAACCGGGAAGCGCTCGGACGACCACCTCGACCCCCGCACACGATCGCTGATCGATGATTGCCCGAGCTGCTGCCCGAACTCGGCGGCGGATTCGGTTGCGCACGACAGCGTTGCCCACTGACTTACCCGTAACGACACCAAACCGCACAGGAGAATCCTGTGCGGTTTGGATTACAGATATGACGGCCTCGCGCGAACTGAGCTTTCGCCCCTGACGAATGACTCGACGAAAGTCAGCGCCGGAGACGATGCGGTTGGCACGTGCCAACACGATCGTTAAGCGGAAAGCTCGCTGCGTCCCTTGCGGCGACGAGCCGAGAGAATGGCACGGCCGGCACGAGTACGCATACGCAGGCGGAAGCCGTGCTTCTTCGCACGACGGCGGTTGTTGGGTTGGAACGTGCGCTTGGTCATGTCACTCTTTCGATCAGCTACGCGGCCCACACGAAACGTAGACCGGCAAGTCACAGCCCTCGCGAGCGCGAGGCAACCTGTTAAAGTTACGGCCCCGCAGCCGACATGTCAAAGTGAGCGAGCGCGGAGAGATAGCACGGGCGTGAACAGGGAAACTTCACCACGCCGGGGTTTCGCAAAAATCAAGGAAAAACCATTTGCGAGCGCGCGATGACTTCGCTAGCCTCAATGGAGTTATCCACAAGGGGATAACTCCCGTGGACAAGTCAAAGCGGCAAGTTTGCAAGGCTTGACGTCTGACACTCACATTTTCATTCACAGCTTGGGGCTCACATGGTGGAACAACCGGTCGGGGAGGTTTGGGAGTCGGTTCGTGACCGGCTCCGAACCGACGAGACGGTTTCACCCATGCTGCATGGCTTCATCAATCTGGTCGAGCCCAAGGGCATCGCGGCTGGAACCTTCTATTTGGAAGTTCCCAACGAGTTCACTGCGAGCATGTTGAACCAGCGGATGCGCGGTCAGCTCCTCAGTGCAATGGCGCACATCGAAGAGCCGAGCCCGGTGACGACCTTCTATGTCGTTGTGAACCCAGAACTCGAACACCAGCACCTCGAACCCGAATTTGCAGATGAGACTGAACCATCGGTCGCTCCGCCGCCCGTGTTCGAAGCTGTCGCTGATCGTGGAACGGATACCCGACTCAATCCGAAGTACACCTTTGACTCGTTCGTCATCGGCCAATCAAATCGATTCGCTCACGCTGCCGCCGTCGCAGTGGCGGAAGCGCCGGCCAAGGCATACAACCCGCTCTTCGTATACGGCGAGTCGGGGCTCGGAAAGACGCACTTGCTTCACGCAATTGGCCACTACGCGATGAGTCTGTTCCCCGGGATTCGAGTGCGCTATGTCAGCTCCGAGGAATTTACGAACGACTTCATCAACTCCATCGCCAACAACCGCGGTGCGGAATTCCAGAATCGCTATCGGAACGTCGACCTCCTGCTTATCGACGATATTCAGTTCTTGCAGGGGAAAGCAGAAACGCAAGAGGCGTTCTTCCACACCTTCAACACTCTTCACGATCACAACAAACAGGTTGTGATTACGAGCGACCTGCCCCCGAAGCACCTCACGGGGTTCGAAGACCGGATGCGCTCTCGTTTCGAGTGGGGACTGATTACCGACGTCCAAGCACCGGACCTTGAGACTCGCATCGCCATTCTTCGAAAGAAAGCACAGAGCGAGAAGCTTCAAGTTCCGGACGAGATCCTCGAGTTCATGGCATCGAAGGTGTCGAGCAATATCCGTGAACTTGAGGGAACCCTCATCCGTGTGACCGCGTTCGCGAACTTGAACCGCAGTCCGGTAACGATGCCGCTCGTGCAAACCGTGTTGAAGGATCTCGTTACCCTCGACGAAAACAACATCATTGCCCCGGTCGACATCATTACGGCCACGGCAGACTACTTCCGCCTCACAACCGATGACCTATATGGCTCGTCACGTTCCCAGGCCGTAGCGACCGCGCGCCAGATCGCGATGTATCTGTGTCGAGAAATGACCAATCTCTCGCTTCCGAAGATTGGCCAGCTCTTCGGTAACCGAGACCACACGACCGTGATGTACGCAAACCGCAAAATCAGTGAGCTCATGACTCAACGCCGGTCCATCTACAACCAGGTCACAGAACTGACAACGCGAATCCGACAGAATTCCCGCTACCAATAGGCCTGTGGATAAAGATGGGGAGAAATCCCCATTTGATAGGGAAAAACTGTTGAAGAAGCGAACGTACTTGTGAGGGTTCAGAACCATTGGGTCCAACTTCCCCAGAAAGACAAGGCTCTATGGCCACAGGCCGCGCACAACTCACATCGTTGTAGTTTCCTAGGGCCGCTAGGGCAACAGTGATTTATCCACAGTTCCCACAGCCGTTAAGAAGATTAAAGAGTTAAGTCATATCTCCCTTCGGCCGATAACAGAAAGTGGGAGGCTGTCGCTGAACGCGATTCGGCAGATAGCATTAGCAGGCGTTTACCGCATTCAGACCTAAGGGGATCAGGCGTGAAGTTCCAAGTCAACCGCGATGTCTTCAGTGAGGCAGTGTCGTTCACGGTCAAGCTGCTTCCTCAACGGCCGACTCTCCCAATTCTTGGCGGCGTACTCATTGAGGCCGCCGCAGACCAATTGACTTTTTCGACGTTCGATTACGAAGTTTCGTCGCGAACCACTATCGCTGCCTCGGTTGAGGCCGCTGGCACGATCCTGGTTCATGGTCGCCTCCTCGCAGAGATCGCTGGACGCTTGCCAAATGCCCCGGTAACGGTAACCACAGAGGATTCTCGCGTTCTCGTGACCTGTGGCTCGGCAAAGTTCACGCTCGCCAGCATGCCGGTTGATGAGTACCCCAGCATTCCCGAAGTGGACGACGCGACCGGTGTGGTTCCTGCCGATGCATTCGCCGAAGCGGTGGGTCAGGTCGCGCTCGCCGCATCGCGAGACGATGTGACTCCCGTGATCACTGGCGTTCAGCTCACCATTTCCGGCACCGGCATGAACCTCGTTGCCACAGACCGATACCGAGTGGCCGTTCGGCAAATCGACTGGGATGGCGCAACCGAGGAACGTGCAGCTCTCGTGCCGGCCCGGACAATCCAGGAGGTGGGCAAGACCTTTGGAAACGCCGGGACCATCAGTGTGTCGTTGACGTCTCGCGACGACCGTGAACTCATCGCCTTCTCGGCAGACAACAAGACGGTTACGAGCCTTCTCATTAAGGGGAATTACCCACCTGTGCAGCGCTTGTTCCCCGAGGCAGTGGAACAGTATGCCGTTCTCAATACGGCCGACTTAGTCGAAGCGACTCGGCGCGTTGCGCTCGTCCTCGAGCGTGAAGCGGCTCTGCGCTTCAGCTTCAGTCAGGACGGTCTCACTCTCGAGGCCGTAGGAAGTGAAAACGCGCAAGCGTCTGAAACGATTGACGTCGTTTTGCACGGCACCGATCAGGTCGTATCACTGAAGCCGCAGTACCTGCTCGACGGACTTAGTGCCGTTCACTCGGAGTTCGTCCGTATCGGATTCACCCAGACGGACAATCCCAACAAGCCAGGTCCGGTGTTGTTGACCGCTCAAACCTCACGCGACTCCTCCGACTCCTCGGCCTACCGCTACTTGCTCCAACCGAACCTGCTGCTCCGTTAGGCCAAGCATGCGAGTGAGCCATCTCTCGCTCACATCGTGGCGAAACTATGAGCAAGCCGATTTGAGCTTTCCAGCCGGACCAACGGTTCTCCTCGGCGCTAACGGACAGGGCAAGACAAACGCCGTGGAAGCACTCGTCTTCCTCAGCACTCTGAAGTCGCATCGTCTCGCCCAGGGAAGCGGGCTGATTCGTTCCGGATCCACGTCTGCCGTGATCCGAGCGCGGCTGTTGAGCGCCGAGCGAGAAGTTCGACTCGAGTGCCAACTCAATGTCGACCGGCCAAACGTTGCGCAAATCAATGGCAATCCCGCCAAAATGCGCGAGCTCACTCGCTACTGCCATGTCGTCCTCTTTGCACCGGAAGACTTGACAATCGTGCGCGGTGACCCGAGCGAGCGACGGAACTTTGTCGACGACCTTCTCGCACAACTGAACCCGCGGATGGCCGGCGTTATTGCGGACTATGAGCGTGTTGTGCGGCAACGGTCCAATCTCCTGAAGACGGCTCGGAACGCATCGTCTTTGTCAACCCTTGAAGTGTGGGACGACAAGCTCGTCGAGCTCGGCTCCGAACTTCTTGATGCCCGAACGGCTCTTGTAAATCGACTCGGTCCCCCGCTGGAGCGGCAGTATGAAGCGCTCGTCGATGCCGACCACCAGCCGCGACTCGAATGGATGCATTCGATCGGGGACTCGGAGGGAATGTCGACGTCCGAGAAGTTCCGACGTGCACTCTCCGAGGTGCGCGATCAAGAACGGGAGCGGGGCGTGACACTCGTGGGACCCCATCGAGACGACCTCCTCTTTCAGCTCAACACGCTTCCGGTGAAGGGATACGCAAGCCACGGAGAGACGTGGTCATTCACACTGGCGCTCAAACTTGCCGCGGCTGACGTTCTGCGGGCCGACTCCAGCGTTGGTGATCCGATCATCGTGCTCGACGATGTCTTCGCAGAACTTGATGTTCATCGTCGAGAACGGCTGACACAGGCGGTCGCTTCGTACGAGCAGGTGATTGTCACGGCGGCCGTTGTTGACGACGTGCCCACCGAATTTGCCCAGCACGTGCATCACATTTCCGCCGGGCGGATTCAGGAGTCCGGAGTCTCCGATGAATGAAGCACAGCGTCTCTATCAACATTTGCGTGCGTTGTGGGCTGGGCCACGGAAGACCAGAGGTCCCGTTCAACGGCCGGGGTCACTCCCATTCATGCCGGGCCGAGACCCGCGTGGGATCGCTGATGTCTTGGGTTCGGTGGCCGATGAATTGGGTTGGACGCCTGAACTTGCTCGACACGAGGTGTTTGCCCGTTGGCCCGAAATCGCCGGACCGGACGTAGCGGCACACACCGAGCCGGTCTCCCTCGATGAGGGAATCTTGACCGTCCGTTGCGATTCGACTGCTTGGGCCACACAACTGGGATTCCTTCGGTACGACCTGGCACACCAGCTCCAGGAGGAGATCCCCCACGCAGGTGTCGAATCGGTTCGCTTTATCGGGCCGGACGTTCCCTCCTGGAAAAAGGGCTTGAGAGCCACTCCAGGACGGGGACCGCGCGATACCTACGGCTGACGATACAAATTTGACCGCATCCTGATTGTTTGCGCCGCAGCGCCCAATTTCCCGCGTTTTGCCGGCCCAAATTGGTAGGCTGTGAAAGCTGCACTTGCAGCGTGGAACGGAGATTCAGCGCATGGCCTCAGGCGAACCCAACGCATCCGGAACGCCCGAGTACGGTGCCGATGCGATTCAGGTCCTCGAGGGACTCGAGGCCGTTCGCAAACGGCCCGGCATGTATATCGGTTCGACGGGACCGCGCGGGTTGCACCACCTGGTCTACGAGATTGTCGACAACTCGGTTGATGAGGCCCTCGCCGGATACTGCGACACGATCCACGTCACGATCCTCCCGGATGGAGCGGTGCGAGTCGTCGACAACGGGCGCGGAATTCCGGTCGATATCCACAAGACCGAAGGGAAGTCCACGGTCGAGGTGGTCTTGACCGTGCTCCATGCCGGTGGAAAGTTCGGCGGTGGCGGATACGCCGTCTCCGGTGGCTTGCACGGTGTGGGGTCTTCGGTAGTGAATGCCCTCTCGACCAGACTCGAGGTCGAGGTGCGTCGTCAAGGATTCGTGTGGCGACAGAGCTACAAGGTCGGCGTGCCGGACGCTCCACTCGCTCAGGGCGAAGCCAGTGACGAAACTGGCACGACCATCACATTCTGGCCGAGTGCGGAGATTTTCGAGACGGTCGAGTTTGAGTACGAAGTACTCCGGGCACGGTTCCAGCAGATGGCGTTCTTGAACAAGGGCCTGCGAATCACGCTTCGCGACGAGCGCGCCGACAGTGTCGACTCTGACGGAAACCAGTTTGCCGATGAGTTCATGTACGAACGGGGTCTCGAGGATTACGTCGAGTACCTCAATCGGGCAAAGAAGACGGACCTCGTCAATGACGAGATCATCTCCTTCGAAGCCGAGGACACGGAAAAGCACATCGCTCTTGAGTTGGCTATGCAGTGGACCACCGCTTACACCGAATCGGTCCACACATACGCGAACACCATCAATACCCACGAGGGCGGAACGCACGAAGAGGGGTTCCGTGCTGCACTCACGACCTTGATCAACAAGTACGCGAGGGACAAGGGGCTACTGAAGGAAAAAGACCAGAACCTCTCCGGTGAGGATGTTCGCGAAGGCCTGACGGCCGTCATTTCAGTCAAGTTGTCCGAGCCCCAGTTCGAGGGCCAAACGAAAACCAAACTGGGCAACACCGAAGCGAAGGCATTCGTTCAACGCGTTGTCGGTGAGGAACTTGCCGATTGGTTTGACCGAAACCCAAACGTCGCAAAGGAAATCATCCGGAAGGCCATTCAAGCTTCTGCCGCCCGGATGGCTGCACGAAAGGCGAGAGAAGCAACACGTCGGAAGGGCCTGCTTGAATCCGGCGGCATGCCGGGCAAGCTCAGTGACTGCACGAGCAAAGATCCGACGATCAGTGAGATCTTCCTTGTCGAGGGCGATTCGGCAGGTGGCTCGGCAAAAACCGGCCGCAATCCCGAAACCCAGGCCATCCTGCCGCTGCGCGGCAAGATTCTGAACGTCGAAAAGGCTCGATTGGATCGAGCGCTCGCCAACACCGAAATTCAGGCCATGATTACGGCATTCGGAGCAGGTTTGGGCGATGACTTTGATGCCGAGAAGATCCGGTATCACAAGATCGTCCTCATGGCCGATGCAGACGTCGACGGTCAGCACATCACCACGCTCTTGCTGACACTTCTGTTCCGCTATATGCGACCACTCATCGAGCTGGGCTACGTGTACCTCGCCCAACCCCCGCTGTATCGCTTGAAGTGGACAAACGCCGAGCACGAGTACGTCTACTCCGATCGCGAACGTGACGCCCTGCTTTCTGCCGGTCAAGCAGCCGGTAAGCGCATCGCCAAGGAAAACGGCGTGCAACGGTACAAGGGTCTCGGTGAAATGAACCACCAAGAGCTCTGGGACACGACCATGAACCCCGAGACTCGCACCCTTTTGCAGGTCACGATGGAGGATGCGGCTTCGGCCGACGAGGTGTTCTCCACCCTCATGGGTGACGACGTCGAGAGTCGCCGCACCTTCATTCAGCGCAACGCGAAAGACGTTCGCTTCCTCGACATCTAACTCGTGCGCTTCGGCACTCGCTGACGGAAAGGCCAGGCATGGCAAACGACGACATGAACGTCGATCACAATCACGGGCGGATTGACCAGGTCGATCTGAACCTGGAGATGCAGCGCTCGTTCCTCGACTATGCGATGAGCGTCATTGTTTCGCGCGCGCTTCCCGACGTGCGCGACGGACTCAAGCCTGTCCACCGCCGTGTGATCTACACAATGTATGACGGTGGATATCGACCGGATAAGGCGTTCTCCAAGTGCACCCGCGTCATTGGTGACGTCATGGGTCAGTTCCACCCGCACGGCGACTCGGCGGTCTACGACTCGCTCGTCCGACTTGTCCAGCCCTGGGCACTGCGCTACCCCCTCGCGCTCGGGCAGGGCAACTTTGGCTCGCCCGGAAATGACGGCGCAGCCGCGCACCGATACACCGAAACCAAGATGGCTCCCCTCGCCATGGAGATGGTCCGGGACATCGAAGAAAACACCGTCGACTTCAAGGACAACTACGACGGTCGCACCCAAGAACCCACCGTGTTGCCGAGCCGGTTCCCGAACCTCTTGGTCAACGGCTCGGTCGGTATTGCGGTCGGTATGGCCACGAACATTCCTCCGCACAATCTGCGAGAGGTGGCCGCGGGTGCGCTGTGGGCGCTCGAACATCCTGAAGCCAGTCGTGAAGAACTGCAGGAAGCGCTCATTGCGCGAATCAAGGGTCCCGACTTCCCGACCGGTGCTCAAATTCTCGGCACCAAGGGAATCCAGGATGCCTATCGCACGGGTCGTGGATCCATCACGATGCGTGCCGTGGTGAACGTCGAGGAAATTCAGGGCCGCACCTGCCTCGTGGTGACGGAGCTTCCGTACCAAGTCAATCCGGACAACCTTGCGGTTCGCATTGCCGAACTCGTCAAAGAAGGCAAACTTGCCGGAATCGCCGACATTCGCGACGAGACGTCTGGTCGAACCGGTCAGCGACTCGTGCTTGTCCTCAAGCGCGACGCCGTCGCCAAGGTCGTGCTGAACAACCTGTACAAGCACACCGCGCTTCAAGAGAACTTCGGCGCAAACATGCTGGCCATCGTCGACGGTGTTCCGCGGACGCTGACTATCGATGGATTCATCGCCCACTGGGTAGACCACCAGATTGAGGTCATTGTTCGCCGGACGCAGTTCCGACTCGCCAAGGCGGAAGCTGACGCCCACATCCAGCGCGGCTACGTCAAGGCACTTGATGCGCTCGACGAGGTCATCGCACTGATCCGTAAGTCCCCCGACGTCGAACAGGCACGCGAGGGACTCATCGCCTTGCTGACCATCGACCAGGCCCAGGCGGACGCAATCCTCGCAATGCAACTCCGACGTCTGGCCGCTCTTGAGCGTCAGAAGATCATCGATCGCCTCGCCGAGCTCGAGCGTGAGATTGCCGACTTCGAAGCCATCCTCGCGTCGCCAGAGCGTCAGCGAAGCATTGTCCACACGGAACTGACCGACATCGTCGACAAGTTCGGGGATGATCGCCGCACTGAGATTGTGTTCGGTTTCGACGGTGACATGAACATGGAAGACCTCATTCCGGAAGAGGAAATGGTCATCACGGTCACTCGAGGTGGATACGTCAAACGCACACGTAGCGACAACTACCGCAGCCAGCACCGCGGCGGCAAGGGTGTCAAGGGCGCGCAGCTGCGCGGCGAAGACATCGTCGAGCACTTCTTCGTCACGACCACGCATCACTGGTTGCTGTTCTTCACCAACCTCGGTCGCGTGTACCGAATCAAGGCATACGAAGTTCAAGAAGCCGGACGCGATGCCAAGGGACAGCACTTGGCAAACCTGCTCGAGTTGCAGCCCGACGAGCAGGTGGCAGAGATTCTTGACATTCGTGACTACCGAGTCGCTCAGTTCTTGACGCTTGCCACACGCGATGGCCTCGTCAAGAAGACAGAGCTCGCTGAATACGACACCAACCGTTCGCGCGGCGTGATCGCGATTAAGCTCCGTGAGGGCGACGAGTTGGTCTCTGCGATGCTCACCAACCCGGAAGATGAGATTCTCTTGGTCTCGAAGAAGGGTATGTCCCTCCGGTTCGCCGCCACCGATGATGCCTTGCGCCCGATGGGCCGGAGCACCTCCGGCAACATTGGAATGAAGTTCCGCTCAGGCGATGCACTCTTGAGCGCTGCTGTGGTTCCAGCCTCGTCGGGTGTTGATTCGGCGGAGGGGGCCTCTCCCTCGGATCGCTATGTCTTTGTCGTCACTGAAGGCGGTTATGCGAAACGAACGGCGGTCGAAGAGTACCGACTTCAAAACCGCGGTGGTCTCGGAATCAAGGTGGCGAAGCTCAGTGAGGATCGCGGGGACCTGGCCGGTGGACTGATTGTCAGCGAGTCCGATGAAGTCCTCGTTGTGCTTGAAAGCGGCAAGGTTGTGCGCTCGAATGTCGCAGAGGTTCCCGCGAAGGGCCGTGACACCATGGGTGTCGTGTTCGCCAAGTTCGCGGATGACGACCGCATCCTTGCAATCGCTCGTAACACTGAACGTAATCTCGACGATGTTGATGGCGAAGCCGATGCCGATGCTGAGCCAGGCGAAGCTATTGAAACCGGAGCGGGAAGCGAAGGAGAAGCCTCATGACCACGACAAGTGCGAAGAAGAACTCGCGCGTGAATGCGAAGCAAGTGCGACTGCGGCTCGTATTCGTGGACTTCTGGTCGGTCGTCAAGATGGCTTCACTCCTGGGCTTGGCCCTCGCCGTCATTCAAGTCGTTGTGACGTTACTGGTCTATTCGGTTCTCGCCGCGACGGGCATGTTGAGCAAGGTTGCGCAGCTTGTCAGCGATGTCGCAAGTGGCCTCGTGGACCTCAACATGCTGACGTCGTTGCCGACCGTCCTCACCTTTACGATTGTCACCGCCGCACTGCAGATGGTCGTCACCACTGCGCTCGGAGCAGTCTGGGCCACGCTCTATAACCTCGCGGTGCGCATCACCGGCGGCATCCTCGTGGGGTTCACGAACGACTAGCCGATTGGCGCGAGTGGGCACCGGTCGTATAGGCTAGCGCTCGGTCAATTCGGGGCTATAGCTCAGGTGGTTAGAGCGCTTCACTGATAATGAAGAGGTCCCAGGTTCAAGTCCTGGTAGCCCCACTCTGAAATGCCGTAAGGTAGGTCAGTACCCTTCGGGGCCTTAGCTCAATTGGTAGAGCGCCTGATTTGCATTCAGGAGGTCAGGAGTTCGATTCTCCTAGGCTCCACGTTATGTATGAGGAAACCCCCCGCCTGGCGGGGGGTTTCCTCATATCAATCGGGTGTGTCATATACACGCTCGATCGAGTTGTACGCCGATGGGTTGGTGTCGCCGGAACGACTGCTCAACTCACCGGTGAGTTGCGCGTCGCCGGGCAATCACACTGAATCCGATGATCAACAACGCGCCCGCGGCGAGAGCGGTAGCAAATCCATTCACTCCGGTGTGGGCGAGCGATGAAGCGGGAGCGGTTTGACTGACTTCAACGATTGTTCCGGACGCGTCGAGCCGAAACCACGTCTGGCGCGTGTCTGGCGTGCCATCCATCTTCACAAAAGAGAGCGTGACTGAGTGCCAAGCAGAGTCAAGTCCGGTGGGTAACGCGACCAAACCTGAAATACTCCCGGTCCCGTTCACCGTGCCGCTCGCCACGGTGACGGGGGTGGACCGGACAACTGCACTCCACGCCGACCCGGCCTTGAGGTTTGCGAATGCGAACTGGATGCGCGTTTCGCTAATGACCCCTCCAACGCCCTCAGTCAGGCCGAACGTGCCATCGCTCATCACTCGAATGGAGAACGTGTGATCAACTGAACCGAACGAGTTGGTCGCGTGGAATGTAAATGTGGACAGGCCTGGCGTCGTCGGCACACCGGCGACGGTTTGGTGTTCGGCGTCAAATGTCAACCCGTCGGGAAGTGCCCCGCTCGAGATTTCATACGTCACATTCTCACCAATTGCGTGAACATAGCCGGTGTACGGTGCCCCAGCCGTCGCGGTAGAAGGGATATTGAGCGTCTCATCATCGAACACCGGCACGCACTCGGTTGCGTCCGGGTTTGCGAGAAATGTCGTGCTCGCAGTCGCCGCATAGCTGGTCGCCCACGAGAGTTCGGTCACGTCTTGGCCCGGTTCGTATAGCCGAATCGTGAGCACCGTGTCTGAACAGGGGGCGAGATCTTCCCAGGCAAGATTCGGCCCGAGGTCACTGGCCGCTCCCGAACCATCGAGGGATTCGCCGAGAAAGAGACCCCAGACGGCGTCGTTGGGTGCTGACTTCGTTATGGTGACACTCTCAGTCGGACCGATTTGCTCCGGCGAGAGGGTGATGGTCATGTCCGTCGCCGACGCCGGCGAAGCCAAACACATCGTCACCGCAATCACAACCGTGCCAAGAAGCGTCCCCCCGACGCGTGATACTCGAACCCTCATAAATGCCTCCTCAAAATGGGCGCCGACTGGCGCCGGAGAAGGGTAGGGCAACGTCAGGGCGTCCCGCGAAACTTGTACCCCGTTTGGGGAAGCACGTGTCAGATGCGAGGACTCCTCGGCGGTCGCTTCGGATTTCTTGATGCCGACCGTTGAAGGCAACCGGACAGAGACAGCGCCATCCGCTAGGGCTGAATGACAAAGGTGAGAAATGCGGCCAGGATACTCAAGTGAATCGCACCCTGAAGGATCGAGGCTTTGCCGGGAATAACGGTCAGCACGCTGACCACGATGGTCAATGCCAGCAACGTGATTTCACTCGGACGTAGCCCGAGGTCAAGGTGGAAGCCCCACATCAACGAGAGCGTGGCAATGACCGGAATGGTCAGCCCAATGCTCGCCATCGCGGAACCGTAGGCGAGATTGAGGCTCGTTTGCGATCTGCCAACCGTCGCAGCCCGCAGAGCGGCGATTGACTCTGGGAGGAGCACGACGAGCGCGATACTCACAGCAACGAGAGACGATGGCAGTCCTGCTCCGACGATGAGATGTTTCACAACGGGACTGGTTTCTTTCGCAAGGCCAACCACGCCGACGAGCGCGACCACGAGCAGAACGAGGCTGGTGAACGCCGACCTTCGGCTCGGTCGTTCCACGTGCGCGTCTGCCGACGCCGCCAGTCCGGGTGGAAGGAAGTAGTCCCGATGCCGGACGGCCTGCACGAAGACGAACACCAAGTACAGGGTGAGCGAGGCAATCGCTGTGAACCCCAGCTGGAACGGAGTAAAGGACTGACCGGGAGCACTCGAAGTGACGCTCGGCAGCACCAGCGCCAGGGTCGCCAGAACCGCAATCGCCGCGAGGGCGCCCGACACACCCTCCGGTGTGAAGACTGCTTCGAAGCGCTTGAGTGACTTGACCAGCAATGACAGCCCAACGATGCCATTACAGATGATCATCAACGCGGAAAATACGGTTTCACGGGCCAGACCCTGTGTGGATTCGGGCGAGTCGAGCATCAGGGCGACAATCATGCCGACCTCGACAACCGTGACCGCGACGGCCAGAACGAGCGAGCCGAACGGCTCACCGACCCGGGCGGCGACGATTTCGGCATGGTGGACCGCAGCGAAGACGGATGCCACCAACAAGAAGCCGAGTGCAATCAGCATCGGATCGCTGGGAGCGCTGAGCCAAGACCAGGCAAACGCACCCGCGGCAACGATGGGCAGGATGCGGAGCGCGAGCTCCCACCGAGGCCGATTACTGGTCTGCATGTATTGATACTAGGCAACGCGGCCGAGCAGCCGCTTGGGCTCGATACGCTACAGGGGTGGATGTCCGAATCGCAGCGTATGCCGTCGTCGTCGATGGACCCAAGCTCTTAATGGCGCATTGGAACGAGCACGGTCGAAGCGGCTGGACCCTCCCCGGCGGAGGCATCGAGGGCACCGAACATCCTGCTGACGCGGTCGTCCGGGAAGTCTTTGAAGAAACCGGCTTTCACATTCGGGTGGAGGAACTTATCGGCGTCGACACCATGATTGTGCCGGCCGAGAGCCGAAACGCAACGACGTCCCCTCTCTACGCGCTTCGAATTCTCTACACCGCATCAATCGTCAGCGGAGAGTTGCGCCCTGAGGTCGGAGGGTCAAGCGACGAAGCAGCGTGGTGGGACTTCGCCGACGTTCCCACCCTCAAACGGGTGAGTCTCGTCGATATCGCCTTGCGGCTGTATCAAGATCGTCCTGCTATCGGACGCACCCTCCGCTAGATTTCGTTGTTCGCGTCCTCCGCGACCCAGAGCTCGTCGTCCGCCCGGTAGGTCTGCCATACCGCGTACCCGAGGGCACCGATGATGGCGAACGCCACACCAATTCCGAGGAGTGCGCCACCACGCCCCGAGCGTTTCTGAATCGCGGCTTTCGCCGGAGCGACGCGCCCGATCGCCTTTCGGATGCGGATCTCGCGAGCGGCGTCGCCGACGGCCAGCACGCTCCCGAGGGTGCGGCCCACAACCGGAAGTACGTCGTCTTCGATGCGCCGCGAAGCGGACTTCGCGAGTTGAGCGGCACGAGCCACACCGGGCTGAACGAACTGCTCGACTCCGGCGTTCACACGTGGCGCGAGCACCTCGCGATTGAGGTGCCCAATCTGACGCCCAGCCTCCCGAGCAATGTGAGCGGCGTGATCGAGGACAATTTGTTGGTTCCCCCAGAGCGATTCCGCCTCGCGGCGGAGACGGTGTAGTTCCTTGCGGCGCTTGCGGGACAGGCTCATGGCGACCTCCAAATCGGCGACGTACTCATCATGCCACTCCATTCCAGGCATCGGGTGCAAAGATGTCACTATGCCTATCCACACTCACGTTGCCACCATGCACACCAACCACGGCCCGATTGAACTCAAGTTGTACGGTTTCCACGCTCCGAAGACCGTCGAGAATTTCGTCGGGCTGTCGACCGGAACCATCGAATGGACGCATCCGGCAACGGGCAATCGCACGAGCGAGCCGCTCTATAGCGGCGTAATTTTTCACCGCATCATCCCGGATTTCATGATTCAAGGTGGCGACCCGCTCGGGCAGGGCTTTGGTGGCCCGGGGTACCAGTTTGGAGACGAAATTCACCCGGAGTTGGACTTCACCGCCCCGTACATGCTGGCTATGGCAAATGCCGGACCGGGAACGAACGGTTCGCAGTTCTTCATTACGGTCGCACCGACGACGTGGTTGCAGGGAAAGCACACCATCTTCGGCGAAGTGGCCAACGATGCGAGCCGTGCCGTCGTGGATGCGATTGCGTCCGCTCCGACTGGACGGGCGGATAAGCCACTCTCTGACGTCGTGATTGAACGGATTGATATTCAGTCCGCCTCATGAGCGAGGCCGAGCAACCGACGTGTGCACGCCACCCCGAACGGGAGGCGTACGTCCGATGCCAGCGATGTGAGCGGCGAGTTTGTCCCGAGTGTCAAATTCCTGCAGCCGTCGGCGTAGTGTGCCCCGACTGCATGAGGCAGGAGCGGCAAGAAGCACCCCCTCGAACCAAGCGTTCGTTGCGCGCGCGAACGGCGCCGGCAACGTCCGGCATCATCGTGACGTGTGTCGTGGTGTATCTCGCACAACTCATTCCCGGACTGAACATCACGGCAGAGCTGCTCTATGCCGGTGCCTACTCGTTCCCCGGCACGCTGGAGCCGTGGCGCATGCTCACCAGCGCGTTTGCCCACTCAACGGGATCGGTGCTCCACATCCTGCTCAACATGTACACGCTGTGGATATTCGGTCGAATCCTGGAGCCGTTCCTGGGGACGGGCAGATTCGTCGCACTCTATGTGTTGAGCGCGTGGGCTGGGTCCGTCGGCGTGCTCTGGTGGGCATCCCCATTGACTCCCGTGATTGGCGCATCGGGCGCCGTTTTTGGGGTGATCGGTGCCTACATCATGGTTCAGCGCACGCTGGGCGGCTCATCAACCCAGCTCTACATTCTCCTGGCAATCAACCTTGTTATCGGATTCATCCCGGGAATGGCTATCGCTTGGGAATCGCACGTCGGCGGACTTATTGTCGGCGTTGCCGTCGGCTGGCTCTATGTCCGGACCCGACGTACGACGCAACAACGGTCCCAACTTTTGGGGCTCCTGGGAATTGCGGTACTCCTCGTACTGCTGAGCGCGCGCTTCTTTCTGGCTTAGCGCCAGCGAGTGGTCATGAGGAAACCGATGAAGGCGATACCGAACCCGATCAGGATGTTCCACTGCTTGAGCGCCGCAATCGGAAGCAATCCAACACTGATGTAGTAGACGAGAATCCAGACCAAACCGAGCAGCATGAACCCGAACATGACGGGCTTGAACCACACCGGGTTCGGTGCGTCCGAAGCGGGGGTTTCGACGGCGGTTTCCTTGGGGGCCTTCTGAGCTCGTGCCATGCCCCCAAGTGTAGCGGCGCTCGCCCCGCGGCGGGAATTCGGCCGCTATACAGCTTTCTCGCCATACACTGGCGAATGTGACTGCTCCACTTCGCCCCCGCCAATCAGGCTTCAGTGTGATTGGAGCGCTCGGCGAATTGCTGCTGACAGCTGGCGTGGTCGTACTGCTCTTTCTCGCCTGGCAGCTGTGGTGGAATGACGCCATTCTGGCCCAGTCGCAGTCGTCGGCGGCCGCCGACGTGAGTTCCGAATGGATGGCCGCTGCGACGCCGACTCCGGGGACGGCAAGCGAAACGCCGACTCCGGCGGGTCCCGGCCCCGTGGACTATGGCCAACCGATCACCCTCGAGAGCGTTCCGGCCGAAGGCACGGCATTCGGCATCATGTACGTCCCCCGATTCGGACAGAACACGCAACGGCAAATTGCCCAGGGCGTCGGGACCGACGTGCTCAACAGCACCAGGCTTGGGGTAGGCCACTACATGGATAGCGCGCTTCCGGGCGAGCCTGGAAACTTCGCAATCGCCGCCCACCGCAGTGCCTACGGCGGTGGGATGCACCTCATCAATGAGCTGCAAGTTGGAGATCCGATCTATATCCAGACCAAGGATGGCTGGTACACGTACCGGTTCCGGAACTTTGAGTACGTCCGCGCGAGCGCCGTGGCGGTCGTCAGTGCGGTTCCACAGAATCGTGGGACCGACACCGGCCAGCGACTCATCACGCTGACCACCTGCAACCCGCTGTATTCGACATCGGAGCGCATCGTTGCCTACGGCGTGTTCGACACCTGGCAACCCAATTCGGCGGGACCGCCCGCCGAAATCGCCGCGGACGTCGCCGGATGGAAGAAGTAGGGGGGATAGCCGATGTACGCAGCGCTCTGGAACATTCTGCCCGGTCCAATTTGGCTCCGAATCATCATTGTGGCGATCCTCGCCGTCGCCGCAGTTGCCGCACTCTTCACCTGGGTGTTCCCCTGGTTTGACGGAATCGTGAACCCGCAGCAATCGACGCTCGGTATCTCTCAGGTGATTCGATGAAGGTACTCGTTGTCGACAACTACGACAGCTTCGTCTACACGCTGAACGGGTACCTGAACGAAATCGGCGCTGAGACCACGGTGGTTCGGAACGATTCCTTCCCGGCAAACGAGGCCGAGCAGGTCATTTCCGCCTATGACGCGGTGCTCGTTTCACCCGGCCCGGGTACGCCAGCCGCCGCCGGGGTATCAATCCCCGTGATTCGCGCCGCACACGAACTACAGCTCCCGATGCTCGGCGTCTGTCTCGGGCATCAAGCGCTCGCTGAAGCCTTCGGTGCGACGGTCAGTCATGCGGAAGAGCTCATGCACGGCAAGACTTCGCTCGTGCAGCATCTCGGAGACCCCTTGTTTCAAGAGGTGCCGAATCCGTTCACGGCAACCCGGTATCACTCGCTCGCGGTCGTCTCACACACCGTTCCCGACGCACTCGAGGTGACCGCCCAAACCGAGGGCGGAGTGATTATGGGCCTGAGGCACCGATCCGCTCCGCTCGTCGGTGTCCAGTTCCATCCCGAATCGGTTCTGACCGAGGGCGGGTATCGGATGTTGGGGAACTGGCTGGAATCCGCGGGCCTTGCGGGAGCGCGCGAGCGTTCCCGGAGCCTCAATCCCTTGATGGCGTCTTAGCCCGCGCAGAAACTCAGTTTGATGGCGCTTCCCTGCGGGACGTCTCCCGGACCCACGGACTGCGCGATAACCGGGTTTCCGCTCGACAGCTTGCACGAGCGGACAGGATCCGGCTGGACCTGGAGCCGATAGTCGCTACTGCCAAGAAGAGCCGAAGCATCGCTCAGTGACGTACCGATCACGCTGGGAACGCTCACTTTTCCGGTCGAAACCTGAATGGCGACCGCCGACCCCCGGGGAACCTCGGCTCCCGAGGTGGGGTTCGAACCTACGACAATTCCGGCTGGCGCGGAACCCGAACCCACCTTGGTTTCCTCACCGACGGCGAAGCCGGCTGCGACAAGTGCCGCTTTTGCGGCGTCAACCGTGAGTTGTCGAACGTCCGGTACCGCGATGAGGGTCTTTCCAGACGAGATGTACAGGGAGACACGTTGACCTTCCGCAACAATCTCGCCCGCCTGGGGGTCGGTGCGGATTGCGTTGCCCGCAGCGATGGTGTCGTCAGGAATTTGGACGACGAGCGCAGTGAGATCGAGCTTGCTTAGCGCTGCGGTCGCATCGGAGCTCGACAAATTGGCGACGTCTGGAATGCGTCGTTCCGCGGACGGGATTGCCGCGTTCGGTGCCAAGCTGACCGCCCAGAGCAGGACCGCACCGACGAGGGCGAAAATCAACGTTCCGCCCGCCCAGAGCCACATCGCCGCTGGCCGGCGAGACTCAGTTGGCAGCGACGCATCCTCGACGAGGTGTCGAAGTTCTAGTTCCTCCTCGGTCAACTCGGTGACCGCAAACTGCTCCAAGAGCGGTTCCGAGAGTTGAGGCTCGAATGCCCTGGCATCGTCGTTGTGCAGTGCCGCCTCGAGTGCGTTCGAAAAGTCAGACGCGCTTTGGAACCGCTCGATCGGGTTCTTGTGAAGCGCTCGCGCCACAACGTCGTCGATACCCTGGGGAATCCCTGGAACGAGGGAGCTCACTGCGACAGGAATCTCCGAAACGTGTTGATAGGCAATGTGGACGGGTGTCCCGCCTTGGAAAGGCGGGCGCCCGGTCAGCATTTCGAACACTACGATTCCGGCGGCGTAAATGTCGCTGCGTTCGTTGACCCGCTCGCCTCGAGCTTGTTCGGGCGAAAAATAGGCTGCCGTTCCGAGAATCGCGGTCGTTTGGGCGACGGAGTCGCTGACCTCATCGATGGATCGGGCAATGCCAAAGTCCATCACCTTCACACCGCCGCCGGGCGTCACCATGATGTTCCCCGGCTTGACGTCGCGGTGGACGAGCCCGGAGCGATGCGCATACTCGAGGGCTGCCAAGAGATCAACGGCGATGGCTACCGCGCGTTCAGCTGTCAGTTGTCCCCTCGAAATGACCGAGCTCAGGAGCTCACCTTCGACCAACTCCATGGCGATGAACGGCCACACTGCCCCGTCTTCTCGGGAATCGTGACTTTCTCCGGCGTCAAAGACGCGAACCACATTCGGGTGCGTGAGGCGCGCTGCCGCCTGCGCCTCCTGGCGAAACCGGATTCGAAACGGTGGCTGCCGAGCCAAATCTGAGTGCAGCAACTTCAGCGCGACATCGCGATTGAGACGCAAGTCCCGGGCGCGATACACCGTCGCCATGCCCCCCCGACCAAGTTCTTGGTCAAGTCGGTACCGCTCGGCAATGACCTCGCCAACCTCGGCTCGTGCACCCATGGATGACCTCCGACACGAGCTTACTCGCCCTGAAGCGGAGTGATTCGGACCGGCGAGATCCGGGCTACACGGGCAGCATGCGTTACTGGACTGTGCCGTTCGTACTACTCGACCAAGGCGACGTCAGTTCGTCACAGGTGTAGTTGAATCGCACCGCAAACGTTCCTCCAGCATTTGAACCGACGCGGATGATGGCGTTGGTCGTACCTGGTCCGAAGGACGAACTGTTCGGGACACTCGCCGATCCCGTGACGTCGAGCGTGTACGACTTGAGGGTGAGGCCAGCTGGGCAGCTCTGCGCGCCCCAATCGACACGCACATCCGTATTCGGCGCGGGCGTGGTGGTCGAGAGGATTGGCGGGTTTGCCGGCGCGGACAGCTCGAGAATCTTGCCGTAGTAGGTCAGAGTGACTTCGGTTCCGAAAGCCAGTGCGCCCTCGGGCGTGACGTCGTAGACCGTGTTGAGTTGAGCTGCCGAGGTGGCGAGCTTGCCACCCTCAACCTTCTTGGCGACGAGCTTCAGGTCGACGAGCTTCTTTGCTGCTTCATCGACATTCATTCCAGCCAGGTCGGCCTTCGTGACCATGACGGTGTTGGGAGAGGGAGTGGCGGACGCGCTCGGTGTCTTGCTCGGAGTTTTCGTGGGCGTGGACACCGTCGATGAAGGGCCTGCACTGCCGCCGCTATTCGCTCCGACAACCGCCCAGATTGTGCCGGTGGCAATCAGAATAACGAGTGCTGCAAGCGCGATGAGCGGCCAGGTCAATGGGTTGCGCTTGCTCTCTTCGCGCACCTCAGCGCGTGATGTGGGCGCGGTCGGAGTGGCACCGGCCTGCATCGGCAAGACGGTCGTCGCGGCATCATCTCCCGCCGCCACTGGGAACACCGTGGTGGCTTGGGTCGGCGTCGCACCCCCAGAGAGCACCGTCGGAACCGCCAGGGCAGCCGCCGCGACATCGCCGCGACGGAGCGCCTTCGCGGCCGTAGCGAGCGCTTGAGCTGAGCTCGGCCGATTCGCCGGGTTCTTCGCGATGCACGTGCTTACGAGGTTGCGGATGGGCTCGGAGATCGAATCCGGAAGGTCCGGTGGGGTGTCGTTGATCTGGGCCATGGCAATTGCCACTTGCGATTCGCCACTAAACGGGCGCTTCCCGGCGAGAGCCTCGTACGCCACAATGCCAATTGAGTAGATGTCGGTCGCGGCCGAAGCGGCTTGACCACTCGCCTGCTCCGGCGACAAATACTGCACGGTACCCATGACCTGACCAGTTGCCGTCAGGGGAACTTGATCCGCGATACGCGCGATACCGAAATCGGTGATTTTGACTCGCCCGTCGGGGGTGATGAGGAGATTGCCGGGTTTGATGTCGCGATGGACGAGTCCCGCTTGATGCGCCGCGTAGAGTGCGGCCGCGGTTTGCGCAATGATGTCGAGAACGCGATCCGGGTCGAGGGATTTCTCCCGCTCCAGGATGGTCGAGAGCGCCTCCCCGGGGACGAGTTCCATGACGAGGTAGGCGCTTCCGTCCTCTTCGCCGTAGTCATAGACGTTCGCGATTCCCTCGTGGTTTACGAGAGCGGCATGCCGAGCTTCGGCCCGAAATCGCTCGAGGAAGCCGGGATCGCCAAGGTACTCGTCCTTGAGGATCTTGATCGCGACCTGCCGGCCGATGATGAGGTCGGTTGCTTGCCACACCTCGCCCATGCCGCCGATGGCGATCCGCGACTGTAGCTCGTATCGCCCACCGAAGGTGATTCCTGCGCTTGGCCTCATTTATTCAGCACCGCCTCTAGTACGTTCTTTGCAATGGGCGCGGCAATTAGGTTGCCGTACCCAGTCTGGCCTAAACCGCCTCCGTTTTCGATGAGAACGGTGACAGCGAACCGGGGAGCATCGGCCGGAGCGAATCCGGTGAACCACAGTGTGTAGGGATCGGAGGGCCCATTCTGAGCGGTTCCGGTCTTTCCCGCGACAGCGACGCCAGGGATGCGCGCGTTGCTCGCGGCCCCGGAGTTCACGCCGTTCGTCATCATGGCGGTCATGGTCGCCGCGGTCTGCGAGCTGATTGCTCGACGCAATTCCGTTGGCGAAAACGAGGCGATCTGCGATAAATCGGCACGAGCGACGCTGTCCACGACGGTGGGCTTCATGAGCAACCCCCCATTGGCAATTGCGGCGGACACCATGGCGATTTGCAGCGGTGTGGCACGCACGTCGAACTGCCCAAAGGCACTCATCATGGTCTGCGCGTCGTCGAGAACCCGCGGGTAGACGCTGACCGCAGACTCCATGGGCACGGCCACGCTGCTGTTGAAGCCGAACTTTTCCGCCTGCTCGCGGATGGCCTTCGCGCCCAATTGCAAGCCCAGCTCGGCAAACGGAATGTTGCAGCTCAGTCGCAGGGCAGTCGCAATGGTCACCGTAGCCCCGCCGCCGCACGTGCCGCCCTCGGTGTTCCGTATCTCCGTCGACGTTCCCGGGAGGATGAGACTCGATGGGTTTGGGAACTCGCTGTCCGGATTGAAGCGGCCCGATTCGAGTGCCGCCGCGACGACGACAAGCTTGAACACCGAACCCGGGGGGTTGGTGTTCCCGGCGATGGCGCGGTTTGACAGTGGTTGCGTTGGCTCGATAACGAGCCGCTGATAGATGGCCTCGACCGCGGACTGGTCGTGAGACGCGAGCGCGTTCGGGTCAAACCCGGGCTTTGACACCATCGCCACAATGCGACCCGTCGCCGGTTCGGTCACAATGACCGCGCCTTGCAGGTCTCCGAGCGCATCCCAAGCGGCCTGCTGAGCAATCGGGTCAATAGTCGTCTCGACCGAGGCGCCCTTGGGGGGTTGGCCGGTAACAAGAGACTGCAGCTTCTCGAGGAACTGGTCGCTCGACGTGCCGCCGAGGTACGCATCGAGCGCGCCTTCGAGCCCGGTTGCCTGGCCGAGTATTGGGAAATACCCGGTCACGGCCGAGTAGAGGTCTCCGGCTGGATAGACCCGTTGCCAGCGGTAGTCGTCCTTCACGGCGACGGATTCGGCGATGGGGGTGCCTGCAACGAGAATCGGTCCGCGCTGCACGTTGTAGCTGTCGAACCGGGTTCGAGTATTGCGCGCATCCGCTTCAAGCTGTGGGGCGTGAATGAGCTGAATGAGTGTCGAAGACACGAGGAGCGCCAAAAACATGCCGAGTACGAGACTCGAGAGTCGCTTGAGTTCACGGTTCATTCGACGACCAGCCTCGGTTGTGTTCGAACCGTGTCCGACAGCCGCAGGAGCAGCGCGATGACAACCCAGTTGGCGACGAGGGAGGAGCCGCCCGCCGCGAGGAATGGGGTCGTCAGACCGGTGAGCGGGATGACTCGGGTGACGCCTCCAACGACAATGAACACCTGGAATGCGACCGTGAAGGCAAGACCCACGGCGAGCAACTTTCCAAAATCGTCATGGCCGGCGAATCCGATGCGGAAGCCTCGGGCGACGAGCAGGATGTACAGTGCCAGAATCGCGAAGATTCCGGCCAGGCCCAGTTCTTCTCCGAGGCTCGCGATGATGTAGTCGCTTTGCGGCACGGGAGTGATGTCCGGACGCCCGAGTCCCCAACCGGTTCCAATGAGTCCACCGTGCGCGAGGCCAAAGATCCCTTGGACGAGCTGGTAGCTCCCACCGTCGGTGTCGTAGGTTGACGCATCGAACGCATGCAGCCAGTTATGGAAGCGGCCTTGAACATAGCTCAGTCGGCTGGCAACGAGCGCCGCACCGGAACCGAAGAGGCCCAGACCGATTGCGACCCAGGAGAACTGTCCGGTCGCAACGTAGAGCATGGCGAGAAACATGCCGAAGTAGAGCAAGGCGGTTCCGAGGTCGTGTTGAAACACCATGACCGTCATTGCGGCGGCCCACATCACGAGCATCGGACCGAGGTCACGGACCCGAGGGAGCCGGACGCCGAGCACCCTGCGCCCGACGAGAGAGAGCGATTCACGGTTGCGGACGAGATACCCCGCGAAAAAGACCGCGATTGCGATTTTGGCCACCTCGCCCGGTTGGAAGCTCACGCCACCAATCGCTACCCAGGCGCGGGCGCCGCTCACTTCCAGGCCAATGCCGGGGACAAGTGGCATGACCAAGAGCACGATGGCGACGAACCCGAAAATGTAGGTGTATCGGAACAAGGTTCGGTGATTTCTGAGCAATCCGACGGTTGCGAGCGCCGCGCCAATCGCGATTGCGCTCCAGAGCACTTGGCGAATGGCCACACTGTCAAATCCCGACACCCCCTCCGCGAGGTCGATGCGGTAGATCATGGTGATGCCGAGGCCGTTGAGCGTCGTCGCAATTGGCAGGATGAACGGATCGGCGTCTCTCGCCCGCACTCGGAGCGTCACGTGCACGCCGAGCGCGAGGCAGGCGAGACCGCACAGGAGCATCGCAAGCCCGGGATCGAAGGTGCCTCGAACGCCGAGCTCAACGAGAAGCACGGCGAGACCGGTTATCGCGAACGAGAAGGCGAGCAGTGCAAGCTCGAGGTTTCGGAGCTTCTGCGGTAATCGAATCCGACTGACCGGACCTGTCGACCGCAGGGTCATGGGGTTCCGCCGGTAACGTCGTCGCGCAGGCGATCGACAATCGCACGCGCTTCCAGCAGGGAGTCTGCGCTAATGGTTGCCTCGAGCAACTTCTGGTCGTAGGCGCTCAGTTTGCCCACCTTGACGGAGGTCGTTTCGACCGGGTGGTGCAGAGTGATAGGCCCGATGTTCTGTTGGATGCCCTGATAGATGACCACAACCCCGGCGTTTTCACCGACGAAGAATCGGGACTGAGTCCACTGATACGCGGCCGAACCGAGGAGGCCGAGCGTGGCAAGCAAGAGGGCGATCCCGCTCACCCAGATCCAACGCCGCCTCCGTTCGCGACGCAGGTCTTCGGCGATGAGTTCGTCGAGGTAGGCGGAGTTCTCGGGTTCGAAATGCGCCTCGTGTACTGCCCCGGTGCGGAACGTCGGAAGCCGTAATGGTCGAGCCCGAGTGGGTTCCGGCAATTGGAACGAAATCGGATTCGCCGCCGAGCCGACAAGGAGCGGTTGGCGGTTCGGCGCTGGGGGCTCACCGATGTCGATGACAATGACCGTGACATTGTCGGGGGCGCCACCATCGAGGGCCGCCCGCATGAGCCTGTCGGCGGCGGGCTTGACTCCGTCGGACGAACTCAAAATATCCTTGAGGTCGTCGAAAGGCACGACTCCGGACAGTCCGTCGGAGCACAACATCCAGCGATCTCCGTCATGCGCTTGCAGCAGGAGCGAGTCGATGTCGGGCTGAGATTCGACATCGCCCAGCACCCGCATGAGCACCGAACGACGCGGATGGGTTCGCGCCTCATCTTCGGTAATGCGACCGGCATCGACGAGCCGCTGCACAAAGGTGTGGTCAGTCGTGATTTGCGCGAGCTCTCCCGCCCGGAGCAGGTACAGCCGGCTGTCGCCGATGTGACTGACCACCATCGTGTCGCCGCAGAGCGACACCGCCGTAAAGGTGGTGCCCATTCCGGTGAGTTCGCGATGCTCGGCGACGGTCGCCCCAATGTGGGTGTTCACTTCGGTGATGGCCGCTGCCATCGCCTCGGCTGCGGCCTGAGCGGAATCGAATTCGCGATCGAGGTCGGCGATGCGTTGCATCGCGATTGCAGAGGCGACGTCTCCTCCCGCATGACCGCCCATTCCGTCAGCGACAGCGAATACCCGGCTCCCGGCGTAGCCGGAGTCCTGGTTGGTCGCGCGGACCTTGCCGACGTGCGAGACGGTGGCGCTCGCCTTGATGGACACCACGGTTATCGCCGCAATTCGAATGTTGTCGCACCGATGGTGATGGGCGTGTTCAGAGAAACGGGGGCCGGCGCGCTCACGCGAACCCCAGCGAGGAAGGTGCCGTTGGTCGAGTCGAGATCCTGCAGCATCCACTGGCCGTTCCACAGCGATAGTCGCGCGTGCCGTGTCGATGTGATGTCATCGCGCAAAATGAGCGACGATTCGGGCGAACGCCCGATGGTGATTTCGTCCCCAGACAGGGGAATCTCGGCGCCCACCTTCGGGCCACCTGTGATGGTGAGGCGCCGAGCCGACTCGGCGGTTGCGGGTATCGGGGCGACCGCCTCCGCGCCGGGCAACACTGGTGGGGTCTCGACGGGAGGTCCCGGTGGGTTCGCAACCCGGCGAACCCGCTGGCCAAACAGGTCGCTCCGCAGGGCGTAGACGACGGCGAAAATGAAAAACCAGAGGAGCGCAAGGAAGGCGAGCTGCAAGACGAGCAGCGTCAGTTGACTCATTGCTCGCTCCAAAATCCATCGAACCGTTCGGTCGACGGGTTGCTGTCACCACCCGGCTGGACCGGTCGGCCGTTCGCCGACGCGAGGATACGGAAAACAATGCGGGTTCGGCCAATAGTGATAACGGACTCCGGCTCGAGCACTGCTTCTGAAACGGGAATTCCGTCGAGTTGCGTGCCATTGGTCGAACCCAGGTCGCGCACGCGAGCCCGGTGGCCGTCCCACTCGACGGCCGCGTGTTTGCGCGAGGCGCCGGAATCGTCAATGGTGAGGTCAGCATCCGAACCACGACCAATGATGAGTCGTCCCGGCTTGAGCTCGACACGACTCGATCCCAGATCGAGGACCGCGGTCCAGTCAACGTCACCCTGTTCCATATTCGAATCGACTTGGAGCATCCCGGGGGAGAGCGTCAAATCTGACTGGAGCCGAATAGCGACAGGTCCGGCGAACTGGTACTGCTGGGCCTTTGCGTGCTTCGTGACCAGAGCGGAGAGCTCGTCGATGAGGGTGGTGCCGAGCGACGTCATGCGATCGAAGTCTTCTCCCGCCAGGCGAACCGTGAAGAGATTCGGGACGAGCACGCGATCGCGCGAGACGACCGAGGCCTTCGTGTCAAGCTCGCGCTTGAGAGCCGAGGTAATCTCGACCGGCTGCAGGCCCGAGCGGAACGTCTTCGCGAACACACCGTTCACGATGCGTTCGAGACCGCGCTCGATGTTGTCCAGTACGCCCAATGGGTTCCTGCCTTCCGGAGTCTGTGCAAAAGCGTAGCCTCATCCGCCCGTGAATCACCTGCGGAACGGCGTGGTGTTGGGTTTCGTGCTAGTCTCGAGCGGTCGGCGCGCCCCGTGCCGACGTCGCGCGAGTGGCGGAATAGGCAGACGCGCTGGCTTCAGGTGCCAGTACTCGCAAGGGTGTGGGGGTTCAAGTCCCCCCTCGCGCACGAAACCCCGGTTCGCCGGGGTTTTTCGCATTCGGGGGCGTTAGCCCCCGATGAGGAGGCGGCGTAAATCGTCCGTTGATGCCACGACGGCGAGTGCCCCCTCCGCTTCGGCCGGTGAGCCGTACCCCCACTCCACCAGGATTGTCGGCACCTCGTGCTCAATCGCACCGGCCACATCCACGCCGCGGTCGCCCACGAGGACTGGAGCCTCGATGTCGACGCCGACGGCGGCCAGACGGAGGAGTGCTTCAGCGACAACGGCGCTTTTCGAACTGCGGTGGGCGCTGTCATCCGCGCCAACACAAACGGTAAACAACTCGGAGAGTCCGTGGTGCTCGAGCACCGTTCGGGCGCTCGATTCGGGCTTGCTCGTCGCAAGGGCGATAGGAACCCCGGCCGCAAAGAGTCCCTCGAGTACACCGCGCATGCCCGGGAAGAGTGCGAGAGCTGACTCGGTCCCCTCGGTGAGTTCTCTGTACATCGCTCGAGCGCGAAGCGCATCTTCATCACTCAGGCCGGCACGCCGCTTGAGCGATTCGAACAGGGGCGGACCGACCCAGGCCATGAGCTCACTCTCGCTGGGAACCGGAAGGCCCATACACTCATGCATCCGGCGAAGGCCGTCCAGGATGATTGGCGCTGAATCGACAAGGGTGCCGTCAAGATCAAACAGCACGGCGGACCAGGTTCGGGTCACGGATGAGCGGAGCTCGGTGTCAGTCACATGCACTGATGCAGTGTAGGCACACCGGTCGGATCTTGACCGATTCGGCGACCGTGTCGCTAGAACAGGCGCGGGACACCGTCGTCGACGCCCTTCATTGCGTCATAATCCAGGACGACGCAGCGAATGCCGCGGTCTTCCGCGAGCGTGCGGGCCTGCGGCTTGATTTCCTGCGCCGCGAAAACGCCCTGGACTGGTGCGAGGAGCGGGTCTCGGTTCATGAGCTCGAGGTAGCGGGTGAGCTGTTCAACGCCGTCAATCTCGCCCCGACGTTTGATTTCAATCGCGACGGATCGACCGTCGGCGTCGGTTGCCAAGATGTCGACCGGACCGATCGCCGTCATATATTCGCGGCGGACGAGTGTGTGCCCGTCGCCGAGCAGTTCGATCTGTTCGGCCAGAAGCTTTTGCAGGTGTGCCTCGACGCCGTCCTTGACGAGACCCGGGTCCACGCCCAGCTCGTGTGATGAGTCGTGCAAAACCTCGAACAGGGAGACGACGAGCTGGTCGGCCGTCTTCTGGTGGGCGACCCGCCAGAGGGCCGTCACTCCGGCAGCGGCCTGCTCAGACGACGGTTCTTCGACGCTGAACGAGCACGGCGGGCTCATCCAGTTCAACGGCTTATAGCTGCCTCCGTCGGAGTGAATGAGCACACTGCCGTCGTTCTTGACCATGAGCACCCGGGTTGCGAGCGGAAGGTGCGCGCTCAACCGGCCGGTGTATTCCACCGAGCAGGATGCGACGACCAATCTCACAGTGCGAGTTTATGAGGTTCGGGCATGCGGGCCGGATGCCTCGCGCGCGGCCGGGGCGACAAGGGCGGCGATGGTGAGGAGGCCAATGAACACGGTGAGCGCAGGGAGAATCCCGATGGCGTGTCCGATGAACCCGAGTGCGGGCGGACCGATGAGGAACGCGCCGTACCCCAAAGACGACACCACGCTGACGCGAGCCGGACCGTTTGGACCGTCCGCCGCCGCAGACATCCCGAGTGGGAACCCGAGCGAAACCCCGGCTCCCCAGAGCAGGCAGCCGATAACGAGGAGTGGGACCTCGGTGCCCCAGATATAGAGCGAGAGTCCGACGAGTGCCGCGGCGGCAGAGACCCGCAGAACCTGAACACGTCCCCAACGGTCGACCGCGGGTCCGCCGACGAGCCGAACGAGCGTCATTCCAGCGACGAACACGCCAAAGAGGAGAGCGCCGGTGGCTTGAGAGAGGCCGTGACCATCGACCGCACCAATCGCGAGCCAGTCATTGGCGCCGCCCTCTGCGAATCCGTTCGCGAGCACGCCGATTCCGATGAGCAAGACAATCGGGCTGCGCCACGCGAGCCCATTCTCCCGGAGGCGTTCGCCCGTGGATTGACGTTCTCCGTCCGCCTCGAGGTCGTCTCGGTTGGGGATCCCGGGGAGCGCCCAGAGCGTGAGGAGCACGCTCGCCCCGACGACGACGCCAATGTTGAGCAGTACGGACCAACCGGCGGCCGCTGCGGCGGATCCCCCCAGGGCGCCGAGAACAGTGCCAACGGAGAAGAATGCGTGCATGAGCGGCATGAGCGTCTTGCCGATCTCTCGCTCGTTCGCGGCGGCCTCAATATTGGTGACGACGTCGGCCGCGCCCATGCTGAGTCCCCAGATAAGTGCGCCTCCGGCAACAGCGACAATCGAACCGAGCAGGCTCGATCCAATCCCGACCGCGAGAATGCCGATGAACATTCCGGCAAAGCCGCCGAGCAGGGCACGTTTTGCACCGAACCGATGCATCACAAGCGGACCGATGGACAGACCGGCGATGGCGCCGACTGCGCCACCCAGGAGCGCGAGACCGATTGCTTGGAGGTCGGAACCGGTGTCGATTCGGACAGCCGGCAGTCGTGCAGCCCAGGTGGCACTCACCGCTCCGTTCACCAGGAACAGCGCGAAGACTGCATTTCGCCAGCGGAGGAGGTCAGGCATTGCCTCAGATTATCGTGTGGACGCCGGCGAACCGGAGCCGCGACGGTGCCCGAGGGCGGCGAAGCCGAAGACGAACGCAACTGCGAGGAGCGGCACGAGGGCCAGCTGGGCGTTCAGCACTCCAACGTGAGCGCCAATCCAACCGAGTGCGGGCGGTCCGACCAATCCCGAGGCGTACCCCACACTTGAAACGGCGGCGACCCTGGCTGCCCGATTCCCGACCGAACCGGCCGCGGACATGAGCGTCGGGAACGCGAGGCCAACGCCGAGTCCCCACAGTGCCGAACCCAGGAGCGCGAGCGGGACGGAGTGCCCGAAGACGAACACGACGATCCCGGTCGCGATGCACACGACGGAGCCGCGGTACACGACAACCCGACCCCAGCGATCGGTCAGTGGTCCGCCAATCAACCGGATGAGCGTCATGCCGCCGACGAACAGCCCAAACCCGAGCGCGCCCAGAGCGTTGCTGAAGCCGTGCCCATCGACCATTCCGAGCGCGATCCAATCGTTCGCTGCGCCCTCGGCGAATCCCGTGCCAATCAGGCACACACCCATGAATGCCACGAACGGGTCGCGCCAGACCGCGAGGGCCTCGCGAGCTCGATTGCGCCAACCGAGCGGCTCGGTGAGCGCGGCGACGTCTGCGGTTTCGGAACGGTCGGGCAGCATCACGAGCGCCCCGAGAGCGAGGCCGGCGCACAGCAACACCATGATCGAAAAATGCCAGACGACCGGAACGTGTGCCGCCGCGAAACCGGCCGCGATGAGGGCGCCGGTGACTGTGCCGATTGAAAAGAAACCGTGGATGAGTGGCATGACGGTCTTGCCAATGGCCCGCTCGGCCAAGCTGCCCTCGATGTTGATCAGCACCCCGGAGGCACCGAAACCGCAGCCAAAGCCGAATAGTCCGAGCGCAATTGCCCAAACATCACCGATCACGCTCGAGCCGAATCCCATTGTGAGAACACCGACAAGCCCGGTCGACATCGTGATGAGTAACGCACGGTGGGCGCCAAATTTGGCCACCAAAAACGTGGAAGAGCCGAGCCCAATGAGCGCGCCAATCGACCCCGCGAGCAGGAACGTCCCGGTGCTCGAGGTCGTGAGTCCCGTGTCATCTCGGAGCGTGGGAAGCCGGCTCAGCCAGGTCGAGCCGCCGACGCCCTGCACGAAGAACAGGATAAATACCGCGTTGCGCCAGCGCCGAAGCCCACGATTCTCGCCCAGCTGCACACTCACTCAATAAGGTTAGGGGCATGAGCCAGCTCTCCGGAATCGACCTGAACGAACTCGACCCGGCGGTCCGTCCGCAGGACGACCTCTTCCGTCACGTCAATGGCAAATGGATGGAACGAACCGAGATCCCTGCGGATAAGTCCCGCTGGGGGTCGTTCATGATCCTCGCAATCGAGGCCGAGAAGGCCGTGCACGACATCATTCTCGAGGCGCAGTCTGCGCCGGCGGGTTCCGAGCCGAGGAAGTTCGGGGACCTCTACGCAAGCTTCATGAATGTCGACGCGATTGAGTCCGCAGGTACCGAGCCGATTCAGCCGGCTTTGGCTCGCGCACAGTCAATCGAGAGCGTTTCGACCTTTCTCCGCGAGCTCGGTGCGTTCGAGCGTGCCGGTGTCGGCGGCTTTGCGGCCCTCTATGTCGACAACGACCCCGGCAACCCCGATCGCTACATCGTGTGCGTTGAGCAGGCCGGAATCGGCCTCCCCGACGAAAGCTATTTCCGCGAGGAGCGTTTTGCTCAGATTCGCGATTCCTACCTGGCCCACCTTGAACGCATGTTCGGCCTGTGTGGACTTGATGCCCAGGCGGACCGCGCCCGGCGGGTGTTCGAGCTCGAGACGGCAATCGCAGCGGTGCACTGGGACAACGTTGCCAGCCGCGACAGTCAGGCCACTTACAACCTGACGAAGTGGAAGGCGTTTACCTCGCTGCTCGGCGACGGGCTGGACGCTGAACTGTGGCGTGACGGCATGGGCGTTCCGAGTGCCGCCTTCGCCGAGCTCGTCGTGCGCCAGCCAAGCTTCGTCACGGGGGTCGGCCAGCTCCTTACCGCGGAGCGTCTGCCGGCCTGGCGTGACTGGTTGAGTTGGCGCATCATCAGTGCGAATGCCGGATACCTCAGCGATGACATCGTGCAGGCCCAGTTCGACTTCTACGGGCGCACCCTCTCCGGCACTCCGCAACTCCGCGAACGGTGGAAGCGCGGAGTCTCGCTGGTCGAGGGCGGCATGGGCGAGGCGGTTGGCAAGGTCTACGTGGAGCGCCACTTCGCCGGCGAGGCCAAGCTTGCGATGGACCGCTTGGTCGCGAATCTCATCGAGGCCTACCGGCAGTCCATCACCCAACTCGATTGGATGGGGCCCGAAACCCGCACGCGCGCGCTTGAGAAGCTCGATAAGTTCACGCCGAAGATCGGCTATCCGGACGAGTGGCGCGACTACAGCAGCCTGAGCATTTCGGCTGACGATCTCATTGGCAACGTCGCGGCCATCGCCGAATTTGGTTTCCAGCGCGAGATTGGCAAGTTGGGCAAGCCAATCGATCGGAACGAGTGGTTCATGACGCCGCAGACGATCAATGCCTATTACAACCCCGGCTTCAACGAGATTGTGTTTCCCGCCGCCATTCTGCAGCCGCCGTTTTTCTCAACCGATTGGGATGACGCGGCCAATTACGGCGCCATCGGGGCCGTCATCGGCCACGAGATCGGCCACGGCTTCGACGACCAGGGTTCACGTTTCGACGGCGACGGTCGACTCATCGACTGGTGGACCGAAGCTGATCGCGCGGCATTCGAAGCGCGCACTGCTGCGCTCATCGCGCAGTACGACGCGCTCGAGCCCGCCCAAACACCCGGGCACCACGTCAACGGCGCGCTGACCATCGGCGAAAACATCGGCGACCTCGGCGGTCTCGCAATCGCCTGGAAGGCGTACCAACTTTCGCTCCGTGGCGCCGAGCCGCCGGTTATCGACGGACTGACCGGAGCAGAACGATTCTTCCTGTCGTGGTCTGCCGCATGGCAACTCAAGGCCCGCGATGAGGAGGTCATTCGGCTGCTCGCAATCGACCCGCACGCTCCTGCTGAGTTCCGGTGCAACCAGATCGTACGTAACCTGAATTCCTTCGTTGAGGCGTTCGACGTGACCGAGGGAGATGCGCTCTGGCTGGCACCAGAAGACCGCGTTTCAATCTGGTAACCCTAGACTTATCGAGCCCTGTCCTCGACCATTGGAGCCACCGTGGCCGCACCTAGCCGTCTTGATTCCGTAATCGCTCTCGCCCGCCATCGGGGGTTTGTGTTCCAAGCAGGCGAGATTTATGGAGGTTCGCGCTCGGCGTGGGACTACGGCCCCCTCGGAACGGCCCTCAAGGAGAACATCAAGCGCCAGTGGTGGAAGTCCATGGTCCAGCTCCGTGACGACGTCGTCGGACTGGACTCGAGCGTGATCTTGCCCAAGCAGGTCTGGGAAGCCTCCGGTCACGTCGAGGTCTTTACGGATCCGCTCGTGGAGTGCACCTCGTGTCACAAACGCTTCCGTGAAGATCACTTGCTCGAAGCTTTCGAGGAGAAGAAGGGGAAGCCTGCCGAGAACGGCATGGCCGACATCAACTGCCCGAACTGTGGCGTGAAGGGTCAGTTCACTGAGCCGAAGGCGTTCTCCGGTCTGCTCAAGACCTACCTCGGTCCGGTCGATGATGCGGCAGGAATGCACTACCTCCGTCCGGAAACGGCACAGGGTATCTTCGTGAACTTCGCGAACGTCGTGCAGGTATCCCGGCAGAAACCGCCGTTTGGCATCGCGCAAATCGGGAAGTCATTCCGGAACGAAATCACCCCGGGCAACTTCATTTTCCGCACCCGCGAGTTCGAGCAGATGGAGATGGAATTCTTCGTCGAGCCGGGCACGGACGAAGAATGGCACCAGTACTGGATTGACACCCGGTTTAACTGGTATGTCGATTTGGGAATCAATCCGGAGAATCTGCGTCTCTATGAGCACGCTCAGGAAAAGCTCTCTCACTATTCAAAGCGAACGGTAGACGTCGAATACCGCTTTGGTTTCCAGGGCAGCGAGTGGGGCGAACTTGAGGGTGTCGCGAACCGTACCGACTTCGACCTTTCCACTCACTCGTCGCATTCCGGTAAGGATCTGTCGTTCTTCGACCAGGCCAAGAACGAGCGCTGGGTTCCCTATGTCATCGAGCCGGCAGCTGGACTGACTCGTTCGCTCATGGCCTTCCTCGTCGACGCGTACCGTGAAGAAGAGGTGCCGAACGCAAAGGGGGGCACGGACACCCGCACGGTGCTTGGTCTTGACCCTCGGCTTGCCCCGATTAAGGCGGCAGTTCTTCCGTTGTCACGCAATGAGGAGCTCTCCCCACTTGCCAAGGAAATAGCTGCGGACCTGCGACAGGACTGGAACGTTGACTTCGATGACGCCGGAGCGATCGGCCGCAGATACCGTCGTCAGGACGAGATCGGAACGCCGTTCTGCATCACCGTTGACTTCGACTCGCTCGAGGACCGCGCCGTAACCGTCCGGGACCGCGATTCGATGGCGCAAGAGCGCGTGGCCATTGACCGCTTGCACGGATACCTCGCAGAGCGACTTCGCGGAGCCTAGCGTGTCCCGGCGAGCAGACGTCCTCGTCATTGGCGGCGGACTCGCCGGATGGACGGCAGCGATTGAGTGCGCCAAGCTCGGCCTGTCCGTCCGAATCTTCGACGACCCGAAACGGTCCGGGGCAATCGCAACGCGAGATATCGCGGGGGTTCACGGCGTCGACGTCGGCTTCGAAACGTTTGCAATCGGAGATTCGGTGCACGAACTCGCCATCGATCTCGGCATCGAAATCGAAACATTGCTCCCGCGGCATACGTTCTTCCGAACCCATCGCGCGATAGCGCCTATGCCGAGACGCGTTCTGGCCGGGCTCCCATCGAATCCCTTCGCAAAGGATCTCGCCCCGTTCCTCCCCGGCCCACCCCTCCGAGCGTATGCCGATCGCGTTATGCCTCTTCTTCGCCTCGGCCGCTTTACGAGTGTCGCAAACGTCGCGCGGGCCCGCTTCGGTCAGAAGGTCCTGAGCGACCTCACCACGCCGTGGTGCGAGGCACTGTATGGGCTCGGCCCGGAGCTCGTTTCTCTCGACCGCGTTGCTCCGACGCTCAATGCTCGGATGACGCAGTTTGGTTCCGCGAGTGGAGCAGTGGCATCCCTGGGCGATTCGACTGCTCGTTCCGTGCGGCTCCGAGACGGCGCGACCTCGCTTCTCCTCGCGCTTCGTAAGCGCGCGACGGAGTACCTCGTCGATTGCGTCGACGAAGCCGTTGGACGCCTCGACCGCACGGAATCAGAATGGCGCGTTCGTTCCGAGTCGGGCGAGTGGACCGCGCCCTTCGTGATTGCCGCGGTCGACCCCGCACAGCTTGGCTGGGATCGTGTGGCGGGAGCGAGCGATACCGTTCGAAATCGCCTTATCGTGACCGCGGCCGTCAGCGTGTCGCGGATGCCGCAAGCGACGGGCATACTCAACGCGGGCGACGGCTCCATCGTGAGTGCGGCCCGGCCGGGTGCACGGTCCGAACGGATCCGAGCGGAGCTCGCTGAAGATACGGACCTTATCCGCGTGGTCCTCGATCCCCTTCGCATGCGTGCGGAAGACGAGAGTGCGGCTCTCACTGAAGCCGTCGCCCAGTTGGGCGGCGAGCTCAAGGCAGTCCTCGAGGTTGACCGAACCGAGTGGGAACTGTTGCGTCCATGGGTCGGGCTGGAGGATCCGGAACCGGGTCGACCTCGGACGGACGAGACAGGTTCGCTCGAGTGGACCGGTCAGTGGGCAAGCGGTCCGGGCGGTCCCGAGGTGGTCGCCCACGCGCTCGAGGCAGCGCGCCGAATCCGCCGACAAGCCCTTGACGCGAAGGTGCAGTCGGGTTCATAACCTATTCGGAATATATTCCGCAACCCCATTTCGTAGTCGGGTGGATTCGGGTAGGCTTCGGACAAGCGATGAAATGGGGTTTGAGATGCGCGGCAAAGTGTTGTTCGGGGTTGGCTTGGCAGTCGGATACGTGTTCGGGACGCGTGCAGGCCGGAAGCGATACGAACAGCTGAAATCGCTGGCTGAGTCGCTCTGGCAGACCCAGCCAGTGCAGAACTCGGTCGATGCCGCGAAGGGCTTCGCCATGACCTACACCGGCGATGCTGCTGAGGTCGTGCTTGATTCGCTGAAGAAGGTCGTGCGGATCGCCTCGAAGGGGGCTGCTCGTGCCGAACGTGCCGCAAACGAGACCATCGACGACATCGCCGATTCGGTGCACAGTGGTCCTGTCGCAGCTACGTCGGACGCCTCTGCTCAGCCAAGCAAGAAGAAAGCCCCGGCAAAGAAGTCCGAGTCATGAGCGATGAGTCTCGCTCGCTCTTCACCCTGATCGGCGAGCTCCCCGAGGTCATCAGCCGCCTCGTTACGGCGGAGGTCGAACGGCTGAAAGTTGAGATTGGCTTCAAGGCAAAGAATGTCGGCGTCGGCGTCGGCCTTGTCGCTGGGGCGGCCGTCATCGCGCTGTTCCTCGTCGGAACCCTGATTGCAACGGGCATCCTCGCCCTCGCCCTCGTTATGCCGGCCTGGGCGGCCGCGCTGATCGTGTCAGGCGTATTGCTCGCTGCCATTGCAACGCTCGTGGGTCTCGGCCTGCGAGCGTTCCGCCGTGCCGGAGAAGACATCGAACTCGGTGAGACCATTCGTCGCGACATCGACGCCGTAAAGGGAGTGGGGCCCTATGACCAACGCTGAACGTGTTCAAGCGCGCGCGGAAGTCGAGTCGGCCCGGGCGGCGCTCGTCACGCACATGGCTCAGCTCGAGGAAGCGGCAAACCTTCCCAAACGTGCCTCTCGTCGGATTGGTCTGTGGGCGAAGCGAGCTCGTGACGTTGCCGAGGCACAGCCCGCGGCCGCTGTTGCGGTCGTCGCTGCTGGACTGGCGGGTGCCGCGGGCGTCGTTGCGCTGATCGTTCGC
>DATGWF010000017.1:0-11800 GCA_035299585.1 Microbacteriaceae bacterium
ACGAGCGGGGCCTTCCGAATGTGTGGTTGCTCGGATGGTCGTTCGGCACCGAACTCATCCTGAAATACGGTCGTGAACTTCCCGACGTTCGCGGGTTCATTCTGCTGTCTCCGCCCTTGTATCGCGTGACTGCGGAGGAGCTCGCACGCTGGAGGGGCGATTCGCGACCGCTTCGCGCGTTCGTGCCCGAGTTCGACAGTTTCCTCACGCCCACGCAAGCACGCTCCGGGTTCGCACCCATCGGGCACATCGACATCGTGCCGTTTGCGGAGTGCAAGCATCTCTGGGTCGGCGAAACTCAAGCTCGGCAAGTAATCGACGCCGTCGCCGAGACCGTTGTTCCTGGCTCGAGCCCGCTTCCGACGGAGTGGTCGGACTAGCGTTCGTTTTGCCGTGGGATCACGATCTGTCGGATGATCAACAGCGCTGCCGCGGCCGCGGGAATCGCGATGAGCGCGCCCAAGACACCGAGCAATGATCCGCCAGCGAGTGCCGCGATAAGCACCACCGCGCCGGGAACCTGCACCGCGCGGTTCATGATGTGCGGGCTGAGCACGTAGGCCTCGACCTGCATGTAGACGACGTAATAGATCGCCGCGACGAGGCCGGTCAACGGGCTACCAAGGCCCGGAATGAGCGATATCAGCACGATGAGGATCGAGCCACTCAAGGTACCGACGAGCGGGATGAGTGAGAAAACGAACGCGATGACCGCTAGCAGTACGGGGAACGGGGCCCGGATGATGCTGAGGAAGACGAAGCTTGCCGCGCCGTTGATGGCGGCGAGGGTGATTTGGCCGACCACGAATCGACCGACCGAGTCGGTGATCTGTTCGGTGAGCTCGACGAATCGCTCTCGCTTGCTCGCCGGGACAAGTTGCGCGGCACCGCGCTTGAAGGATGCGAGCGATGCGGTGAAGTAGAGGGTCAGGATGACTACGATGATGCCGCCGAACAAGCCGGACCCAATGCTGACGAGTGCACCGAGCACGCCACTGGCGAGTTGCGAGACGGCACCGGGGTCAGAGATGACGTTCGTGATGGAGGTGCTCACACTGTTGATGAGGCCTTGAAGGTCGAGCCAGGGAATCTCTCGTTGAACCGAAGCGACCCAGCTCGCATCCGACGTCAGCGCGAGGACGTTGGGAAGCTCGCGCGTGAGTTTGGCGATTTCTTCCGCGACAATCGGGACGACCGCCCAAATGATTCCGGCGAGAAGTGCCAGTACAACGCCGAGCACGACGCCGATTGCGCCCTTGCGAGGGAGCCCGCGTCGTTCCAGCCAGTTCACGGCGGGGTCGAGGCCGAGCGCCAGGAACAGAGCAGCGCCGATGTAGGTGATGATGGTCGAGAGGCTGACGATCGAACTCAGAATGAGCCAACCGGCCCCAACGCCGAGGGTGCCGACGAGTCCGATGCGGAATGCACTGAATCGCATGGGGTCTCCTTTGAAGCCGAGTTCTTGACAGCACCTTACGCCATCAGCCCCGGCCGTCTGGCGTTCACCCAGCATTCCCCGGTATCGTGGGGGGTTCGACCAACACGGAAGGAAAACGGGCCCACTGGCCCGAAAGGGTTCTCGTGCGTCTTGTACTCAGTATCACCGCGTTTTGCCTCGCGTTCGTTTTTCTCGGCGCCGGCGTCGTTCAGCGGACAATTTTTCTGCAGCCTGGGAGCATCACCCAGGCCATTTCCGGCGCTACCGATGCCCTGTACACGGTCATTTCGCCTGAGGTTCTTGGAAAGAATCCCGGCATCCCCACTGTGACCGCCCGTGGATCGGGGGCAACCGTCGTTGCCTATGGCCGAACCGATGATGTCTTGGCCTGGATTGGAGCGGCACCATACAACGCTGTGACGCTTCGGGATGGAGCTGTCACCTCGGAGACCGTGACGCCGGAGCAACCCGCCGAATCGGTGAACCCGCAACCGCTGACGGGCAGTCCCGCCGGAAGTGACCTGTGGCTTGCTGAAGGGGTCGGCGAGGGGCTCGCGTCCGTGACCTCGGCCCTTCCGCCGGGGTACTCAGCGATTGTTGCCGGCGACGGCCAGAGTCCTGCGCCGGGCGATGTCATCGTGGCTTGGCCAATCGATAACGCCACCCCGTGGGTGGGCCCCCTGCTTGTCCTCGGTGCCCTATTGTTCATTGCCGGCGGTGCGTTGTTCTGGCTGCACTGGAAAGACCACCACCGTGCCGGCCCGCGCCGACGCGGACCTTCGGCTCTCGAAGAATCAGCGCCTCCGCGACCCCGGGTCGGTCCGGCCCCCAAACGTCGCGAGCTTGGTCCGGCGCGCGGTCGTCGTACGCGCTTCCGCGTCGTCGCCGCGTTGACGCTCCCCGTTGTCCTGTCGGGATGCTCGGCGGAGTACTGGCCGGGCGCACCTGCAGCTGAATCGAGCGCGACTCCTTCACCGACGATTTCCTCTGCCGACGGGCTCAACACCCTTCAGCCGGCGGTGACGGTTCCGCAGATGGAGCGAATTCTCGGGGAGATTGCCGCTTTCGCGGTGAGCGCAGACAAGGCGCTCACAGCGGACCGACTCCCCGAACGTTTCGCCGGCCCAGCTTTGGCGGCGCGTGCGGCCAACTATGCCATTCGTGCCAAGAAGGCCGACTATCCGGCGCCGACCGACATTCCGGCAAAGCCGCTCACCATCACGCTTCCGCAACAGACGGACCGGGCATGGCCGAGACTCGTCATGACGGTGACCCAGAACGAGGCCGACAGCTCGCTTCCGCCGGTCGCGCTCGTCATGTTGCAGAACAGTCCGCGCGACAACTACCACGTGTATTACGCGATCACCCTGGTGCCGAATGCACAATCGCCCGAGCTCGCACCCGCAAACGTCGGAGCCCCGAGGGTTGCTCCCGACTCGAAGCTCACCAAAATCGAGCCGGCTCAACTCGCCGGCGCGTATTCGAGCATCCTCAATGCCGACACCGCGAGTGAGTTCGCTGATGTCTTCCAGGTCGACGGTGACACGCTGAGGCAGCAGCTCGGAGTGGCCGGTCAAGCCGCGATCCGTTCGCAGCTTCCCGCAAATTCGGCGATTGCCTTTGGCGCGAATCCGGGGAATGGGCCGGTGCTCGCCCTCGCGACGAACGACGCGGGCGCGATCGTGGCGGTGCAGGTCGACCAACTGCGACGCATCACCCCCACCGACGGCGGAGTCGTCGGCTTTGCGGAGGGTTCACCGTCGGCGTTGCTGTCGGGCTTTGCCGCGAAGAGTCCGCGCGGTGTGCAGTCGGTGAGTGGCCTCCAACTCCTCGTCTATGTCCCGGCCGTGGACTCTCAAGAACCGATTCGCATCCTCGGGTGGACCGAGAGTTTGATTGCTGCAGGGGAGATTCCGGGATGACCATGAATCCGAATGGACCGGCGCTTCGCGGCGCGGTTGATTTGTCTGGGCTCGGTGCGAAACCGCGCACGACCGCGCAGTCCGCACCTCAGGGCGCGCATCCGGGAATCGTCGAGGGAACCGACGCGAATTTTGCCGCGATTGTCGAGTTGTCGAAGACGGTTCCGGTCGTTGTCGACCTGTGGGCGACGTGGTGCGGCCCCTGCGTGCAGCTTTCACCGATCCTCGAAAAGTTGGTCATCGAGGCCGATGGGCGCCTCGTGCTTGCCAAGGTCGATGTCGACGCCAATCCCGGTTTGGCGGGGGCCTTTGGTGCGCAATCCATCCCCACGGTTGTGGGTCTCGTCGGAGGGCAACCGGTCGAGCTGTTTACGGGGGCCATCCCCGAGGCACAGGTGCGGGAGGTGTTCGCGCAACTGCTCGCACTCGCTGCGCAACACGGCGTGACGGGATCGATTCCTGTCGATGGCGAGACGCCGGCGGAGGTTGAGGACCCGGTGAATCCGCACTTTCAGGCAGCCTTCGACGCGATTGAGGCAGCTGACTATCCCGCTGCCGCGGCCGCATATCGTGCCGCCTTGGCTGAGAATCCGCGCGACAGTGACGCGAGTGCCGGTTTGGCGCAAGTGAACCTGCTTGAGCGGTTGCACGGCAAGACCCTCGACGCGATTCGGAACGCCGCGGCCCTCAATCCGACAGACGTCTCGGCTCAGCTCGACGTCGCTGACCTCGACCTCTCCGGCGGGCACGTCGAAGACGCATTTGCCAGACTGCTCGACCTGTTCAAGACGGCGTCAGCCGACGACCGTCAGGTCATCCGTGCGCGCCTCCTCGAGCTGTTCGAAGTGGTCGGGCTCACTGACCCCCGTGTGAACGCCGCACGCACGGCGCTCGCGTCGCTGTTGTACTAGCGGCCGCTCGGACGGAGCCAGAGTGCCCCCAGCGGCGGGAGCCGAAGTGGTGCCGAGTGTGCGCGGCCGGCCCACGGGGTCTCGGTCACCGTTAAGGTACCGAGGTTCCCAACGCCTGAGCCGCCAAATTCGACGCCGTCCGAATTGAGCACTTCGTTCCATTCGCCGCCCGAGGGGAAGGCAACCCGGTAGTCCTCGTGCGGGTGGCCGGCGAAATTGACGACGCATACGAGCGGGACATGGTTCGCGTCGTATCGGGCGAAGGCGATGACGTTGTCGCGTGAAGCGCCGCCCTCGAGCCATTCGAAGCCGCGCGGCTCGGTATCGCGCTGCCAGAGCGCCGGCGTCGCGCGATAGAGGGTGTTCAGTCGGGCGACGAATCGTTGCAGTTCGGCGTGCGGGGCATGCTCGAGTAGCCACCAGTCCAGGCTGCGATGCTCACTCCACTCCGCACGCTGTCCGAACTCTTGGCCCATGAACAGGAGCTTCTTTCCGGGGTGCGCCCACATGAATGCGAGATAGGCCCGCAGGTTTGCCAACTGTTGCCAGTCGTCGCCGGGCATTTTGGCCAGCAGTGACCCCTTGCCGTGCACGACCTCGTCGTGGCTGATCGGCAGGATGAACTGCTCGCTCCAGGCATAGGCCAGTGAGAAGGTCAGTTCGTTGTGGTGATACGAGCGGTATGCCGGGTCCCGCTGCATGTACTGCAGGCTGTCATGCATCCACCCCATGTTCCACTTGAGACCGAATCCGAGGCCGTCGTGATCGGTGGGTCGCGTGACGCCGGGCCACGCCGTGGATTCTTCAGCAATCATGACGACGCCGGGGGAACGGCGGTACGCGGTCGCATTGGTCTCCTGGAGGAATCTGATGGCCTCGAGGTGCTCCCGACCGCCGTGCTCATTCGGCACCCATTCGCCGTCTGCGCGGGAATAATCCAGATAGAGCATGGATGCGACGGCGTCGACACGGAGGCCGTCGACATGGAACTCTTCGAGCCAGTACAGCGCGTTCGCAACGAGGAAGTTCCGTACGTGCGGATTGCCGTAATCAAAGACGAGCGTGCCCCAATCCGGCTGCTCGCCGCGCCGGGGATCGGGATGCTCATAGAGCGGTTCGCCGTCGAAGCGCGCGAGGGCGAACTCATCCTTCGGGAAGTGGCCGGGAACCCAGTCGAGGATGACCCCGATTCCGGCTCGATGGAGTTCGTCGATGAGGAACCTGAGGTCGTCGGGGGAGCCGAACCGTGCCGTCGGCGCGTAGTAACCGCTGACCTGGTACCCCCAAGAGCCACCGAACGGGTGTTCGGCGAGCGGCAGGAACTCGACGTGCGTATAGCCAAGCTCGCGGACATACTCGATGAGCGCCGGGGCCGCCTCGCGGTATCCGAGACCCGGTCGCCAGCTGCCCAAGTGCACCTCGTACACGCTCATCGGGGCGTCGTGGGCATTTCGGGCGGCTCGCTGCAGCATCCACTCGGTATCCCGCCAGTCATACTGCGATTGCGTGATTCGCGAAGCGGTCGCCGGCGGTTCCTCCGCGGCGCGTGCCATCGGATCAGCCTTGAGTCGCCAGTGTCCGTCGCGGCCGAGGATCTCGAACTTGTAGGTCTGCCCTGCTCGGGCTTCTGGAATGAAGAGCTCCCACACGCCGCTCGTGCCGAGTGACCGCATCGCGTGGCGACGACCGTCCCACGCGTTCATCTCGCCGCACACTCGAACCGCGCGGGCCCGAGGCGCCCACACGGTGAACGCGACGCCAGGGGTGCCTTCATGGGTCATGACGCGCGCACCGAGGGCATGCCAGAGCTCCTCGTGACGACCTTCGGCGATGAGATGCAGGTCCAATTCCCCGAGGGTTGGCGTGAAGCGATACGGGTCGTCGGTGACCCAGTCCGGGCTGTCGCTGTAACTCGCCCGAATGCGGTGCTCGCGCGGGATCGCCGAAGCGCGCAGCTCCCACAGGCCGCGCTCATGATGGGTCATCGGCCACGACACTCCTCCCGCCTCCACGCTGACCGCGGTCGCCAGCGGACGGAGCGCCCGAACGACGTCCTCTTCGCCGAGGTGATGCCAACCGAGGTATTCGTGCGGGTCGTGGTACACGCCGTCTGCGATGCGTTGTTCGATGGTCATCGCTTCGCCTCGGGGAGCGGCTCAACCGTGAGCACGTGCGCTGGCTGCTCAAACGAGTCGAGCCGGACATAGTTCGACTCACCCCAGGTCCAGGTGTGGCCGGTCACGAGGTCACGAACCTGGAACGGACCGGCGGGAAGCCCAAACCGGGTGACGTCGACCTGCACCTTCGTTTCGCGGACCGACTGTGGGTCGGTGTTCACCACAACGATGACGGTGTCGGCGGCACCGGTGCCGGTGAACTCGGCATCCAAGTGCTTGGCATAGGCGAGCACCGCGTCATCCTCGGTGTGCAACAGTTCGAGGTTGCGGAGTTGCCCGAGTGCGGGGTGTTCTCGACGAATCCGGTTGAGCGTACCGATGTACAACGCGAGTGAGGCGCCGGCTTGCTCCGCCGCCGCAAAGTCGCGCGGTTTGAACTCGTATTTCTCGTTGTCAATTGCTTCGTCCGCCCCGGGGCGTGCGACCGATTCGTAGAGTTCAAAGCCGGCGTACATACCCCAGGAGGGGGCGGCCGTTGCGGCAATCGTTGCGCGCACCGTGAAGGCAGCCCGGCCACCGTACTGCAGATACGGCGTGAGGATGTCGGGGGTGTTCACCCAGAGGTTTGGCCGGTACGTGTCGCAACTCTCCCGTGAAATCTCGGTGAGGAACTCGCTCAGCTCCGCCTTGGTGTTGCGCCAAGTGAAGTAGCTATAGGACTGCTGGAACCCTGCCATCGCAAGCGCCTGCATCATCGCGGGACGCGTGAATGCCTCGGCGAGGAAGACGACGTCAGGGAACTCGTCGTTGACGGTCGCAATGAGCCACTCCCAGAACGCGAGCGGCTTGGTGTGGGGATTGTCCACACGGAAGATCCGGACCCCGGCGGCAATCCAATGCCGCACGATGCGCAGGACCTCGGCGCGGATGCCCTCCGGGTCACGATCGAAGTTGATCGGGTAGATGTCCTGATACTTCTTCGGAGGGTTCTCGGCGTAGGCGATCGTTCCGTCGGGAAGCTCGGTAAACCATTCCGGGTGCGCTGTGACCCACGGGTGATCCGGGCTGGCCTGCAGCGCGAGGTCGAGCGCGATTTCGATGTCGAGCGAGCGGGCCGCTGCAACAAAGGAAATGAAGTCGTCGAGCGTGCCCAGCTCGGGATGCACGGCGTCGTGCCCGCCCTCGGCGGAACCCACCGCCCACGGCGACCCGGGATCGTTCGGGCCGGCGACGAGGGTGTTGTTGGGCCCCTTGCGGTGTGTGAGCCCGATGGGGTGAATCGGCGGAAGATACACAACGTCGAATCCCATTTGGGCGACCTCTGCCAGGCGCCGCTGCGCTGTGACGAAGGTACCGCTTGTCCAGCTGCCGTCTGCGGCACGCACGGCTCCCTCGCTCCGCGGGAAGAACTCGTACCAGCTGCCGACCCCGGCGCGGGATCGTTCCACCTTGAGGGTCTGTGCGGGTGACTCGCTCATGAGCGTCGCGAGCGGTCGCTCCCAAAACTCCGACGTCAGGGTCGGACTGTGTGCCGCTTCGAGAGCTGTCTCAGACGCTGTCTTGGGGTTGCGGAGCAATTTCGCCAGCGCGGTGAGCTCTTTTCGCACCGCGGCGCTGCGCGCTGGAGTGGCGTCGGCGGTCGACGCACGATCGCACAATCGCGCGCCAATCTCGCGCGTAACGGACTCGTCGATCCCGGCCGCAAGCTTGATGTCGGCAGTGTGGAGCCACGTTGCCCAGTCGTCACACAATCCGATGACCCGCCAGTGTACGAGCCCCGTGTCATGCATGAGCAACGACACCGTCCAGCGGTCAGTTCCCGGGCCCATGCTCGACATGCGATGGGTGGCGGTATGACCGTCCGGCGTCGTGATTTCCAGCACTGCGCCGACTTCGTCATGGCCTTCGAGGTACACCGTGGCCGTGAACGGCACGACCTCCCCAACGAACGCTTTCGCATTCCAGCGCGGATCGGCGCTGGCCGGTCGAAGGAACTGAATCGGAACACGTCCAGCACTCGGGACGAAGGGAGCAGAACTCGGCGCCATGACCTAACAGTAGTGAGGTTTCGACCGGAATCGTGCAGACATCAGGCGCCGCGTCAGGCGCGAGCGATTCGGGCGAAATCTGCCCCGGTGAGTTCAGCGAGGTCGAGCGGCGAGAGGCCGATATCGGCGCCACGTACCCCCGCGGAAACGTAGATGGTTTCGAGCGCGAGTGCGCTTTCGTCGATGACGGTCGGAAGCGACGTCTTCTGGCCGATGGGGCTGATGCCGCCGATGACGTAGCCGGTTTTGCGCCGCGCAATCGCCGGATCGGCCAGTTCCGCCTTTTTGCTGCCGAACGCGGCGGCACAGGCCTTGAGGTCGAGCAGTCCAGATACCGGCACGACGGCGACACCCAGGGTGATATCGAGTGCGACGATGAGCGTCTTGAATACCGCTGCGGGGTCGAGGCCGAGCTGCTCGGCGGCTTCGAGTCCGTAGGAACTCGCACTGGGGTTGTGACGGTACCGGTGCACGGAGTAGGCGACCCCCGCGCCGTCGCAGCGCACCATCGCCGGTGTGTGGCTCATCAGAACGCCCAGAACAGCTGCATCGATCGCGGTGACATGACGATGGTGTCTCCCGCAAGGAATTCGGCGGCGTGCCCGGAGGCGGGCGGAGCCTCGAGGGCAGAATCCCAGATGCGCCGGTAGCCGGTGACACCCGCGTGCTGAGCGAGCACGACATTCTGGTCGGACTCGCGGGCGTGCACCACGAGCAGAATGCGGTTGAAGTCCTCATCGTCCGGGCTCGACGCGGCGAGATACTGCAGGGTGCGTTCGATGGGGTTGTTCCAGTCATCGACCGACATCGTCTGGCCCTTGGCGTTGTACCAGTCCATCTGGCTCGCGTTCGGAACCGTCTCGCCAAACCGGCCGAATCGTTCAGGTCGCAACGCCGGGTTCTCGCGGCGCATTCTGATGAGCCGGCGAGTGATGCGAAACAGCATTTCCTGCTCGGGGGTGCGTTGCCAGCTCAGCCACGTCATTTCGCCGTCCTGGCAGTACGCGTTGTTGTTGCCGCGTTGGCTCCGACCGTACTCGTCGCCGGCGCACAGCATGGGGACCCCTGCCGAGAGCAACAGCGTTCCGAGCAGATTCCGGACCGACTTTCGGCGGTCGGCCAAAACGCCCGGATCGTGGGTGAATCCCTCGACACCGTGGTTGTAGCTGGTGTTGTTGTCCGAGCCGTCGCGGTTGTGTTCTCCGTTGGCCTCGTTGTGTTTGCCGTCGAAGGCAGTGAGGTCAAACAGGGTGAAGCCGTCGTGAGCGGTGACGAAATTGACCGAGGCGAGCGGGCCGCGATCCTCGCTAAACGTGTTCGATGATCCCGCTAATCGCGTCGCAAATCGACCGATACCGCTACCCGCGTTTCCACTCTCGCGTTCGCGGCGCAGATCGCCCAGCCAAAAATCGCGCATCCGGTCGCGATAGCGGTCGTTCCACTCGCTGAAGCCGGCGGGGAAGTTCCCGGTCTGCCAGCCACCCCAGCCGACATCCCACGGTTCGGCGATGAGCTTGCTCGCCGAAATCACCGGGTCGCTGAGCATGGCTTGCAGCAGCGGATGCTGCGGAGAATACTCGCCGTGTGCCCCTCGACCGAGCGTGGTGGCGAGATCGAGACGGAAGCCGTCGACGCCCATTTCGGTGGCCCAATATCGCATGGAGTCGAGCACGAGTGCGACCGCCGCGGGCTCGCCGAAGTTCACGGTGTTGCCGCACCCGGTGGTATCGATGTAGTGACCCTTGGGGTCCTGGCGGTAGTAGTGCTTGTTATCGAGGCCACGGAAATGGAACACCGGGCCGCCCAGTCCTTCTTCGGCGGTGTGGTTGTACACCACGTCGAGAATCACCTCGATGCCGGCCGCGTGGAGCGAGCGGACCATTGCCTTGAACTCGCGTACGACCGCGTCGGCACCCTCGGCTTGCGCCGTCCGCGTGGCATATGCCGCGTGCGGGGCGAAGAAGCCGACGGTGTTGTACCCCCAGTAGTTGACCGCGCCACGCTCGAGCAGGTGCGACTCGGAGACAAAAGATTGCACCGGAAGCAACTCGACGGTCGTAATCCCGAGGTCTTGCAGATACCGGATCGATTCTTCGTGACCCAGACCGGCATAGGTACCCCGCAATTCGAGCGGAATTGCCGTGTTCAACTTGCTGAACCCCTTGACGTGCACCTCGTACACGACGGCCCGCTCGAGGGGAACGAGCGGCTTCGCATCGGCCGCCCAATCGAATTCGTCATCCACAACGACGGCTCGAAGCTCCCCGCCGAACCACTGCACCCCTCGGGCATACGGGTCGACGAGAGGCTTCGAAGGATCGAAGGCGTGCTGCGGCCCGGTCGGGCCGGCCGCGCAGATCGTGTAGCTCGATCCGACCGTGAACGCCTCAGAGCGCACCACCCACACCGAACCGCGTTGCTTCACCAGGGGAAGCGAAACACGGGCAGTTTCCGCACTGTCCGGCGGGTAGATCGTGACCGTCATCGCGAGCGCCGACTTCGACCACACCCGCAACTCGAAACCCCCCGAAACCCGGTGCAGGCCCAACGACCGGGCAGGTGCGGCAGGACTCATGCGCTCTAGAGTAGTGGCGAACCTCTCCCGCGGCAGCGCGCCACGGGAGCCTTCCGAAAGAGCGGCCATGCAGTACCTCGACCATGCGGCAACGAGCCCGATGCGCCCGGAGGCGACCGCAGCCATGCGCGAGGCGCTCGATGCATTCGGAAACCCCTCGTCGCTCCACCGGTACGGTCAACAGGCCAAATCCCGTGTCGAAGCCGCACGCGCCGAGATCGCGGTGAGTCTCGGTGCCGAAGCGGTTGAGGTCGTGCTCACTTCCGGTGGCACGGAAGCGATCAACCTCGCCCTCGTCGGTCGATTCTGTGCCACCGGATCAGACCGAAACGTCATCGTCGTCCCCGAAGGGGAGCACCACGCCGTCCTCGACACCGTCGAATGGCTCGAACGCGTTCATGGCGCCCAGATTGCATGGGTGCCACTCACCCGCGGAGGGCGCATCGACGAAGCCGCCTGGACGCGCGCCCTCGACGAACATGCCGGGCGCATCGCCCTCGCGACCGCGATCTGGGTCAACAACGAGACCGGCACAATCCAGCCGGTCGATGCGCTCGCTGACCTTACCGGCAGAGCTGGAATCGCACTGCACCTCGACGCTGTTGCGGCCTACGGCCACGAACGAATCGATTTCGCGGCCCTCCAAACACGCAACCCGGACACCCTCGTCAGCGTGTCGGCCCACAAGATTGGTGGACCACAGGGTGTTGGCGCACTCCTCGTGCCTCGCACCACTTCCCTCGAAGCGCACTTGCACGGCGGCGGTCAGCAGCGCAAACTCCGCGCCGG